>JADGIS010000151.1 GCA_015233825.1 Erysipelotrichaceae bacterium RD49
TATGGATTGTTCGTCTCTGGTAAGACTCTTCCATCCTACGGGAGATCTTTTTTGTTTTCCATATTTCTTTTTTGACATATCAAATTCAGCCACCAACCCAATCCCACCAATTTTTTCAGAGACCCAATAAGTCTGTTAAATCTTCTTTGCAATCCTGGATTATTAAATATGTCCGTCCGTTTTCTTCAACGATCTGTTCCGCAAATCCGTGTTCGTAAACATCATCAGCCGGCAGCCAGACTTCATTGCCGTTTTCATCGAAGGTTACCCCGCCTCCGCCGCCAATCACTTCCCCATCCTGTGTCTTAAAGGTATAGCCGCCGCTGCCATTGGGAGTGGCTTCAATTTCGGTCTTTTCACCATTAAACCAGCTGGTGATCGTGGTGCGGATGCCCCCAAGATCTGCTGCGTAGGCGGTTGTAACCGCTAGTAAGCAGACAGCTGCTGTCGCTGCAGACAAGGCTAAAGATTTCGCTTTTTTCATTGGATGTCTCTCTCTTTCCTGGATTGTTTCCACCTTGATCAATTCGGGAATGGGCAGAGTGTCCATGGCCTGCCGGTATCGTTTCTGATTGTCTAAAAATGCCGGATCATTCTTGTTCATCTTGCCAGTCCCCCTTCAGTTTTTCTTTCAGCAGATTTCTAGCTCGCGATAATCGTTTACGAACAGCCGCTTCGCTGATGGACAGCAGTTCAGCCATTTCCCTGGTGCTGTAATTTTCATAATAGTACAGCTGCAGCACCACTCGCTCCTTTTGCGGTAAGGTACAGACCACCTCAAATAAGGATTGATCTTCTTTTTTGGACCATATTATTGGTTCTACGATTTGGTCCATGGAAACCCGGTTTCGTCTCCAAAAGGCTCTGCGGATATCCTTGGCCTGGTTGAATACTGTTTTCAGCATCCACTTGCGAACATGCTCTTCGTCTTTGAAGTCCAGATCCTGCTGATAGTACTTCACGTACGTCATCTGAACTGCATCCTGGGCATCAGCCTGATTTTGAAGGATGGAAAACGCGGCCAGATACAGATTTTTTTGGTACTTATGGATCAAATATTCAGTATCCAGATGCATGTTTTCTCTCCTTTTCAAGTCTCGGTGCCGATGCAGAAATCAATTTGTAAATCACAATTGAAAGGTCCTTTCACTTATACAACGATTGAATTCGCTCAAGTGTGACCGGCAGATCGAAAGTTTTGGTTTCAAGTTTGGATCCCATCCAATCCTGACTGAATCCCGGTTCTTGCAAAGCACTGCCTGCTTCCTGCTTATAGTTCTCCTCTCATAGCTCAATGGTATTTCCATTCAATATATTTTTGAGTCTGCCAGATAAAAAACCCTTTTCCTTGGTGCAGGAAAAGGGCTTTGAAGGCTGGAAAGAATTAGTGGTCTCTATTGTTGCATCTGTTTTTAAGCGTCTGGCTTGGCTTGAATTTAGGCAGTTTGGTCGATGGAATCTCCATTTTTTCTTTGGTGACTGGGTTGATCCCCATGCGGCTTTTACGATCAAAGATAATGAATTTTCCAAACCCGGTGATTTCAACTGTTCCTTCCGAAACAAGAGCCTGGGACATTTCTTCAAATACAGTATTGATAATCTCAGCGGCATCCTTTTTCTTCAGGTGGAACTGAGAATAAAGGGTATCAGTCAGAGAATCTTTATTTACATACTTTGGCATACACTAAAACTCCTTCTTTAAATCTCTCAACATTAAATCGTTGGCACAGTTTTTCGGTTCTTTTCCTTCGTACAGAATCTGGTAGACTTCCTCGCAGATCGGCATGTCAATGTTCTGGGCTGCGGCTAAATCATGGACAACTTTGGCCGTCCGGATCCCTTCCGTCGTCTTGGTATTGGTTGCTAAAAAGTGGTTGACATCATTTTCCTGGCCGATCTGCTTGCCCGCCTGAAAGTTGCGGGAGTTTTCAGAGGAGCAGGTTACGATCAAATCTCCAACTCCGGTCAGACCGATAAAGGTTTTGGGATCCCCGCCAAAATGCGTTCCAAAGCGGATCATTTCCTGCAGGCCGCGGGTAATCAAAGCCGCACGGGTGTTGTCTTTATACCCTAATCCCGCGATAATGCCGCTGGCAATGGCCATGACGTTTTTCACTGCTGCGCCCAGTTCACTGCCGATTTCATCGGTTCCGGTATAGATTCGCAGGTAAGGGTTGGAGAACAATTCCTGGACAACTGCTGCATCTTTTTCGGACTGGCTGATGGCATCGATGGACGTCAGCTGGCGTTCAACGACTTCTTCGGCATGGCTGGGCCCGATCAAAGAGACAACCGAGGAAAGCTTGTCTTTGGGTACAACCCGGCGGATCACTTCGCTCATCCGCTCATCTGTTTTGGGGTTAAAGCCTTTGGCTACGTTAACAAAAATGGCCGGATGATCAACATATTCAGCCGCTTTTGATGCAACGGATTCAATGGCCTGGGTAGGTACCGCAAGCAAAATCACATCGGCATCTTTGACCGCATCCCAGTTGTCAGTCGCTTTTAAGGCTGGATTGAGATCTGTATGAGGGAAATACTTTGAATTTTTGTGGTTTTGGTTAATGTCTCGAATTTCATCTTCGTTGACACCGATCAGCGCGACGGGCTGATCGTTATCGGCAAGCACCTGGGCCAGGGCTGTGCCCCAGCTGCCACTGCCAATGACTGCTGTTTTCATAAAATTACCGCTTCCTTGCATTGATCACAATCGGGGTGCCAATGAAGCCAAAGGCCTCCCGAAGCTTGTTTTCTAAATAGCGCTTGTAAGAGAAATGGAACAGTTCTGGTTCATTGCAGAAAATCAGAATCGTCGGCGGAGCAACAGAGACCTGTGAAGCGTAGTAAATCCGCAGCTGCTTGCCATTGTGGGGTTTTGGCGGATTCATCATCTGCGCATCCATAATGACATCATTGAGAACGTTGGTCGGAACGCGCAGGGCGCAGGCGTCATGAACCTGGTCAATCAGCGGAATCAGCCCCCCGACTTTGGCACCGGTAAGAGCGCTGACAAATGCGACGGGCGCATAACTTAAGAATTTAAATTCTTCACGGATTTTCTTCGTGATTTCATTCATGGTCTTGTCGTCTTTTTCGACGGTGTCCCATTTGTTATAGACGATGATGACGCCTTTGCCCGCATCATGGGCAATACCGGCTACATGTTTATCCTGGTCACGGATTCCCTTTTCACCATCGATCAAAAACAGTACTACATCTGCGCGGTTAATGGCAGAAACAGCGCGTAAAACCGAGTATTTTTCGATGTTTTCATAGATTTTTCCGCGTTTGCGCATGCCGGCAGTATCAATAATGACATAGTCGCGGCCATCATAACGGAACGGTGTATCGACGGCATCGCGGGTTGTTCCCTCCACATCCGACACAATCGCCCGGTCTTCGCGAAGGATCGCATTGGTCAGTGAGCTTTTGCCCACATTTGGCCGCCCGATGACGCAAAAGGTCGTCATGCCTTCATACGATTTGAGCTTCTTGTTGGGCAGAAGCTTGACAATTTCATCTAGGACTTCCGCAACGCCTGTTCCATGTTCAGCAGACATCGGAATCGGATCCCCGATGCCAAGCTGGTAAAAATCATAGATGCCCATGCGCAGGTTTTCATTGTCCGCTTTATTGACTGCCAGCACGACAGGCTTTTGGGAGCGGTTGAGCTTGCGGGCAATTGCGATGTCATCACTGGTTACACCCTCCGGAGCGCTGACCAGAAACAAGATGACATCGGCTTCTTCAATGGCGATATCCACCTGCATATTGATTTCGTCGCCAAAATCCTGGTCTTGAATCTGAATTCCGCCGGTATCGATCAGGTTGAATTCCTGGGTCAGCCATTCGGCTTTACCGTAAATTCTATCCCTGGTAACACCGGGCATGTCATCGACGATGCTCTTTCTTTCGCCGATGATTCGGTTGAATACGGTTGATTTACCAACATTCGGCCGGCCGACAACCGCTACAGTTCCTTTAATCATAGTTTTGCTTCCTTTAAGGTCTGATCGATGATCTTACAGACAGCCTCGACAGTTTCATCAAACGTCAGTTCACTCGAATCGACCACGATAGCTGATTTCGAAATGCGTAACGGATCGGTTTTACGGTTTTTATCCGCTTCATCCCGCTTGAGAATGCCGTTCAATACCTCTTCATAGTTTGTCGCAATGCCTTTTTCCTGATCCTGGAGCAGTCTGCGCCGGGCTCTGGCTTGTGGGGCAGCATCTAAATAGAGCTTGACCTCCGCTTCTGGCAAAACAACATCGCAAATATCGCGGCCATCCAGAATATAGCCCTTATTGGCGGCGATTTTCTGCTGGAGATCGACCAGCTTATGACGAACAGCAGGCAGTGCCGAATAAGTCGAGGCCAGAGTCGAGACTTCCGGCTTCCGGATCTGGTCCGTTAAATCATTCCCGTTAACGATGACTTTTCCATCCTTCATTTCCAGCTGAATGTCTGCCAGCGCTTTTTCTAAAGTCTGGCCGGACTCAGGTTTTACGTTTTGGTCATGTAAAGTCAGCCCAATGGCCCGATACATGGCCCCGGTATCGAGATGGGTCAGGTTGTATTTTTGAGCGATGACATCAGCGACGCTGCTTTTGCCAGCCCCGCTGGGTCCATCTAAAGCTACATTAAATGCTTTCATTAAAAAATCCCCAGTTTTGACATCCAGAAGATGGTCAATGCGATCAAAATGACAAGAACGATGCAGCAGATCACCATGAAAATCATAGCCGCTTTTCCTGCCGGTTTGTCCTCATCGTCCTGCCTTGCTTTCGATTTGGAAGCGCGGCGGTTTTGTTTTACGGCGAAGTAATCCTGCTCTTTGGTATCCTCAATGGCATCGAGCCTTGAAGATTTCCCGCGGGCTGAAGCGTCAGGACTTACAGGCAGCGAGGCTGTCTCAAACAGATCATCGAATTCTTTGGAGCGGGCGCTGACCTGCCTGGGCTTGCCAGCCGATTTTTTCTTTTCTTTTTTCCGTATTTTTCTGTTCGCGCTTTGCAAAGCCTCAAAGCCATCTTCGCTTTGAGCACCAGAAACCGAAACGACTTCCTCTTGTCGGCCGTTAGGCGTAAACAGATCGAGATAGTCTTCTTCTACGATCTCATCGGCTTTTAACACCCGGGGATTGTCTTCATCCCTTGGCAAAGACTGCTGCCTGTTTGCCCTTGCGCTCTGGCTTGGCATAGAGGAGACCGAAACAACTGAAGAAAGATCTGATCCATACAGATTTCGAGTCGTTCCTCCCGCGTCTTCGTTTTGCTCCATTGCCACGAGATGCTGTGAGCGTCTGGCTTTTGCATTTTGGGCGCTGTTGAGGTTATGCAAAATCTGCATCTGGGTATCCTCAAGATTGAGATCGCCGTTGTCAAGGTTGTATTGTTTGACTTCACCAAGCAGATCTTCAAGCACGGGGACCGAATCAGCCCGGCTTTGGTTTCTTTGGTCCTGGCGCATATCCGGAGCGGCCATGCGGATGGATCGTTCGGGCTTGGCAGAAGTCTGTACGGCTTCCTGTTCAATGGAACTGCGCAGATCGCGGTACTTATCTTTTCGAGACAGTTTTGTCATACATCTCCTCCTTGAACACTATTCATTATAACAAAATTCCAAGAATACAATAGTTATAAACCCCTTTATTTAAAGGTCATTTCACAAAAAAAGCCGCTAAGCGGCTTTCAGGATCAGGATTTTGCGCGGCCGGAGTATTTTCCGTCAGCCGTCGAAACAACGATCATTTCACCATCGTTGATGAAAAGTGGGACTTTGATTTCCAGACCGGTTTCGAGTTTAGCGTTCTTCTGGGCAGAAGATGTGGTATCGCCTTTGACAGCTGGTTCGCATTCAACAACCTGCAGCACCGCTTTATCTGGAAGCGAAACACCGAGAATTTCATTTTCGTAGCTGGTGATGTTTACATTGTCGTTTGGTTTGATGAACTTGCGTTCCCATTCAAGTCGAGCTGTTGGAATTTCAACCTGTTCATAGGTTTCATTATCCATGAAGACCATCGCGTCATCCGTATCATACAGATACTGCATTTCGCGCTTGTCGATCATGGCAGGTTCTACTTTTTCACCACCGCCCCAGGAAAGCTCAACGTTGCTTCCTGTACGAAGATTGCGGACTTTTGCTTTGACAACCATTGCAGATCGGGCTGTTTTGTTCTGGAGGGTATCCAGTACAACATAGATTTCGCCATCTACATTAATGGTCTGTCCTGGTTTTAAATCATTGGAACTGATCATAAACTTATCGAACTCCTTAATTGATTGTGATATACAGTAACGTAAATATTTTAAAGGTCTGACAAAGGCTGTCAATTGGCAAAGCCTTTAGGCATCGAAGAAATACCAATCTCTTTTCAGATTGGCCAAAATCTGCCAACTTTTTTGCCTTTGTCTATCAAAAACGCCTGCTTGACAGGGATTTCGAATTCCTATCCATTATAGCCAAAAACCGTAAACAAGATTCAAAAATGATCCTCAAATTACAAATTTTAAAAGAAGGTTTCGGTTTTGGTTCTGCTTGTGACAAATCCTGCCCAAGTTCTGCGCTCTAAAAACGCAAAAAAAAAAAAAAAAAAAGGCTCACTGAAAAATCCGGTGGGATTTGGGATTCTTGACTGTCGTATTGTATGACGCATCGATGATCTTCAGGAAAAAATATCCATCGTCATGATAGCCAAAAGCCTGTCGCCTTACAGTCTTGAT
>JADGIS010000152.1 GCA_015233825.1 Erysipelotrichaceae bacterium RD49
TCCTCATGGTGTTCCATGACAGTTTGAACAGTATCTTTATGCATCTGGCGGACCATTTCTGGAGAAAAGGTTAGCGGAGTGTAGGTGAATGGGTTAGCTGAGGCAGCTAAATGTGGGGAAAGTGAAGCACTTAACATTTGACAGGTCTCCTTCTAGAGGGAGGAGAAAAACAACTCCTCTCGACTCCTTCGGAGTTTGTCTACAGGGCTGCCGCTGAATTTGTCAACTGTCTCTTTTGTGTTATTTTGTAACCAACTGCTCTAATGAGCCGTAAAAAAAGCAAACCACCTCATTGAGATGATTTGCTTATCTTAAATTACCTTAACCGAATGGCATTGGATATATTGAGCTTCGTAGTCGGTCAGGACTGGCTTTTTTTGGAGTTCTGCTACGTCTGCCATAGGAAGATTGGTAGTTTGATCGAGAAGACTTGCGGTTTCTGTTTTCTTTATAGAACTAACGGAGTCGTAATCAAAGTCGCTGGAGTATCTCGAATAGCTGTATTCGTTTCGGATCCGCAAAAGATTTCGCTCATCCATGGATTTTACGATTTTTTCGATATCGTCAACTGAATAGAGAAGCCGATACTTGCCATCAAATTTTTCCGGACGAAAGGGTCGGTACTCACTGGTAAAGGCTTTTCCTGCAAGATAGTGAGTCAATGCGTATACAGACATTTTTGAGGTGCCACTGATGATCAAAGCGATATCGCGTTCGATCCAGGAAGGGAAGTCGTCCATCGTTTGCTGAAGCTGATCATTCAGGCCTTGTTCGAAATTCTTTGCAATGTTTGCAAAGAATTCAGTGATTCCAGATTTCCACTCTTCGTTTTTCAGTTTATAGGCTGGAAGCTTTAACTCGATATCAACAAAGTCTTCGTTATTTCTTTTGGTGATCCGAAACTTCCCTTTACCAGATAAAAGGCCTTTGCCTGCTCGTCTTTCGATGTTGTAACCACTGGATTTGATGAAGTCGAGTTTATTTTGGAGAAACTGGCAGGAATCTTGAAACCTATCCGAGCGGATATCCTTATGCAGCTTTTCAAAGTCTCCTGTATACACAGGAATTTGATCCTCTTTACCAATTGAGAAACTTTTGCATTTGAATGTTACTTCTCCAGTTGATAAATCAATAAAATATAAGCAATCTTCATCCGCTGTTTTCAGCTTGGTTTCATTAAGGAAAAGCTCAATTAGCTTCAAGTTATCCAAAAAAGGACGATATTGATCAGGCATCTCTGCTTGAGATTCTATAAAGATTGGATTGGCTTGAAGATCTTCGAATATAGCCTTTCAAAAAGTTGTACAAACTTATTGTGCGTTTTCGCCGTCTGCCAACGTTTCAGCAAGACAGAGCGGCAGGCTGGTCTCATCGAGAGGCAGGCTGGCGGGTGTTTTTGGAAAGAGCTTGTAGAATTGGTCAATCTCTGATTGGGCGTCATGGATAAACATTTACTGAGCCGCCGTTTTCTTTTCCTGAATCTCCATATTTCGAAATTTGTCTGGCAGTTTCTGCTTTAAACTTTGTAAAATAGGCAATGCGTTTTCAAGATAGGTCTTGCCAAGATCGTCTTCAACCACAAACGACTTTGAAACTGCACTCTGACAAGTTGTTTGAACAGTCAGATCGGGTTTACCGACTTTTTGGATCGTGAGAGTAGCCTGGATTATCGGCCTCATACTGGATGCTTTTTGAGGCTGTATGCGTTTCAAAATAGCCATAGTGGATAAACTGGTTGGCTGATCTCCTGACTTTAGATGATTAACTTAAAAAGTAGTACTAAAAATCCTGAAGAGTCTTAGAGAGCTTCTTCAGGATTTTCGCTATTAAGAATATAAGTATACACATTAGCTAGATTCGCTAAAATGTGATAACAGCAGTTTACCCTCTGGTGGCTGGAAACAGTGGCATCTATCCGCTTCAATTGCTCTATGATCAGCGCAATCTCGACCAATACGGTTTGATGGGCGGTGGGCCAATTCATGGCTTTATCAATCCAGATGTTTCGATGGTTATCGAAAGCTAGTTTTACCAGGTCAAAATCAGGCAAAGAAAAAACGGGAGTGGGGGCTCCCGTTTTTATTGTGCGATTGAAGAAAACTATTCGATAGCTGCGAGTGCTTTTTTAGCAATAGCGATTTTTTCAGCTTCAGCGTCAGCTTTAGCAGTATCACCTTCAGCGCGGTGTTTCTTTTCCCAGCCAGTCATAGAACCGATTCTTTCATCAAGACGATCTTTAGCAGTCTGAGCGTATTTACCAGTTTCGTCGAAGTGAGTTACTAAATCTTCGATGATTTCGTCGCCATAAGCGGTTCCGCCTACTGCAGTTTCTAATACTTTCTTGAATTCTTCTTTAGTCATGGTCATCGTGACCCCCTTTTCTTTACACGTTCATCATACCTGTTGATCCACAAACATCCTTTTGAAACGCTCAGAAAGTTTACGGAATAGTAATACTTCCTCAATGTGTTCAGGACGAAAAGATCATACCGATAAGAGAAAAACAGAACCGGTTGGATTTCAGGAATTCGAGTAAAATGCCTGAAAAATAAGAGGGCTGAATTTACGATCTAAGCTGACAACGTAATAACGAATGAAGCTACTCGCTGTCAGGGACCTCAAGAATTCTGGTTTTATTTTCAATCTGGGCGCGTTCTTCATCATTCAATTCATTGGTAATAATCATGTCAAAGTCTTTGAAGTCAATCGCCTTAAATGCCCCTTTGCGATCAAATTTCGAACGGTCAATCACCGCAATGAGACGGTCAGCCCGCTCTTGAACTTTGCGCTTGGTACCGAATTCTTCAATCGAATATACACTGATCCCGCCTAGATTGCGGATTCCGTCGGAGGCCATAATGGCCAGATCAATATGAATCTGGTCGAGCAGCTGCATCGCAAAATAGCCATCCGCTCTTTTGCCGCGCTGGATCATCATTCCGCCAACCAATAAGACTTGAATGCCTAAATCCAGGCAGGCGTCCGCAATTGGAATGGCGTTGGTGACGATGGTGATATCTTTTTTGGATCGAAGCAGTTCCAGTCCCGAATAAATCGTGGTTCCTGAATCGAGAAAGACGGTTGAACCATCTTCGATTTCGGCAATCGCACGGAACATAATGCGCTGCTTGAGGTTGAAATTGATGCTTTTGCGAACTTCAAATGGAATTTCTACCTGGTTTTTGACAATTCGCGCCAAACCGTGTTCGCGAACGACTACATCTTTGCGCTCGAGCACATTGAGATCCTGGCGAATGGTTTCAGGCGTAACAGACAACGATTCGGCCAGATCTTTGACAGCCATGGATTCATGGTCTTCAAGCAGATTTTGAATCTGAGCGAGTCTTGCTTCTTTGGATTTACGCATAGGGGTACCTGCTTTCTTAAAGACTTGGCTGATGGAGAGAAGTCAGTCTTTTTCTTTACCGACATTGTAACGGGTGCAATCCAATTTGAAGATAAAAGCGAATGCCCGAAAAGAAAAAGTTGAAAACGGCATTTGAAAAGAGGGGATGCAACAGGGACGACAGAGGAATAGGCCAGGAGAGAAGAAACTACTGTTTAAACTGTTTCTCACTGTTTACATCTGTTATCAACTGTTATATAGTGTTTTCGGAGGATGTGATATGAACCTGCAGATTTCATCCTCTTCGATGACGCCAGTCTATGAACAGATCACGACACAGATCCGCCGCCAGATTCAAGATGGAACGCTGGCCGAAGGAGAACAATTGCCTAGTGTACGTGCAGTTGCCCGTGATTATCACATTTCAGCGCTAACGGTCAAAAAGGCCTATGACCAGCTGGATGCCGAAGGACTGGTCACGACTGTTCATGGCAAGGGATCGTATGTCAATGCGATTGATGCTGAATTTTCAAAAGAACAGGCCAGGCGTCAAATCGAAGAAGAGCTTACGAAAACCATCGCCAAAGCGAGGCTGATGGATATAAGCAGCCAGGAGATCAAAGACATGGTGGACCTGCTGCTGGAGGATTCAAAATGATTCAACTGAATAATGTAGAAAAAATGTATCCGGGATTTAAGCTGGAAGCTGACCTTCAAATTCCAGCCGGCACCATTACGGGCATCATTGGGGTCAATGGTTCCGGAAAGTCAACCTTGTTTCGATTGATACTGGGATTAGAAAAAGCAGATCGAGGAGACATTGAGGTATTTGAAACGGATGTCGACAAGCTCAGCGCTAAGCAGAAAGCCAAAATTGGAGCCGTATTTCCTGATTCTGGATTCAATGGAGTGCTTGATCCCAAAGCCGTTGGCAAGATCCTTGCGCGTTTCTATCCAGACTTTTCACTCGACGAATACAATAAACTTTGCCAAAGACTGTCCGTCAAGATGGACCAGCGGCTCGAAAAGATGTCAACCGGCCAGCGTGCCCGCGCCAAATTGGCAGCCGCCCTGGCCCACCATCCAGAATTGCTCATTTTAGATGAGCCAACATCTGGATTGGACGTGGTGGCCCGCAATGATATTCTTGGAGTTTTGCAGACGTATATGGAAACCCCCGGCCGGAGTATTTTGATCAGTTCGCATATCGCCTCTGATTTGGAGTCGCTTTGTGATGATGTGTACCTCATCCATGAAGGCAAACTCCGCTTTCACGATGAAGTTGGAAGTGTGCTGGATGAATATGGCCTGCTTTCACTTTCGGACAAACAGGTCCAAGAGGTGGATTTACGCGGTGTGGTGGGAAGTTTTCCGACAACTGGCGGCGTAAAGGTTTTGGTTCGAGACCGCAATTACTACCGGGAAAACTATCCGGAGCTTGTTGTGGATAAACCAAGCTTAGATCACTTGATCGAGCTGTATGAATATGGAAAGGCAGAGAAATAACGATGAAAGGTTTAATGGAATACGATTGGCAAGTGCTGATCAGCCGTAAAAACTGGCTGGTGCTCATTGGGGGGTTGGCGATTTGCTATATCGGAATGGGGACGGCTTGCGGATTTTTTCCGATGTTTCTGATGATCATACTTGCGAAGATTGCAATCACCAAGATCGAAGAGCCAATTGGCAAGTTCTTGTTTACCTTACCCTTTACCTGCAAAAGCTGTGCCTATGAACTTTATGCCTATCCCTTGATCGGGGGTATGCTGATAGGAATTATGATCTTTGCAGCCACTTCGATTTATGCACCAGCAGACTGGCCAACCCATCTGATTGAGACGATTTCCAGCATTGGTACGGGCTTAGTCATGATCAGTGTCATGATTCCAGTCTTTGTGATGTTTGGAACGCAAAGCGTAGGGATTTTTTTTGGAGTTGTTTTAGCCGCTGTTCTAGGGGGCGGCATTATGATGTTTGGAGATATGGATCTTGCCCAGATTATGCAGTTCTTTTCCAATCCCTGGATTGGATGGGCACTGGCTGCGTTGTTGATTGTGATCTTGGCGATCTCGTGGACAGTTACGCTGAAAGCACTGAATAATAAGACATTTTAAGCCATTCAATCGATGGCTGTCTGGATTTCAACAAGTTTGGCTAGCCGTCGAAGACGATAAGGACCGGATTTCCGGTCCTTTTTCATGGTGAGGATTTTGGTTGTTCTTCTTAAAAAAGAGTTTCTGCACAAAATATAGTTTGAATTCAAACTACATTTCGGTACGATAAGATTGTAAGGGAAAGAAAAAAGATCGATTTTGTAAAAGGATGTTAAAAAAACGAGAAAGGAGAAGGCCAAATGTCAGAAAGGAATCACGTGGTCCGAGAAGCCAATATGGATCCAGAAGCGATGGAGGAAAAGACGGATGACCAGGCCAGGCATTTTCACTTTTTGCTGATGCAGACCTTTAAACACGTAGACCGGCTTATTCATGAGCGAACCGCAAAGCTCAATCTCGATCCTGGTCAGCCCAAAATTTTGCAGTGCCTGTACGAAGGACATGGCAAAACGCCGAAACAAATTGGTCAATGGTGTGTATTGGATAAGTCGACGATTACGACTTTGCTGAAACTGATGGAACAAAAAGGCCTGCTGGAAAAGAAGCCCAGCCAGATGGATAAGCGTTCTTGGGAAATTTACCTGACTGAACAAGGAAGTGGTCTGGCTCAAAAGGTGATAGCCATTGGCAAGGAAGTGGATCAAATTGTCTTATCAGGCCTGGGGAAAACCCAAAAAGAGACTTTGATGTCCTTGCTTGCACAGGTGAATACAAATGCCGCCAGCAAGGAAGACCAAAGCAGAACCAAGAAGAAACCAGCACCAAGAACTGGACAAGTAAAGGAGAATCTGTGAAGAAAATGAAGACCAGAACATCATCACTGCCCATTCGCTATGCCCTGTTTTTTATCGGCTTGATTCTTGTAGCCGGTGGAATCTGTTTGATTACCAAAACAGGACTTGGAACCTCACCCGTCTCCTGTGTTCCCTTTGTTATTTCTCTGAAGTATCCCCGGATTTCATTTGGAACCTGGACTTTTTTGATGAATGTTCTCTTTTTTGCCGGCGAATGGATTCTTTTACGAGAAAGATTTGATTATACGCAGCGAATTGGCCAGCTTCCAGCCTCCTTTATTTTTGGCTGGCTTGTCGATCTGTGGATGAATCTGCTTGCAGGTGTTTTTAACTGATTGAAACAAATGGTTATATATGTCGTCATAGTCGTGATAGAGCAATGATGAAAGACAAATTCACTTTCAACAAAAGAAGGTGACGTCCTAATCGCACTTAGCGATCTAGCTAAGAAACATTACCAC
>JADGIS010000153.1 GCA_015233825.1 Erysipelotrichaceae bacterium RD49
GGAAGATTGCATTGTACAGGATTTCAACACATTTGACATCACCTGTTAGGTGAAAAGTAAAACGGTCGGAAACACGTTTCATAAAGGTGTTTCCGACCGTTTTTGATTTTGTGAGAATTATTAAGGTTTCTGCATCCAACTTACCAAAGAAGTGTTACAGAAAAATTACGATGTTAACATCTCCAACAGCAAAATCACTTCGATCGTATTCTGTTTTCAGATTTGCAAAGCTTGGATATTCAACGGATGGCAAGTATTGAAACCAGTGATGGTAGAGTTTACTATTTTAACCATATTGGTTAAGCTCATCGATCCAGGTTTGCTGCTATTTTTGTTAGCAGCTTAATGGTCTTTGAAGACAAACCGAATAAAGAGGGATATGCGATGAAAATTCTTTTATGTGAAGATGAACAGATTTTAAGAGAACGGGTTTGCCGATCTCTCAATCAACAAGGCTGGCAAACCGTATCTTGTGAGAGCTGTAAAGAGTTGTATGAGGCTATCGATGGAACGATCGATTTGCTTTTGCTGGATGTCCATCTACCGGATGGCTGCGTCTATCCAACAGTCGCCATGCTGCAAAAAAGCTTCTCGATTCCCGTCATCTTTTTTAGCAGCGATACGGAAGAAAATCTTATCTTGCGCGGATACGATCTCGATTGCATCACGTTTATGCCAAAACCCCTGAAGCCGCGCATCCTGTTAGCAGCGGTCAGCGCCTTTGCCAGGCGAAATGGCCTTCTTCAAGAAGATCTCGAGCATGCAGGATGGATCTGGAATGACCAAGAACAAAAACTAATCGCCCGAAATGGTACAGCCACGCACCAAGGAAAAACGAAAATCTCTTTTCAATCCAGTACAGCCAAGATCTTCCAGATCCTTTTTCGAAATTTTGGCAAAACCATCTCAAAAGAAATGCTGACCAGCTGCATCTCCACCCAAAGTAGTGAGGGTTCCTTGCGCGTGCGGCTTGTGGAACTGCGTAAAAAGCTCCCAGATGTATTTGCAATTGAAAACGTACGCGGAATGGGATATCGGTTGTGTCTTAAAGAGGAAGCAAAGTGAAAAGAAGGAATAAAAATAAAAACCGAAAGAATGGGGTTAAGTTTACGCTCATCCTAGTCCTGACTTTTCTAGGCTTTAATACAGCCCTTATTGTCATCCTGGCAGCCGCCTGGATGATTGGGAATCTGCCGGTCGATCAGGCCATGGCGATCCTGCGTGATCCATCCAATCTGGTCTCAAACTGGCAGTTGTGGATGGCGTCTGGATATGGCGCTTTAGGCTTTCGCTACTTGGTTTCCCTTTTGTTTCATGATCCCATGATCATGGCCACAGTCTTTGCAAGCTTCATTCTTGCAGGGATCGGCCTGGTTCTGGTCTTCCGATTTGGCAGACATCTTGATCTTGAAACGAAAAAGCTTTGCTATAAGCTGGAGAATTCATCTTTACGAACGGAACGCCAAGTCCGAAAAATCAAGCTGGCTGCCGATCAAAGTCGGGGTGGCAAGAAAGCAAAAACAAAAGAACCCAATTTGCAAAACAAAGACAAATTGAGCCGGGCACCAAACAGACTGCAGCCAGTGACCGCAATTGATTCCCATCCGGATGAATTCCCGCTGCTTGGCATCGATGCTTCTTTTCACAAAAAAGAAGCGAATGATCTGAAACTGGCTGGACGCCTGATGGAAGAAGGGAAGGCTGCACGCCAACAATATGAAAATATTCTCCATCAAGCCTCTTCCAAATTATCCGCCCTTTATTTTTTGCTCGAGGATTTGTCTGAACAGAATCCAATTGCCGATAATCCGGAAATTCTTGCCAATCTGACGGATTGCGAAACAGTTCTTGACGAATGCACTGCCCTGCTCAAAAGTGAGCTTCATCATTCCGTTTATGCCCAGTTTCGCCTGGATCATGAACTTCTGCTTTGTGTGCATGAAAAGCAAGCCAACATCAAACGAAAGCATCTCAAAGTCCGCCTGCATCTGGAGCCAATCTCTATCAGCGGCAACTCTCTTTGGCTCAAACAGGTTTTTGAGACACTGCTGGCCAACGCTATCGATTTTTCCAAACCAGAAGGCACTCTTCAAATTACTTCCCGGCTTAACGATCATCAGATTCAAATTCAGTTTGAAAACACTCTGGATGGCAGCGTCCTATCCAGTCTTACATCTGATCAGCAAGCCTTGCCCGACCCCACCAGACGCTATCAAACCAAGCGGGCTGGCCACTTTGGCATCGGCCATGACCTTGTTGACAAAGTCCTGAAATCTCATCAGGGTCATTTGGAAACGAAAGTGGAAAATGAAATCTTTCGGGCGATTCTTCTTTTACCGTTTTCAGAACTGGATCAGTACAGTCGCTAATTCAACTGGTAATACAACTGTAACAAAAAAGGCCTATGGTAACAAACAGGAGGAAAAAGAAGAATGGAAGTTTGTATGGAAGTTGAGCATCTGTCCAAAACCTATGGAAGTGGTCATACCGAACGCAAGGTGCTGGAAGACTGCAGCTTTTTTATAGAGCAAGGAAAATTAACCGCCCTGGTCGGAAAAAGCGGCTGTGGAAAGACTACGCTTTTACAAATCCTGGGCGGCCTGCTGCCAGCGGATCAGGGCGTTATCGTTGTAGATGGTGAAGAGATTCAAAACAAAACGGATGACGAGCTCTCCGATTACCGCGCCCAAAAGACAGGCTTTGTTTTTCAAGACTGTGAGCTGCTGCCAGACTATACCGCCCAGGAAAATATCTGCTTTGTCAGCGATCTTCAAGGACGGCTCCGAAATCCCGAGTGGCTGGAGCAGCTGGTGGAAAGCTTGAATCTGAAAGGATTGGAAAATCGGTTTCCGCAGGAACTCTCCGGCGGTGAACAGCAACGTGTTGCCATTGCCCGCGCCTTATATCATCAGCCGGCGATTGTTTTTGCAGATGAACCGACTGGCAATCTGGATACACGAAGCGCTGATGAAGTTTTCTGGCTGCTCAAAGATTGTGCCAACCGGTTTTATCAGACCATTTTAATGGTCACCCACGATTTAGGACTGGCTAAACAAGCGGATCATGTCTTGCTGATTGAAGATGGCAAAGTATTTCCTTATGAAGGATAAAGCACAACGAAGACCACAAAAATCTGCGCATGGATTCTTTTCAGGAAATCGCAAATTGGTGCACCGTCTGCAGACCAGCTTCTGGCTGGCTGTCCTGCTGGCCGTTTGCGCGATCGGCATCCAAAGCTATACGTCGGCCAAAGCGCAGCAGTTAGCTGACCAAAGCTATGGGAGGTGGGAAACCGGTGTATTTCAAATCCATCCGGGACAAACCCAGCAAATCCGCCAAAATCCGATGATTGAAACAATCGGCATCCAATCCCTCGCCGGACAGGTCGTCTGCCAACAGCCTGATACAGTAAGCCATGAGGAATTAACCAGTGAGCTGGAAGAAAACGAAGAAAATATCGGATATCAACGCTCTGGAACAATTGGTTATGCAGATGATGGTTTTTTTGGACTCGCCTGCCTGCGCTTAAAGTCGGGAAATCTTCCTGTACAGGCCAACGAAATTGCTGTCGAAGCTGAAGCCCTTGACGCCCTTGGGATCTCGTACGAACTCGATCAGCCCCTTGAACTCTTGGTTCAGACTGAGGATGGCCAAGTTGAAAAACAAGCCTTTCAATTATGCGGGATTCTTGAAAACTATTCCCGCTTCTGGAATGGGAATGGCAGCACGCTTCGCTTTTTTACAGCAAGTCCAAAAGATGATGGTCCTTTTGAAAGTGGACTCATCGAGAATGTCTTTTTCAAGGCGAAACCTGGCTATTCTGGTGTCTGGAAAACATTGGATATCGAACGCGAACAGATTTACCTCAATGACAACCGGACGCTGTCTGCTGATCCGCTATCTGCTGAAAACCTGCCCTTTACTACGCTGATGGCCGGCATGATGACCCTTTTCTTTCTTTTTCTGATCGAATCCATGGCGCTTTGGATTTACCGGCATCGTCATGAAATTCGATTAATGCGTGTTTTCGGAATTCGCCGTTCCCGGCTTTGTCTGGATTTATTTACGCTGGCCGCTAAGGCTGCCTGGCTGCCTTTACTCGTATTTGTGATCGGTTTGCTGGTGCTCAAAACGCCGGCTTGGATTTATTGGCTGCTGGCCATTTTGGTTGGCCTGCTGGTTCCTTGTGGAATCGGTATTTTAGCGGTTTATGTTAGTTCTGTTTCGCAATACAAGCCAAAACCTGAACCCGATCGCAAGCGCAAAACAAAACAATCTAGAAAGCAACGCCTCATAACTGAGAAAATTGTTCGTCAGTGAATGGCCCATTCTCTGGCTTCCAATTACTTGACGATGGTCGGAATCATTCTTGCTATTCAAGTCGTTTGGATCTTTGGTGCTCATGCTCTTGCCAACGAGATCATCGATTTAAACGAATTGAACAGCTTTCCCGACTACTCCATTCAAAGCATCCTGGTTCCTGAAAACCGTTTCTTTCTTGAAGAAACAGCCGACCATCCAGCGATTTCTTCTCTGTTTCAATATCAGGAACCCATTCCTCCAGACGTGCGGGACCAGATCCTAAAGAATGGAAATTTAGATGATGTTTATTATTATGGCTGGACCATGAACAATGAGGTCAGCTGGCCTGAAATCGAGCAGTCTTTAGTCTACTCCACCCAGCCTTCAGTCTTTGGTATGGCAGGTATTCCTGGCGCGCTGTCTCTCAATCCGCAAGGAGAAGGGCGTTTTTACCCACGAATCTACTATTATTCGCAGCCGGAAATGATTCAAAGTCTGCAGGACCAGGATTTTGAAGGAACAGTAAACTGGGAAAACTGGCTGCAAGGCAAAGAAGCAATTGTCTCTTTGCCGCCGGTCCATGAAACCCAGCCCGGCGTTTTGAATGCGGTTAATGATGGAGCTGATCAAGGAAAAGTAGAGACAACAATCAAGCCAGGTACTCTTTTACAGATCACAGATCGAAAAGGACAGATCGAACAAATTCCGGTGAGTGGCATTATTCACCAGCCAAAAGAGTCCACCATTCCATTGTGGCTGCCCGCTTATTCAGTCCATTTGGTCAATCCGCTGGTGAATGTTGTAAGCTCCAACCTGAAGTCAAAAGAGAACCAGCTTTCAGTAGAGCTAGAATTAAGCAAACTCGGTTCAGCCAAAGGAATTGAATTTAGAAATTACGCCTCTGAGCATCTGGTAAAGCTTCAAAAAATCAGAATGAGAATCCTGGTCATCCTTTGTTTATGCATAGCCGCTTTGATTATTGGAATGTTCATCCTGGTCTTAAATGAAATGAAGCGGCACGCAAAAGAAACAACCTATCTTCATCGACTGGAGCTTGCAGGATTGAACAAGAATAAGGCCCATTTTTTCGTTCATTCTCTGAATATTCGGCTTTATCTATTCCTGTTTCTTACTGTTTTGGTATTCTTTCTAGCGGCTCTTCTTACTATTTGTCTTACCTCAGCTTCTTTTATTCATGAAAGAGCCTATATCCTGCTCAGCTCGAACTGCATATTTGTAGGCCTGGTGGCTTTGTTCTTATGGAGTTTTCGAAAACCACATACTGCCTAGATTGAATGAGAAACCTTTGTACGAACAATGATTATTTAGCCAAAAGTCAGAAAGGTAAATTTCTTGCCTTCTTCAATCTAGCTGCACTTTAGTAATGGAAAAGTAGTAAAACCAAAATCGGAAAAGGATATTCACACAAAATAAGAAATATTTTTACCAGAAAGAGAATAGGGAGATATGAAAAGATCGAAAATCACAGCCTTAGCTGCCGCATCACTTCTGGCATTATCCCCAGTAAGCTCACTAAGTACTTCTGTAAGAGCTGTTTCAGCGCCTGCAGACGTGAGTCCCCGCCTTTGGGGAACAGCGACAAGCGGCTGGTTAAGTCCACTCTCAGGCAGTGGAGTCAAAGTCAGATTGAATTATAATTATGAGTTTTCCACAAACCGGATCCTTGCGGTTACGGGAGTAGCGGCGATCAATGTAGCCGCGACAAATGCCTGGATCGCCAGTGCACCTGTAACAAGCACATCAACATCCGTCCTTGTTACAGTAGGCTATACCTCAGCTTCAGGGGCAACCTGCTTCGAGCAGTATTATCTAATCCCTTAAATTTAAACGTTTCTCGATATGGTGAGGTATTCCTGTTCGAAACTATAAAAAAGCCGGACTGATATTCTGGTCTTAGCATTGATGAATAAACCAAAATCGCAAGAGCAGAAGATTCCATCTTCTGCTCTTGCGATTTTTACGTTTTGCTATTTTGCTTCAATATATTTTAGTCTTGAATCTCTTCTCTTTGATCAGTCGAATTTTGTGCTGTTCTTTCAATGTTCATGATGGATACAGTTCATCCAGTACAGCCAAAACACCATCTTCATTATTGGATGGGCAGATGGATCGGGCTGCTTGTTTAACCGCTTCATCCGCATTGACCATCGCATAGCTGTGGCCGCAATATTGGAGCATTTCAATGTCATTGGCACTGTCCGCAACCTTTAAATGGATATTTTGGCCATATCTTCAGACCTGCCTTGTGGATAGCCCAGGAAACGGACACTGGATACTTCCAAATCTCGAAGCAGGGAACCTCACTCATCTCTCCGGTGAGTAACGTCATGGCTTTTAATGGAAGGTAAGCGGATATGGCCAAAAGTCTCCAATAGATGCTGCTTTAA
>JADGIS010000154.1 GCA_015233825.1 Erysipelotrichaceae bacterium RD49
AAAAGGTATCGGATGAGGAAATGTCCAAAATCGATATCACATATTTTGGGAGCGAAACACATTGGAATTACATAATCAAGGGATTTAAGTCCGAATAAATCGGGATTTATTTTTACGCAGTTCCTTATTCATTAAAAATGGGAGGATTCTCGCGAATCTTCCCATTTTTAACGCTTTTGTCATTGTTCTGTCATTGCCACAGATCAAGAATTTTTGCATAATCGGATTGATAAGAAACATCCGGAAATGCCAAGCACCTGGATGTGTGAAAGGGACTCTATTCTATGAAACAAACAAAACGCTTTTTAGCCGCCGCACTTTGTACTTTGATGCTGGCCGGCTGCTCTTCTTCTGTTTCCAAAGAAGTGACGACAAGCTGCACTGCAACTTTGCCAGGTGCAAATATGGAAATGACCGCTGTTATTACTGCGCCAAGTGAAGATGCTGAAGTCTCCTCGATTCATTTTAATTTTGTCATGCCATTTGCCGCCATTCGGGAAGCGGCTGGCGATGACGCGGCTTCCTTGACGGATGATCAAGTCAAAGAAATCGTCAAAACGCAAGAAGACACCTATGCATCCACCATCTCATCCCTGCTTGGAGTAGCCCAGAGCGATATTAAAACGGAAGTGACTGACGAAGCTTTGAAAATGGATATCGCTGTCAAAAACTTTGAAAAAGTCCGCTCACTGCTCAATGTGGATTCAGATGAAAAGATGATCTATAAAGATGTCGTTGACGATGCCAAAGACTCTGGATTTACTTGCGAATAAGAGGTTCAACAGTTTTCGAACAAAGCATAGACTCGTTATACGTTTCAAGACTCAAAATTACGACCAAAGGACAAGAAGCTTGAATTGAGTTCAAGAGACCTCTTGTCCTTTTTTGCTGTAAGGATTTAAGATGGCGCCATTAGTCTTTATCCTGACAGGAAGAGTAGGGTTGAAACAGCGCATTCAGCGAAACGGTAGCTAACATCTGCTGATCCGAGGGGCAGAACGTGTATTGACCGATTTCATCCGGCGAAATCCAGGCGAAAGCAGCATGTTCTTTTCGCGTTAAGCAGCCGGATTGGATGGCTGTTTTAAAGAAATTGAGGTGCAGGTTTTTATCTGGCAAAATGACGTCCGCAAAGAAAACCGGCTTGCAGATGGTGATGCCAAGTTCTTCCTGGCATTCACGGACTAAAGACTGGGCGATGGTTTCATGGGGTTCTTTTTTGCCGCCGGGAAATTCCCAGAGCAGGCCGCAGGATTTCGATGCAGACCGC
The DNA here is from genome assembly GCA_015233825.1 of Erysipelotrichaceae bacterium RD49. Lineage (GTDB taxonomy): Bacteria > Bacillota_I > Bacilli_A > Erysipelotrichales > Erysipelotrichaceae > Allobaculum. The sequence continues at coordinate 1,271 of JADGIS010000154.1, forward strand.
TGGCAGATCAAAATTTTGCCATCCTGTTCGAGAATTGCCGCACTGACTTCTAGCATGGAATCATTCCTTTCCATTTGTTGCAGCCATCATACTACATCAATTCTAAAAATGAGCCGTAAGCCGGATTCTCGACTGATCCCATATACAAATTGCGCTGCAAGCTGCTACTCTTGAGGCATGAATACTATTGAATCTTTCAAACGAGGACTGGAAAAAGCGTTTATCAACCGCGATATACCGGCTTTTGAAACGTTGACGCCCTCGCTTCTCTATAATGATGCCAAACAAGGACAGAAGGTCTATCTGGCTTTAGAACAAGAGCTTGAAACCTGTCAAAGTTTCAGCTTTTCCATCGCTTTCATCACACAAAGCGGTCTGCAGCTGCTTAAGCCTGTACTGCGAAAACTTGAACAAAGAAACATTCCCGGACGGATTTTGACGACTGACTATCTTTGCTTCACCCAGCCTAAAGCACTCGATGAGCTTTGCGCGTTCAAGAATATCGAAGTCCGCCTATACCAATGCGAAAACCTGGACGGCTTTCATACCAAAGGCTACTTTTTTACTCATTCCGATCATGTCAGCCTGATTGTCGGATCGTCGAATTTAACGGACAGCGCCCTTTGCACCAACCAGGAATGGAATGCCAAGCTGGTTGCGGCAAAGCCCGGCAGTTTTACAGAGTCATGCTTCGAGCAGTTTGATCAGCTGTTTGATTCCATTCAATCGGTGGACTATGCAAAGATCCGCGAAACCTATTGGCAGCAGTATCAAATGACAGCTGTCCAGCGCAATCAGGCCAAACAACTGATCACAAAAACGATCCCATCGGTCATCAAACCCAATTTAATGCAGGTCCAATTGATTCAAAACCTGAAAAAACTGATTGGGCAAGGGGAAAAGCGTGCGCTGCTCGTGTCGGCTACGGCGACCGGTAAAACCTATGCGGCTGCATTTGCAATGCAGGAATTCAAGCCTTCAAAAATTTTGTTTCTTGTTCATCGTGAACAGATTGCCCGCAAGGCTCGTGATTCATTTGAGCGAGTATTAGGTAAAACCCATACATATGGATTGCTTTCAGGAAGTCAAAAAGCCTTGGATGCCGACTATCTGTTTTCAACGGTGCAGTCTTTTTCCCGGCCGGAAACCTACAAGCGGTTTTCACCAGATGAATTTGACTGGATTTTGATTGACGAAGTACACCGGGCAGCGGCAGAAAGCTACCAGAGGATTTTCGAACATTTCAAACCACGTTTTTGGTTTGGCATGTCGGCTACTCCAGTACGTGGCGATGGCAAAAGTATTTATGAATTGTTTGATTTCAACGTCGCCTGCCAGATTGGAATCCGCCAGGCTTTAGAAGAAGACCTGCTCTGTCCTTTTCATTATTACGCCATCGACGACTTGGAAATCGGAGATCACAAGTCCGATGAGCTCAGCGACTTCGATCGATTAATGGATGATGAGCGAATCCGCCATATTTTGCGGGAGACGAAATATTATGGCCATTCGGGATCCAGACTGAAAGGCTTGATGTTTGTCTCTTCACGCAAGGAAGCTGCAGCGCTCAGCCAAAAGCTAAATGAAAAGGGACTGCGGACACTGGCTTTGAGCGGCGCAAATTCGATGGAGGAAAGAGAAGCTGCTATCGTAAGGCTGACCAAAGAAACCGGTGATGACAGTTTGGACTATCTGATTACGGTGGATATTTTTAATGAAGGTGTAGATATTCCAGAAGTCAACCAAGTTGTTTTGCTTCGGCCGACAAAATCGGCGGTTGTCTTTATTCAGCAGTTAGGAAGGGGACTGCGAAAAGCCAAGGATAAGGATTTTGTCGTGATTTTGGATTTTATCGGGCTTTACCAAAATAACTTCATGATTCCCCAAGCCCTCAGCGAAGATGTAAGCGGCAAAAAAGATGTGCTGCGCCGCTTCGTTGCAGAAGGAAACCGGACGCTGCCAGGCTGTTCAACGATCCACTTTAGTGAACAGGCCAAATCACGGATTTTTAAATCGATTGAATCCGCTTCCTTGAATTCAGCAGCTGTCTTAAAAGAGGGATGGCTGGCTTTGAAAGAGCAGTTAGGCCGCATTCCCAAACTGATTGATTTTGACCGTTATGGAGCCATGGATCCAATGCTGATCTTTTCGAATTCGACTTATCCAAGCTATCCGGACTTTCTAAAAAAACAAGTCAAAGGAGAAAATCTTCCTGTATTCAGCGAGATGGAACTCAATTTTTTGCGCTTTATTTCTAAAAAGTGGGCCAATGGCAAGCGGCCGCATGAGTTGTGGATGTTAGAAGCGATGCTTGAAGACGCCGATAATTGGCAGACTGTTTTTATGAAGAAGCTCGAAGAAGCTGGGTATCCTTTACAGGAAAAAACATGGATGAATTTGAAAAACCAATTCAAGCAGGACTGGATTTCAGGTGATGAGAATAAAAGTCTGCAGGCTAAAGGCGTTGTCTTTCTGAGTGAACAAGCGGGAAAACTGAGGATGACCGAGCAATGGCAGCAGGCACTTGAAAATCGTGACTTTCGAGAAAGCTTAAAAGATCTGATTGAGTTTGGAATCGCACGCTGGAAACGAGACTATTCTCATTTTGTAGATGGGACCTGGCTTAACCTCAACCAAACGTATACCTATGCCGATACGTTCCGGCTGCTGGATTTTGCCAAAGGATTGAACGCGCAAATCGTTGGCGGCTATTATCACGAAAAGACAAGCAACCTGTTTCCGGTTTATATCAACTATGACAAAGCTGAAACGATTAATCAGTCGATTGCCTATGAAGACCATTTCGTATCCCCAACCCGGCTGATTGCCTATTCGAAATCAAGGCGAACCAAAGAATCTTCGGAGATTCAGGCCCTGGCAAACAGTGCCCAGACCGGGATGCAGATTCCATTATTTGTGCGAAAAAATACCAAAGAGCAGTTCAAAGAATTTTACTATCTAGGAATGATGAAGCCAGATGGACTTTTTGAAGAACAAATGATGGCTCAATCTGGCTTGAAGGCCGTCCAGATCGGCTATACGCTTGAACATCCTGTCCGGTTTGATTTGTATGACTATTTCACAAGAATATAAACATTAAATGAATAGCTGAATAGCCAAATAGAATGAATTGAAAAGAAATAAGCCAGACTATGCAAAAAAGATGGAACAAAAGCTGGATAAGAGTTTGGCTTGTCCAGCCAGGATTGGGCGCATCAAGCTGGGAATCTTCTTTGGATTGCTAGAATAGGTTCAAAGAAGGTATTTTTTATGAAAACATCTCAAATGCTAAAAAGTGAAATTCTGCGTCTGGATGGCCGCGGGTATCCGGCTTATCGTGATTTGAAAGGACAGTGGGATTTTGGCCCTTATGTTTTATCGATTGACCATGTCCAATCCGATCCTTTTGCATCGCCTTCCGATCTTTCTGTTTTGATTGCTAAACCAGGATTTCCCGTGCATCTTTATGAAAATAAAGTCTGCCGCATTGCCTTGCAAGACCAGCTGCTGCGGATGTTTGGCCAGGCTTTGCGCAAAATGGATTCAAAAAAAGCCGGCTCAGGCAAAAGCGGCCAGGTTTCCTGTGCGAAAGTCACCCAGGAAATTCTGGAACGTTCAGCCTGCACCATCAATCCAAGCGATGGATCTCTGGTCTTCAAAATCAATGTTGGCTTTCCCGCTAAAGGCCGTTCTATCCTGGCTCGCAAGCTGGTTGAAATCCTCTTTGACCAGCTGCCTGTTTTGATTGAACACAACCTGATCTATACCGGCATGTCTGACCCGCAAAAAGAAGCGCTTCAAAAAGCGTATGAGCTGTCGATAGACCAGCAGGCAATCCGTAAAGCCCTCAAAGACCAGCATCTAGCAGCTTTTGTTGCAGATGGCTCGATCTTGCCGCGGGCAAGCGGAGCCAGTTCGCTGCCGATGAAGGATGCAACTCCTTTTGCCTCGACCAAAGAAGATGAGGTTTTCCTTGAACTGCCCTATGCCGGCAAAATTCGCGGCATGGGCATTCCCGAGGGTGTGACGCTGATTGTTGGTGGTGGTTATCATGGCAAATCGACTTTGCTGAATGCCTTGGAAATGGGTGTGTATGACCATATCGACCAGGATGGCCGCGAGTACGTCATCACCCAGAAGGATGCAGCCAAAATCCGTTCCGAGGACGGACGGTGCGTTCATACTGAAGATATTTCTTCATTCATTCAATCTTTGCCCAATGCCAAATCAACGACGGATTTTGTCAGTGAAGATGCATCCGGCTCGACCAGCCAGGCAGCCAATGTCATGGAAGCGCTCGAATCGGGAAGCCGGATTTTGTTGATTGATGAAGACACTTCAGCTACCAACTTCATGATCCGTGATGAATTGATGAGTGAAGTCGTTGCATCCAGTGAAGAGCCGATTATTCCGTATATTGCCCGCATTCGCGAATTGGCCGACCAGGGTGTTTCGACCATTTTGGTTGCTGGAAGTTCGGGAGCTTATTTTGATCCAGCCGATCAGATTATACAGATGAAAAACTATGAGCCGTATAACATCACGACGTTTGCCAAAGAAAAAGCCAAAGCTTTTCACAACGACGAGTTAATCAACTATCCTGCAATGAAAACGCTGGCAGCCCGGATTGTCCAGAAAAATCCATCTCTTTTGCAAGAGAAGGTGAAAGTCAAAACGAATGCTCTCGATACGATCTCGATTGCCCGTGAACCTATCGATATTCGTGCTCTGGAACAGCTCGTTGACTCCCAGCAGACGGCAGCCATTGGCAAAATGATTCTCTTTGCCCAACGCAACCTGGTGGATGGGATCAAGACCACTGAACAGATTGCCGACGAACTTGAACAGATCGCAAACGAAAAAGGATTGTCCTTTTTTGGAAAAGGTTCGATGGCGATGCCTAGACGCCAGGAACTCTTAGGGGCTTTAAACCGCATGCGCTCGCAGCAGTTTACTCAGGCTTAATTCAGCGGCTGAAATGATTTGAATGGTTTCTGGATGGCTTTAACGATTCTCAAGATTTACTCATTTGATTCGATGTCCATAAAAGCATAAGAAAACTCAGATTTTGAAAAGAGGAGGAGAGAATCCCCTCCTTTCGAGAATCTGAGTTTTTTGCATAAGACGAAAAGTCTTTTGTTTCTGCAAGCGAAGACATATATAGCCTAAACTTTTCATAAAATAGTAACAGACATTAGGTGAATAACATTTTCTAGCAACTTTATACCTGTCTCTTATACACATCT
>JADGIS010000155.1 GCA_015233825.1 Erysipelotrichaceae bacterium RD49
TGAATGAGCAGCCGTTGAAGGTCCTTTTTATTGAAAAATGTCTTGTTCAAAGCCTTTAAAAGGATCGAATTATTCAAACAACTCGTAATGAGAAAGACGTCTCCAAAAATAGTATGGACAGGTGGATGCGGGAAAATTTGTTTATTTGTGATCCTCGAATCACTGCAATCTACCTCTGAAAACTGATCTTGGTCTGCAGAATATTCAATCAGCCCTCTAGAGGGAGATAAGAATATTCCAGTTCGGTGATTTTGGGAGATCCAAATTACCTTTCCAAGGTTTTCACGTTGAACCTGTCTGGAATGAAAAGCGCTTCCCTTGACATAAGTTGTGTCGATAAGTCCAGCTGAACCAGAAAGTATGGTTCCATCCGAAGAAACTCGCATTTTGCGAAGCTTAATAAACGGCATAGACAGATCACTCCTTTATGTAGTACCAGGTGGTACTACATAAATTATAGGAGATTTGATTTAGAACCCAAAACCAATGCTTTATATAAAGTCGATATTACTGATCTCTTAAAAGCGAAGAGCTAAATTCGTCGTGTAGTACCACTTTTTTGTTTATCTCAGGATAAATTCCTAGTTCAAGATCATTAAAGGTGATCTTATTGTCGGAAGTAATCGTACCCGTATAGTCTGGTTCGATTTTATTCAAATCGATATAACTGCCAACAAAGGTAATCAATGAAGCTGAATGTTCCTTATCCCAATAATCGAGATCTTCATTGGTCCAGATAAAAATTCCTGAAGGAAATACTGGAAGAGATTAGATCCAAGTATCCTTCAGGGAATGGATGAATGGTAATGGATGTTTGATGATCGGTGCTGATTGGAAGTTTTATGGGTTAGTCCTCTGTCGTTCCAGCAAGCATCATGGATTCAACATGGATTCAAGGGAACTTGTTGAAGGGTAAGGCTTGGTGGAATGCAGGAAGATGGCATTGAGGTGAAGCAACTAGGGCTTGTTGATTCTATCCAGAGTGAACAGAAACCTGTCTATAGGAGATGAACAACAAGCGCCGTTTGATTGCTGGATAGATTGACCGCCTGACCGCTTGGGTTCCGGGATTGGATTTTTTGATCCGGTGATCTGCTGTTTGGCTGGAGAGTTACGACTGCTTTGGCTGGCCGGTGTAGTTTGGGTTGTAGACGTCTTTGAGTTCGAAGGTTTTGTTGTCGGTATCGTATTCGAAGACAAGGACGGCACAGTTTCCAAGGCGGCCTTTGACAAAGGCGGAGTCATCGGGGCACCAGTGTTTTTCAAAGTTGCGCAGCGATCCGCCGTGGGAAACGACGAGAACGTTTTGGTGGTCGGGCTGGTCCATGATTTCGGTCAGGGTATCATTCATGCGCTTGATGAGTCCGGCGCGGCTTTCACCGCCATGGGTGCTGAAAAATTCATCGTATTGATCGAGTGGGGGATTGAGGTATTCGGGTTCTCCGTCAAGAATACCGAAGTTCCATTCTTTGAGTCCTTTTTTCCGGGTATAGGGCATGCCGGTGAGAATTTCCATGGTGTCGCAGCAACGTTCAGAGGTGGAACTGTAGGCGTGGTCGAAGTCGATGTTGAGGGAATCGATGTATTTCTTGGAGTATTTGGCCTGTTCGATTCCAAGTTCAGTCAGTGGGGAGTCGACCCAGCCTTGAACTTTTTTACGCAGATTGAATAGGGTTTGGCCATGACGCATGGCAACCATTGTCTTTTTCATGTTGGTTGATGTCCTTTCTTCTCTCTTTTGGTTTTGCTTCTCGCTTGGTTTTGTTTGTTGTTTTCTCTTTTAGCTTTCGCTTGTCTTTGTCTGTTGTTTTCGCTTTTTAGTTTTGGTTTGCTTTTGCTTTGGGTTTCAGAATTTGAATCTGGGCTCTTATTCCATGTCTATTCTCTATCCAATTTCAGGTCTTTTTAAATCGGTGTCAAGGCAGTTTTTTGCCTGATTCCGAGTTTTGCTTGTTGGCTTGATTGATTCGTTTGGCTTGATTGATTCGTTTGGCTTGATTGATTCGTTTGGTTTATTGGTTGAGTCCATTGGTCTGTTTGTTTGGGCGGATGGATGAAGGATTGCATGGATGAAGAATTGCTTGGTGGAGTCAGAGCGATAGAGCCATATCCAGAGACCGGGCATAGTTCTTGAATGGGGTTGCGTTGGTCTTCTGGCTTCTTGCTCACTGGCTAATTTGTCTCAACATCCGTGGCGATGAGATTGCTGATGTAAGGACGTTTGCCATCAAGGACATCTTGGTAGAAGTCCTGCTTCCAGTCGATGTAGTCAATGCTGGACTGGATTTCCTTTTGGGCTTCGAGCAGGCACTGGCGTTTCTGGTCAAGGAAAGCCTGGCGGGTCGGGATGGTGGATGGGCCTTGCAGGCAGAGGTCAAGGTAGTCTTTCATTTCCTGGATGCTCATGCCGCAGCGCTTGAGGCAGGTGAGGTCTTTGATCCATTTGACATCGCGTTCATCGAAGATGCGGCGGTTATTGTGGTCGCGTTTGACGTTGGGAACAAGGCCTTCATTGCAGTAGTATTTCAGGGTTTGATAGGACATGTTGGTTTCTTTGCAGACTTGCATCATGGTATACATTGTGTTTTCTCCTTATTTGGTGAGGGAATGATTAAGCATGAATGAATCGATTTAGATTTCGATTCATCTTTGGATTTTGATTTACCTTTGGATTCGAGTGTTGATTGATCCGTGGAGTAAAGCCTGGTTTGGCGGCTTGGATCCGAGCCCTGGTTTTGCTGGTGAACAGGCAGGCTTGGAAAATCTGGTGCTTTTTCTTGAGGAAGGATTTGTTCTCTTGATTTTGATTTTGTTTTTGATTTTGATTTTGTTTTTGATTTTGATTTTGTTTTTGATTTTGATTTTGTTTTTGATTTTGATTTTGTTTTTGATTTTGTTTTTGATTTTGTTTTTGATTTTGTTTTTGATGGACTGCTTTTTGAGCTGAGTTTAGGTTTTGATGGATTTGCTTTTTGAACTGGGTTTTGATTGATGCTTGTTTTGGCTTTGATGTTTTTTTTGCTTTGGTGGTTTGGTCCTTCCGTTTTCAGGATATCGGTTTCGACTTTTTTAAACAAGGAAAGCGTCCGGCCTTGACCGATAGTTGCTACCGGATTCTATGCTTCAGGTAAGAAAAGACGAAAGTCTTGGGAGGATAGGAGAATGCAGGATTTTCAATACAGTTATCCGGTGCGGGTTTATTTCGGAAAGCAGAGTCTGGCGCAGGCGCTGAATGTGGAAAGTGCGAAGATGGGCGAGACGGTGATGCTGGTATATGGCGGCGGATCCATCAAGCGTAATGGCATTTATGATGAAGTGGTTGAACTGCTTCAAAAAAATGGCAAGAAGATCGTTGAATTTGATGGCGTGATGTCCAATCCGACCTATGCCAAAGTGCAAGAAGGGGCAAAGCTTGTTAAAGACGAAAAGGTCGACTTCATTCTGGCGGTAGGAGGGGGCAGTGTGTCCGATGCCAGCAAGATCATCTCGGCCCAGGCCAAACTGAATGAAGGGATCTGGGAGATGGAAATGGAAAAACATCAATTTCCAACCGAAGGGATTCCCATGGGGGTTGTCGTTACGGCTTCCGGTACGGGTTCAGAGATGAACAATGGAGCAGTGATTACCCATGAAGACAAGAAGATCAAAGCGGGTGTTTTAGGGACGCTGCCTTCGTTTGCGGTTTTGAATCCTGAATTTACGATGACGGTTCCTGAAAGCCAGGTGTTCTCGGGTGCGTTTGATACGTTAAGCCATGCGATGGAAACCTACTTCGGAAACTCGGACCAGGATAATGTTTCCGATGATGTAGCGTTAGCGATCATGAAAAATACCGTCAAGAATATGCATCGGCTGGTTAAGGACGTTAATGATCAAGAAGCCAGAAGCAACTTGATGTGGGATTCTGCCATGGCTGAAAACGGCATTCTCAAATGCGGCCGCAAAACCGATTTCCAGGCACACCAGATTGAGCATCAGTTAGGCGCTTATACCGACTGCAATCATGGCCAGGGTTTAGCGGTGATCCATCCGGTTTACTACAAACATATCGTCCAAGATGCACCAGAAAAGTTTGAACGGTTTGCTGAAGAAGTCTTTGGAGTCGAGAGTGTGCAAGAAGGACTGGATGCGTTGGAAGACTTCATTCAAGAATGTCATTTGCCGACAAAGCTCAGCCAGCTGCGTTCGGTTACACCGATTACACCAGAATTATTACGCAAAGTTGCTGACAGCTCGAATCTGATCCAGACGGGTCCAAGACCTTTAACCCATGATGAAATCTATGACATTTTAATGGAATGCCTGGATTAAGAGTAAGACAAAAGAGCTGAGATTCTTGATCCCTTGATCACCGGCCTGTTTTGGTTCAAGCACTTGAAGCCATCTGTTTTGCATTGCAAAACCAAAGCAGGTTTTCGAGGAATATCTTGAAGAAGCTCTTGAAGAAAGCCAGTGGTTTTCAATGAATTGGCAAAAATTTATCAACGAAAAATATGGGGATGAATAGAGAGCCCAGCGGATAATGGATGCATCAGGAAGCGTTTAAAGGGCAAAAAGGCCTGAAAACGGTTGAAAACCATACACTTTGAAATGAAATACGCTCAAAAATTGCGTTTTTGAAGAGAAAAATATGCAGTGACATCGATAGTGTCATTACTCGTGAAATACTGGAAGTAACGAGAGCGAGGGATTGTAATGATATTTTCTTTTCTGATGACAACGCTGGTGTATGGCTTGGCGCAAAACAGAATGGCAGATCCAAGGATGGATCTTTGGGTGGTGATTGGGCAGGAGGCTGCCGGATGGACCTTGGCTTTTGCAGGAGTATTCTTTGGTCTGGTTTTATTTGATCGCTGGAGCTACAGCCATAAGCGAAATCTGCCTACAGGACTGATGGCAAGTCTGATGGCCAACACCTCACGAACGATTGGCTTTGGCCTGCTGGCCTACATGATGGCCAATCTGTTTATGATTCGGGACTATTTTGGCTTGGCCTGGCTTTCCAAGGTTTTGTTCTACGGCTGGATCTTTTGCAGCGTGTGCTTTGTGGTGTTTACGCTCAAAAGCTTTTGGCAGGGCATGCAGTACTTCTTGTGTCCACGATCAGTCTGCGCCGACCAGAAAGATGCAAACAAATTGGGTTCGAAACCGGCTTGCGAGATCCGCAAAGCCCGAGTTCTTGAAGAAGTCTATGAAGTGCCAGAAATCCATAAACTTCAAGGTACAATTCAGGTCAGTGAAATTTATGAAGTTCAGGAGATCCAGAACTTTCTGGTTCTTTGCCAACCCCTAAAAGGGCAGCCGGCAATGGAACTGGTTTCTAGGACAGAGGTATAACGGAAAATTAATATAGCTAAAAATAATTCAACAAAAAGACGCCTCAAACCATTCAGACTGCTGAATGGTTTGAGGCGTCTTATACTGTATGGAATCTGTTATAGGTTTTGTACGTTCATATCTATACTTTCAATCTGAATTGATGATCCTAATCCATTTATATAGGTATTCCGTTTTATATAGGTATTCCGTTTCTCGACGAGTCCCATAGCCCAAGCAAGAATAGTTGATACCATTAAAAGGATAAATACCACGTTAACAATCTTTAATGGTTTTATTTTAGTTTCAGAAGATTTATTTACTAACCGATCTATGTAATAGAATAGTCTATATAATAAATTGATAAGGACTATGCCAATTACAAGAGAGACTAGAATGATTCTATAAATACTGGAAACATGAAGATTTTGCAATACAGACGTAGAGAATGCAATCCCACCTGTAAAAGCCAATACAACTGCCGCAAATATTCCTAAAATGGCAATATATTCTCTCTGGGCATTGTCCAAACTTTCTTTCTGCTCATTTTGAGTGTTTCCAATTGTTTGGGCCTCTTGCCTAAGCTTTTCTTGCGAAACAGTTATTTCAGAAATTTGGCTACGGATATTGGCTAAATTTGACTCTTGGGATAGCTTCCAGTCAGCGGCATCCGAATATCCCATGCGCGCAATATCCAGACTTACATGGTCATAAAGTTTGTTAATCTTATCGCTGATATCAATAAGTTTTCCTGTTGAATCGGTATTTATTGCTTGATAACCTTTGCGGATTTCTGAAAGATTTTGTCCTAATACATCTACACTTCCTGGCTTATCACCTTGTTTCACCGTGGTCAATACAGAGAAAATATCAGAATAAAAGTGGCGAAAAGATTCTCCATCAGAAGATGGTTGATATAACATCTCTAATCGCTTGTAAATTCTTGAACGATCAGATTTGTCTCTTAAAATCTCTTGTGATTCAGATAAATCAAATAATATATTTCTAAATTCGTTACGATACTTTTCTTCGTTTATTAAATCCATTTCATTCCTCCGCTTTTATAAAATCGCGGGGGATAATTTTATGGTTTCCTGAACCGTTTTGGTAGATCCGATCCCATGCTCCGTTTGGTTTATGTGTTTTTAACTAATTCCCAAAATTGAAACAAATGGTTATATGTCGTCATAGTCGTAATAGAGCAATGATGAAAGACAAATTCACTTTCAACAAAAGAAGGTGACGTCCTAATCGCACTTAGCGATCTAGCTAAGAAACATTACCACTCAGGTGAAGCAGCAGGGAAAAATATTCATAAGAATT
>JADGIS010000156.1 GCA_015233825.1 Erysipelotrichaceae bacterium RD49
ATCAAGACAGTAAGGCGACAGGCTTTTGGCTATCATGACGATGGATATTTTTTCCTGAAGATCATGGATGCGTCATACAATACGACAGTCAAGAATCCCAAATCCCACCGGATTTTTCAGTGAGCCGAAAAAAATAAAAGCCAAGCAAGAGATCACTCTCGACACGATTATATCCGGAAGAGGAGTGTATAAGCTTTCTAATAAAGCGCTTGATGAGAAGCCAGAAATAATAAATCTTCAGTCTAAAGGTCACAAAAAGGATGTTGGATCAGGAGCTTTTAAGGTGCTGTCCGATGTTGTTTTTTACAAAGAAAAGCCAAATGATGCAACTGATTTTGTACAGTTTTTAGGCTTACTACACAATAAGAGGGAATACTATTGGACGCGACTTGATTATCAAGATCCTCCGGAAAGCTTTTATAACTATAAAGTATTTATACCAAAAGCGAATGGGAGTGGTGCCATAGGTGAAGTTCTTTCTACACCCCTTGTGGGGGCACCCCTTGTGGGGGCAACTGAAAGCTTTCTGTCAATAGGTAGTTTTAGAACATCGGACGAAGCAGAAAATTGCATGAAATATATCAAAACTAAGTTTGCGAGGGCAGCCTTGAGTGTTTTGAAAATTACCCAAGATAATACAAGGGACAAATGGAAGTATGTCCCTATGCAAGATTTCACTTCAAATTCCGATATTGATTGGACAGGATCCATTTCTAGAATCGACCACCAACTCTACAAAAAATACGGCTTATCCCCTGAAGAAATTGAGTTCATTGAAACTCATGTAAAGGAGATGGAATAATGGCAGCCAGGATTAAAACCGTCGAACGAGTCATCCCGATGTGCTACGCCTATATCACTCCTGAAGTCCATCGTCATGATGGCTGGGTTAAGATTGGCTATACTGAAAAGCAGGATGTAACAGACCGGATCAAGCAGCAGGCTCATACTCTGGATACTGTGACGGAAGAACAATGGCGAGGCAATGCCATCTTTGAAGACGGAAGTGGAGACGCTTTCCATGATACAGACTTTCATCGCTATCTCCAGAAACAGGGAGTCGAGAGAATTCCCGATACAGAATGGTTTCACTTAGACGGACCGCATTCCCTTCAGCAGTTTAATGCCTTCCGGCAAAACCGAGGAATTCTGAAATCCGAGGAGGTTATTCCATATAAACTGCGTGCAGAACAGCAAAAAGCGGTCGATGTGACTGCAGAGGCTTTTCGAACTCGACCGATTACTGGACAGTTTCTTTGGAACGCCAAGCCACGTTTTGGAAAAACCCTGACAACATATGATTTTGCAAAAACCATCGGTGCTAAGAATGTGCTGATACTCACTGGTCGGCCAGCGATTGCAAACTCCTGGTATGAAGACTATGCGAAGTTTTTAGGTTCTCAATCTGGTTATGTCTTCGTTTCAGAAGTTTCCACATTGAAGGGGAAGAAACACGTTCTTACCCGTACGGATTATATTCATAAACTTCATGAGAATCCTGAGCTGAAATGTATTGAATTTGTCTCCTTGCAGGATCTCAAAGGTAGCCGGCATGGCGGAGGGAAATTCGATAAGCTTGATGAGGTGTATGACCAGAAATGGGATTTGCTGGTTCTTGATGAAGCCCATGAGGGAGTCGACACAACAAAGACAAGCGTTGCCTTGGATAACATTCATCATGGCTTTGTGCTGAACCTTTCTGGAACGCCGTTCAAGCAGCTGGCGAATGATAAGTTTGAGGAAAAGGAAATTTTCAACTGGACGTATGCGGATGAGCAGAAAGCGAAACGTAACTGGAATTCGGATGCAGAAAATCCGTATGCTTCACTGCCAACGCTGAATCTGTTCACTTACCAGATGTCCGAAATCATCAAAGATGAAATCTCCCAGGGGATTGATCTCAATGGTGAAACCGAAGAATACGCTTTCGATCTCAATGAGTTCTTTGAAACGAAAGGCGGAAAATTCGTTCACGATGAAGATGTAGACCGGTTTCTGGATGCATTGACTGTTCAGACACGGTTTCCTTTTTCGACGCCTGAGCTTCGTGATGAGCTCAAACATACATTCTGGCTGCTGAATCGTGTGGACAGTGCCAAAGCGCTGGCAAAGAAACTCAATGAGCATCCCATCTTCAAAGACTACAAAGTCATTGTTGCTGCTGGAGATGGAAAGACAGCTGACGAGGATTTGGACAAGTACAGCGCCGAGTCCAATATGAAGTCCTATGACAAAGTTCGACATGCCATCGATACATACGACAAGACTATCACTTTGTCCGTCGGGCAGCTCACGACAGGAGTTACCATTCCGGAATGGACTGGTGTGATGATGCTCTCGAACATGAAAAGTCCTGCACTCTATATCCAGGCGGCATTCAGAGCGCAGAATCCATATAAATTCAAAAAGAATGGCCAGCTCTTCAGAAAAGAAAAAGCCTATGTCTTTGATTTTGACCCGCAGCGAACTCTGGATCTGTATGGTGAATTCGCAAATGGTCTGTCGTCAGCAACTTCAGATGGCCGAGGAACATCGGACCAGCACAAGCAGAATATCCGCGAACTCCTGAACTTCTTCCCAGTTCTTGGAGAAGATGTGAACGGAGAGATGGTCGAGCTTGATGCGGAAAAGGTGATGTCTATCCCGAAGAAGATCCGTGCTGAGGAAGTCATTAACCGTGGTTTCATGAGCAACTTCCTCTTCCAGAACATTACCAATCTCTTCAGAGCGCCCAAAGTTGTCAAAGAGATCCTGGAAAAGTTTGATGCCGTTTCGGAAAAAGAGATCCCGATCACGCCAGATACAGCTGACGATCTTGATATCAATGACAAAGGTGAGGTGGAGATCCCTGAAGAAAAGGTTGAAGAAAAAGCAAATGACCTTTTTGGAGACAAAATCTATAGCACAGTCGAGGATGATTTTATCGACGCTTTTGAAGAGGAACAGAATAAGTCGAAAGAAAAATCTCAGGCTGACATAGATATGGAATCAATCACCAAACTGATTACTCAGAATGTCGTAAAACCGCTTGTTCAAACAGCCAAAGACAATTATGGAAAAGAGCTTTCCGCTTCATCACAGAAACGAATTGAGCGAAAGATTACTGGTGAGGTGACCCATAAAGTCGAGAAGGCAGTCCGGCAAAACGAAATCGACAAATACCGACTTGAAAAAGAAAAAGAGCAAAAACTGGCGGATGCAAAAGATGCTGCAGAAAAACAGGAAGTTGAAAAGCTCTACAAGCAGAAAAAAAAGGAGCATGAAGTCCAGGCTCAGAAAAAGATTCAGGAAACGATTAAAGAAAGTGTCAAGGAGGCTGGAAAGACAGTAGCTCGAACTGTCGAGACGGAAAAAAAGGAAAAAGAGAGCGAAGCCATTCAGGGAACTATACGCGACCACCTTCGCGGGTTCTCCAGAACGATTCCATCTTTCCTGATGGCATATGGTGATGACTTTACAACGCTGGCAAACTTTGATCAGATTGTTCCTGCAGACACGTTTGAGGAGGTCACCAGCATCACTCTGGATCAGTTCCGCTTCCTGCGTGATGGCGGAGACTATATCGATGAAGAGACCGGTGAGACCAGGCATTTCAAAGGCGATATCTTTGATCCTGTTGTCTTTGACGATTCGGTTCGAGGCTTTCTCATAAAGAAAGAGAAACTCAGTAATTACTTTGATCCAAAGATCAAGCGCGATATCTTCGACTATATCCCACCCCAGAAGAATAATCAGATATTCACTCCGAAATGGGTTGTTAAGAAGATGGTGGATGAGCTGGAAGAAAACGATCCTGGCTGCTTTGATGATCCAAATAAGACTTTCATTGATCTGTACATGAAATCCGGACTTTATCCTGCAGAAATCGTGAAGAGATTATTCCAGAGCGAGAAGATGAAACAGCTGATTCCGGATGATACGGAGCGATTGAAACATATCTTCTCAAAGCAGGTTTATGGTCTGGCGCCAACTGAGATCATCTACAAGATTGCGACCAACTTCATCCTTGGTTTTGACTATGCTGGAAAGATCAAAGAAAACAACTTCAGGAAAGTCGATTCGCTGGAACTTGTAAAGGATGACAAACTAGAGGAGAAACTGGATGAACTTTTCCCAGATTAAGATTGGATGTAGTAAATGAAAGACAAGTTAACAGTTTGTGACCAGATTAAGCATCTGAAAAGCCAAGGAATTAAATTCAACATAATGTCCGAAAAGGAAGCTGCAACTTTTCTTGAAAACAATACCTATCTCTTTAAGTTAAAGTCATATGCTAAAAATTATCTGAAGGGTGAAAACGGAAGATACCAGTCTCTTGAATTTGCTTACTTGGTTGAACTATCTGTTCTTGATACCCATCTCAGGTACAGAGTATTGGATTTATGCTTATCGATAGAACATCAATTAAAAGTCATGCTCCTGCGTTCGATTTCAAATGATTCTGAAGAGAACGGATATCAAATCGTTGAGAAATTGCTCGATCAGCATCCTGAAATTAAAAATGACTTGTTCAGAGAATCTAATTCCGCTACATATGATTTAAAGCAGCACTATAGAAACGAATTGCCCGTTTGGGTGTTTGTCGAAATTTGCACTTATCATGCATTTATCCAACTATTCGAAATGTATTTCAAACAAAAAGATCCAAAACTTTTAAAAGATCTTTTGCCTTTGATTTATTCATCGAAATTCATTCGTAATGCCTGTGCTCATAACAACTGTCTTCTGAATTCTTTGAGAAGTACATATACTAAGAAGGGTGAGAAGTTTAAGAGTTCACCAAAGGTGAAATCAAAACTAAAGAAACTTGGTGCTGTGTCAGAGAAATCAGCGGAGAATGGCTTGAGTAACCATGTTGTTCATGATTTGATTGCATCGATATTGCTGTTTAAGTTGATTTGTACCAGCCAGAAAATGTTTGATAATGTGATGTCTGATTTAAATGAACTGTTTAAAGTCAGGTTTTTACGACATAAAGACTATTTTGAATCCGATCCGCTTCTCTCCAGCCGGTATTTTCTGATCGCCAAATCGCTTGACAAGCTATGCAATAGGTCATATCCTAATTAAGAAGACAAAAAGAAGCATCTTTTCGCGGAGCCGTAAACGCTATGGTTCCGCGTTTCTTATATTGGATATAATAATGTATGAGAAATTTGGGCTAGACTCCCTATACCATGAGCCAGCCCTTTTCTTCGTTCTCTCACTTTTGCTCCGGCCTCCGGTTGATCCTCCGCTTGCCTACAAAGTAGAACTCCAGGCTTCGGTTTTTGTACACCATCACCTTATCGACCATGGCTCTGACCAGATCGCCATCAAAGTCATCCACGTGATCGAGCTTCTGCAGAAGCTCCAGGTAGTTTCTCATCCGGTCACCTTCGTATTCCGTGTCTCGAATCCTGGCCGCCAGTTTTGCGTGGTCTTTTTCCAGCTTTTCATACTCTTCTAGAAGTTCTGTGTAGGCTTCATTGAAGTAGCTGGGATTTGCCTCGATCAGCTTCTCAGCTTTCTCGGCGATTTTCTCCATCCTTGCCTGGATGCGGTCGGCTTTGGCTTGAAGCTTTTCGGTGTTGTACGTCTGGTCGAACTTATCAGCCCATTCATCAAGGATGCTCTGTTTGTCTTCAAGCAGTTCATTGAGCGCATTCACGAATTCCTGCTCCAGCACGGCTTCGGGAACCCGATGGGATGGACAGCGTTGACCGCTGTCGTATTTGTTTTTCCAGCATATCCATCCAGGCACCTTCTTCTTCGTGTATCGGGTCGCGACGCTTCTGGTGTACCAGGACTTGCAGGTCGCGCACTGAACTCGGTGGCTGAAAGGAAATGGAGTGTTACAGCCCAGCCGTTCTTTGCCGTATCTGTATTTGCGTTCTGCGATCATTTTCTGAACTTTGTCGAAGTCTTCCGCGCTGATGATTCCCTGGTGAGGATTGGTTACGTAGTAGGAAGGAATGGCGCCCTTGTTTTTGACCTGCTTTTTGGTGATAAAATCTGGCGTGTAAATCTTTTGAAGAATGAGATCGCCTTTGTATTTTTCGTTCATCAGCATCTGTTTAATGACATTGCGATCCCATTTATCCCTGCCAAACTTGGTCTTGATCCCGTGGCTTTCCAGATGGTTCTTGATGGCGGTGTAGGTACTGCCATTCAGAAACATTCGAAAGATCAGCCGGACAGTCTCCGCTTCTTCTTCTACAATCTTCAGTCCGCCATCCTCCGCTCTGGTGTACCCCATCAGGTTGCCATAAGGGATTCGGTAGGTCCCTTCTTCATATTTCTTGCGCACTCCCCATTTCACATTTTCGGAAATGCTCCGCCTTTCTTCCTGAGCCAGCGAAGACATGATGGTCAGCAGCAGTTCGCCTTTTCCATCAAAGGTCCAGATGTTTTGAGAGCGTCAAACCCGTGACCGTGACGTCCATCACCTAATCCTACATAATCATGCCTATAAGCAACCATTGCCACAGGCATCCGAAAAGGCAACACGGCTACCCTGAGCAGCGCTTATTTCTGCTCAGGGTAGCCGTGTTTTATGATTATTTGACCCGGATTTCTTTGGGGATCTTCCCAGAGTAAGGGAGAAGATCTATAAGATCGGACTGCGTT
>JADGIS010000157.1 GCA_015233825.1 Erysipelotrichaceae bacterium RD49
TCTAATAAGAACTGTTAACTGTTTTCTGACTTGGTAAATCTTTCATTACTTTCGTAACGTTGCTACTTACAACTTACGTCAGACCTTCTGTTATGTCTTATACTGATGTTCGTTTTTCAAAGATCCAAATTCATTTTGTGAAGTAATTTGCACCACTCACAAAGCTTATTTATCTTATCCTCTTCAGAAGACGATGTCAACAAAGTTTGTGAATATCTTGAATAATTTTCACAATCGATGACCAGACTCGATATCTAAAGATGATTTGCGTTTCAGGTTTTGGCCTTACCGGCCGTTTTCCTTAACGCTCATATAGGATACCATCCGATTCGGATACAGTCAAGCACATTTGTGAAAATGATTATAGTATTAACTTATTCGCCTGAAAACGATTTCACTGCTTGCTCGGATGTGTTGAATGGATTTCCATTGGTGTTCCTCTTCTTCCTTTTAAGCCGATTGCGTTCTCATCCAATCGAAGTTGGCTATAATGAAGCCATGAAAAATGGATTGCTTATTTGTCCTTCAAATGTGGACTCCTATAAAGAAGCTGAACTCAAGGAATTGATGGAAAGTGCCCTGGTTCCCTGCGTCCAGCAGGTTTTTTATAATCCCAACCAGATTCGAATGAAATCATTGCTTGGAACAGGAAAAATTGCCGAAGTCCAGGAAACCTTAGCGGCAAATCCCGAAATTGATACGATTATCATCGGGACACCTTTAAGTCCTTTGCAGGCGCGGGAGCTGGAAGCGGCTTTTAACCTGCCGGTTTTGGATTCCACGGACCTGATTTTAAATATCTTTTCTTTACGGGCTCAGACCAAAGAAGCCAAGCTGCAGGTTGAATCGGCCTTGTTAAAACGAAAACTAAACCGCTTATCAGGCTTTTATACCCATCTGGACCGCCAGGGCGGCGCAGGACAAAACCGTGGTGCAGGTGAAAAGAAGATTGTTCTAGACAAGCGCCAGATTCAGCTTTTTATCAGCCAGAATAAAAAGGAACTGCAAAAAATCGAAAATCAGAAAAGTGTCCAGGCAAAATCCCGGAAGAACAGTTCCCTTCCCATCGTTGCTTTAGCCGGCTATACCAATGCGGGCAAATCGACCATTATGAATAAGATGTTAGAAAAATCAGATACAAAGACGCAAAAGCAGGTCTATGCTGAAGATCAGTTGTTTGCCACCTTGGATTCCTTTGTCCGCTTGATTGAAGTGGATCCTTCGACTTCTTTTCTGCTTGTGGATACGGTCGGTTTTATTCAGGATCTGCCTCACGATTTGATTGAGGGCTTTAAGTCGACGCTTTCCAATCTAAAAGATGCTGACTTGATTTTGGAAATCGTTGATGCAGCCAATGAAAACCATCTGGGCCATTTAGAAACGGTTGCTCATACCTTTGAATCAATCGGAGTCAGCCAGATTCCAACTCTGCAGGTGTTTAACAAATGTGACCTGGCAAACTTCGTTCATCCCGAAGCCGACAATGACCGCATTTTTATCAGTGCCAAAGAAGAGAGTGATATTGATTTTCTGATCCAGCAGATCATTGAACATTTATATGGAAAAGAAGAGATTACTGATATCATTCTTCCTTTCGACCAGATGCACCAGCTCTACCAAATTCAAAAGCTGGCAAAGATTTTGCAGGAAAAGGAATTGGAAGATGGCGTTCTGTTAACGATCAGCTATCGTGAAAAGAACCTGCCAAAGCTTGCAAAGTTTTTAAACCAGAATTAATTTTTATTGAATGACGAAACACCTGTTTTCAGACTCATGCTTGAAAACAGGCGTTTCGTTTGTTTCGATCGTTATAATGAGCAGTTTCTTCTCTTGCCGCCTAATAAGCTATCCGCCAATCCTGCAGTCGACTCCTTGAGACTTGAAATACGATTCAAATGGTTCAGCCTCTTGCCAGGGCATGGCTTTTACAGATCCAAAGAGATACGGACGGCCTAATTCTTCGTACTTGTGAATCCCCAAAGTATGATAAGGAAGCAAGTCAATTTGATGCAGGCCAAGTGATTTCATCAGTTGCGCGATCTTGGCCATGGTTTCCGGATTATCGTTAAAACCGGGCAGCAGCGGCATCCGAATGGTGATAGCATCGGGTTTTTGGTGAGCGAGAAACGTCAAAGTTTCCAGAATCTGTCCAAGATTTCCACCCGTGGCTTCCTGGAAGGATTTGGAATCCATGCTTTTAAGATCAAACAGCCACTGGTCAATATAAGGAAGAAGCAGCTTAAAATTTTCAAGATGAGAAGCACCGCAGGTTTCGATGGCAATCGAAATCTTTCTTGTCTTTAAAGCTTTCAACAATGGGATCAGGCTTTGCGCATGCAAGGTCGCTTCCCCACCCGATAAAGTAAGGCCGCCGCCAGTAGCCTGATAGTAGGCTTCGTCTTTTAAGACTACATGAAAGATTTCATTGAGGGTCATCGTCTGGCCGCTAATGCTTCTGGCCTGATTCAAGCAGACGTCTGCACATTTGCCGCAGCCGGTGCAAAGATTTCGATTGACCAGATAGTGCTGATTTTCAGGGTCCAACAAAACAGCTTGATGTGGGCAAACCGCTTCACACCTCCCGCAGCCAGCACATTTTTCTTTTTGGTAGCGCAGCAAAGGTTTAGCAGACTGCGACTCTGGATTGGCACACCATGGACAATGAAGCGGGCAGCCCTTTAAAAAGAGAACGGTTCGGATCCCCAATCCATCATGAAGGGCAAATCGTTCAATATTGAACACCGGAAGAGCAATGTTGTTCATCATCAATTGAAAATCGCTTTCTTCATCTTGGTTTTGGCTCAAATTCTTTTCCATACTTTATATACCGTTATTTATATATTGCTATACTGAATTCCTTTTCCAGATTGAAAGGCTTAAGCCACTTTAAACGAAGCCAGTATGAAGAGGCTAAAGTCCGCTTTCATCATACAAGGTGCGGCTGAGCAGTTCCTGCTGGACGGCCGGAGCCAGATCAACGAATACGGCGGAATACCCTGCCACCCGCACAATCAAATTGCGGTAGTTTTCAGGATGAAGTATCGCGTCTTCGAGATCATTCGGATTGATGACAGTCACCATGATCTGGCAGCCGCCTTTGGAAAAGTAGACTTTAAACATCTGCTCGATCAAAGACTGGCGGTTTTTGAATAAGGACCGGGAAAACTTAATGTTCTGGACCGATCCAGCATGATAGCGGGCATCAAAGGTTGCCAACGAATTGAGCAAAGCCGTTGGAGCCCCTCGATCTGCACCGCCTTGCGGGTTGTTGGCTGGATTCATATAGAGTCCTTTCTTTCGGCCATCTGGTGAAGCTTCTGTCTGCTGGCCCCATTCGGCATTAAGAGAATTATTGGAAATTACGATTTCAAAATACTGCATGCCTAAGTCGATTCCCCGCTGCCGGATTCCTTTGGCCACAAACTCATAGAGACGATTGGCCATGGAATCCGCTGCTTCTAAGTCATTGCCATATTTAGGACAGGCCAGCAGATCCTGGCGGATCTTTTCGCAGGAAGCAGCGCTGCCTGATCTCTTGCTTGGATCGCTTTCAAAGTTATGATTCATGGCTTCAATAATCTGCTTGAGCGTATATTTGCGTTTGTCAAAGACGAGTTCTTTGATTGCGGCCAGCGAATCACTGGCATTGATATTGCCATACGTTTCACAGGTTCCGCCAAGATAGCGGACCCCGCCATCGAGCAGAGCATGATGTCTTTCAATGCAGTCATCCATCAAAAGACTGGAAAACAGAAAACGGGCTTCCCGGTTCATCACCTCATAGGAAGCAAACTGGGCTCTGGCACAAAGATCCATATATACCTCTAACAAGTCACAATAGCCTTGAAAGAATTCTTCAAAGGTCCGGATCTTTTCCATCGGCCGGATCCGTTGAGCCATTTCTTCATCCAGCCGGTATGTCCCCCATCCATGGGGTCGATCCCCTCATTCATATAGATGGTCAAAATTTTGAGCAAGTTGATCAGCGTATTTGGCGTTCCGGTAGATTGGCCCCAGAGTACAAATTCGGTGCAGCCAAAGGGAACATACCGTTTGGCCGTTTCTTCATCCACGCGCATTCCATAACTGACAGCCGGGACATTGACGCTGTCATTATAGATAGTTGGATACGTTGCCCCTTGGGCTAAACAGTCCATTGCTTCTTTCCATAACGACTCATCAGTTGTTTCGTCCACCCGTAACGTAAACTGCGGCTCCACATAGCGGCAGCTTTGGCAGACTTTCATCGCCAGATGAGCAAAACGGTCAGCTTCTTTGGGATGCTTGCGGCCCTGGCCGCCGACAATGACCCGGCCGTTGACCGTTGTCCGCCTGTTTTCAATCATCGTCCACAACGATCGAATCCAAACAACCGCTTCTTCTTCACTCATTCGGCCTTCATCAAGATCACAAGTCAGATATGGACCTAAAAAATCATCTAATCGTCCATAATTGATACAGCCTGCCATCAAGGCGTATAACCAGAATAACTGCAATGCTTCTGGAAAGGTACTGGGTTTGTCATGGCTGATGGTTTCCAGAACTTCAGCCATTTTTTCCAATTATAATTTCCGCTGCTTACTTTTTGTTCGGGCTTGGTTTCGCACATTTGCGGCTAAAGCCACGGCTGTTTTTATAAATAAACCAAGCGCCTCTAAGCCTGTTTCCAGAAATTCACTTGGCCCGTCCGCTTTGGCCATCTCCCTTTCGATCTGGTTTCGCAAGCCGTCGATTCCAAGATCCAAGAGTTTTGGATAATCCAGCATCATTCCCGACAGCCTGGCCGTGGCTAAAACAGGATAGGTTGGGTCAATGAAGCGGCCGATGGTCGTTTCGGTTAAGTTTTCTTTGCAGTAGATTGTTTTGACATCGTGTTCCAGCCAATAGTCGTACATGGCTTGAATCCGGTCATGATAGAGACCATCATATTGTTCATCCATCCTATCCATGAAGGCATGCAGCTGATCAAAGCGGCAATAATGCCCAACACCGCCTACGCTGGTGACCGAACCAAATCCAATCGGTAGGAAATCCAGCCGGCCAACGAACAAATCGCCCTCTTCAACAGTGCGAAAAGTTGCTGGATACAAAATTTTCAAACATTCAATCTCTCGTCTTTCCCGTGAGGCCTGGGTATATTTTTGGTGGGTTTGCGTGAAGGCTTCCATTAATTCCAGCTGTTCGAGCAGGCTTTTTTGTAACGGAATCAATTTCGAAACATTGACGTTCTGTGCCCCCTCAACATTAAACTTGACCATACCGGTTCCTTTCTATTTCTTTTCGAAAAAACCAAATCCAGCAATCTTTTCAGCTTGCTCCATTTCGATTTGAAATGAATCATCCTCTTTCAAACTGCTTTCTTTACTTGCCACCCTTTTTAAAGCAGCGATCAAATCTGATTCCTTATTTTGTCTCTTCATGTTTTGACAGATGGTTAATGCTTTCTCGCTCGGCTGTCCGCCAGTTATCTTGCAAGCCGCCCATCAAATCTGTAAACCGTTTGGTAATCAAGTTCGGCCTGGTAATCGCTGAACCCACAACAACCGCATCGGCTCCTAGATATAAAGCTTTCACGGCATCTTCCGGGCTGTAGATATGGCCTTCCATCACCATGAGTGCTTGATCACCCAGATCACGGCACATTTTGGCAAATTCTCGCAGATCTGGCGATTCAATGTGTTTTGTTTCTTCGGTATAGCCATATAATGTTGGTCCGACTAAATCCGCACCAAGTTCAACGGCATGTTTAGCTTCTTCATAATTAGAAATATCCGCAAAAATTAGAACATCTGGAAAGGTTTTTTGACTTTAGGGAGCAGTTCCCATGCCGGACGACCATCTTCAGTCAGCTGATTGGTGCAGTCCAAAGCCAAAATGTCAGCCCCTGCTTCAATTACCTCACGGGCTGCTTCCAGTGTCGGGGTGATAAAGACATCACTGGTTTCACTGAAAATTTTGTATAGGCCGATAATTGGCAAATCAACAGCCTTACGGATTTCGGCAATTTGATCGGGTGAATTGGCGCGGATTCCCGCTGCTCCGCCCCATTTGGCGGCTTGGGCCATTTTAACGACAAAGTCCATCAAATAGACTGGATCCGTAGGCTGAATCTGGCAGGAAACAATCAAGCCATTTTTTAATTGTTCAAGCATTGCATTCTTTTGATCGGTATTCATAAGCATCCTCATTTGAACCTCTTTCTTTTTCTTACAGTCTCATTCTAGAAAGGGGCCTCTTGCATTACAATGTTTCTAAGTGCCCTCTACTTTATTCAAATTGCGCTATGAAAGGAAAACTTAGGAACGTCAGGAAAAAGACTCCCAGCTTTCTCCGGTCACACAATTCCCATGATTACATCTATGAGAATTGATACTGATTCTACTATGAGCCTTCAGTGAATGTCCTCTATTCTTTGGAACTATACTTTCCTTGAAATGTATCAGTACCAGCTGATGGAGGAGTGTATCTTATGAAACCCTATGTTCCAGACGAAAAGCTAATCGCCCAGATTGAACTCTATGAGAGCATGCAGGACAGCCTCGACGAAGTGGCGAACAGACGAATGCTTGCTCTAATGG
>JADGIS010000158.1 GCA_015233825.1 Erysipelotrichaceae bacterium RD49
TTTAGAGAAACAAATGAACGTAAATAGCAAATTGTTGTTTTATCTGAGGCGCCGTATACGGATCCGTACGTACGGTGCTGTGAGAGGGAGGCATGATACTAACTCATGTTCTCTCTACTCGATTTCAGCCTTGTTGAATCCAGCCTTTAGGCGATCGTCTTTTTGAGTGGTTGAAACAAAAAACGTATCTCGATAGCGAATGAGAATTCGTCAGGAAGAACTGCCAAAAAAAGGAATCATAAACCCATGAGCTATGATAAACTGAATTCAGAATTCCCAGGAGGAAATAAAATGAAATATTCAATTGGTATTGATATCGGTGGTTCCAATACCCGCGTTGCGCTCGTCGACGAGGATATGAGCCTGGTCGAACGTGTTCAGTTTAGAACCAATCCAGATGATCCTAAAGAAACTCTGGAAAAAATTAAAGAAGTCATTGAAGGCTTTGAAAAAGACATCGTTGGAATCGGTGTATCCTGCCCAGGACCGCTTGACCTGAAAACAGGCTACATCATCAACACGCCCAACTTAAATGAGTCTTGGTGGACATTCTCGATTCCTGAAACCATCACGGAAATAACAGGGCTGCCCTGCTATCTTGAAAATGATGCCAACCTTGCTGCTTTAGCCGAAGCCGTTGTCGGTGATGGTAAAGATAAAGACTACGTCCAGTTTTTAACTGTATCAACCGGCTTAGGATCTGGACAAGTCGTCAACAAAGAAATCGTAAACGGTGCCCATGGCTTTGCGCATGAAATTGCCAACTGCATCGTGTGGCGTGATGGACCCAGCCACGGCCGTTTAAGCCCAGGTGCGGTGGAAGCCATCTGTTCAGGTACTGCCATTACCAACCGAGCCAGAAGAGCTGGCCTGGATGTTGCTCATGCTGGTGAAGTCAATGATCTGGCGAAGGCTGGCAATCCAGCTGCAATGGAAATCATGGAAGATGCTAAAGAATATCTTGCCAACATGATTGCCACTTTGATTGCGGTAACTGACCCAGAGATCGTTATTCTTGGCGGCTCTGTCGCCATGAAGATCACGGGCTTTGTTCAAGATGTCGAAGACCGCGTAAAACGTAAAGTATTCCCGCCGGTTGACCAGTATGTTGATGTTCGGCCATCTTCGCTCTCCGAGGACTCAGGCTTGCTGGGAGCAGCTTATCTTGCCTTCTCTAAAGCAAAACAATAATCCACGAGACTGTATGCACAACGGGATTGAAATCGACTGAAAGGACTCCTTGAATCCTGTCCCATTGATAAGCATCAGCCATTGAGGCGTATCCCTCAATGGCTTTTTTACTGTTTTCTTAATAAATAGCTGCAGCAAGTAAGGATAAGGGTTCCAGTTGTCAGCAAAATGTGATCAGAAGGCTGGTCAAGAAAAAGATCCTTGAGGACCAATGAATGGAATGCTTGAAAAACCAAAAAAATGAACACATCTGCCAGATTACGCTTGGATATCTAAAAAGAAAACGTAAAATAACGCCTGATTTGAAGTGGAAATGATTGAATAAAATCAATCGAACTTGGGCATAAAATGGACTGACTATAACGCAAAATTACGGCTTCTTTTTGGGAAAAATGGTAACCGTTTACACTCTGTGCTTGAAGACCACTATTTGGTCTGAATTTTTGCTCTTAATTGAAAATTGTACAAAGAAGACTGAAATTCCGATAAATTAGAAATAGTTCGGCTGAAAAAAGAGATTAGATTTGAGAGGTTTAGAGGATGGTCTATCTAACAAGTGATATTCACGGCGCTTTTGATATCCACAAAATAAATCCCCGCGAGTTTATTGCGGGGCAGACAATGACAGATCAAGACTATCTTGTGATCTGCGGCGATTTTGGCTGCATTTGGGATGGCGGAAGCTCCGACCGGTTTTGGATGAACTGGCTGGAGAGCCTGCCATGGACAACCGTGTTCATTGATGGAAATCATGAAAACTTTGATGTTCTCAATACATTTCCGGTCGTGGACTGGAAAGGCGGCAAAGCAGGGCAGATCAGAAGCAATGTATTCCATTTGCTCAGAGGCGAAATGTACAACTTTGGCGGCAAATCCTGGCTGGCATTAGGGGGTGGTTTTTCCCATGATGTTGAATTCCGCAAGCAAGGAATCAACTGGTGGAATGAGGAGATTTTCTCCAAAGAAGAAGCAGACCATGCTCTCCAGGTTTTGGATGCGCACGATTGGAAAGTAGATGTCGTGTTAAGCCATGATGTCCCGGCTGCCCACTCTCTGGCCCAAAAATATCCGGTTTGTATGGACCGCTATACAGATGACCGGATCAACCAGATAGAGTTTTTAGAAGAGATTCGCAAGAAACTGGATTACAAAATTTGGTTTGATGGCCATTATCATCAGGATTTAATTGAAGTGATCGATGGCAAACCGAACGTAACGCTTTACGATACAGTAGAGGAAGTCGACACCCTGATTGACCAAGCCAATGCAGTCATTGAAGAAAACAAAAAGCAAAACAACGAGTAAATCCAAAGACATACCTTCATCCATACAAAGGACAAGGTGTGTCTTTTTTTGAAGTTCATTTTGGTGCCTGGACGAGTTTTAACCATTTATTCCAAATGAAAAAGATCCTTGCTGCAGTATCAATCTGCGGCAAGGATCGAATCGATCATTCAAACACAGCCAGTCAGCTTAGCCAAAGATAGTCATAGGGAAAGACGTAAATCAACCGATAGATCCAGCAGCCAATCATCAAGATCACCCAGATCCAAACCAAAGCCATCGCCAAGCGCGGATTCTTCTTGAAAAAATACGCCGCCCCCAGGCCTAGGACCACGGTAGGGATCAGCATAGGATGCCACGCCAGCGATAAGCGCCAGTTGCCCGCAAGCAAAGCCAACAAGGCTCGTGTCATTCCGCATCCCGGACAGCGGATATGGGTTACCGTATAAAACGGGCAATGATAGCCGACAACCAGAATCATCCCAATCAAAAGCAAGGCCAGCAGAATCTGCCGGCCATACTGTTTGAAAAAGATTTTAAGATTAGCGATAGTCACTTTCAACCATGCCATTGATCTGATCCTGCAGGATCGCTAAGGCAGCTGGCTGAAGGATGAGTCCTAAAATGGCAGCAATCACGCCTACGCTTGGAGTACGGCCATCATTGAGTTCATACAACGTGGTGCCCGCTTTCCAGAAGTAGTAGATCGGGTAGATGCCGCAGGTAATAAACGAGAACACCAGAACCAGAATTGGATCGGTTAATGGCCGGCGGCCGCGGGCGACACAAAGCTTATTGATATCGGCTGCAATCAGATAGAACCATACGATTTCAAAAATTCCACAGGTTACAATCGTCAGCAGCAGGTAAAGCATAATGTTGCGGGTTGGAACAACCCCATCGATGCTGTTGCTGTAATTGTCATGGGAATAGCTGTGGTCTTCAAAAGATTCACCCATTGAATGATTTCCTGATCCGCCTGCTGGCAGATACTGCGCAAATGGAGTGTCGGACAGATGTTTCCAATCATCATAGCCCTCTTTCCAAATATAGGTGGATCCGTCGATGACCCCTTGGTGAATGTTGCGGATCATGACTTCCGAAGAGAATGGGCCCACCGTGCGGTTTTTAATCACGTAGAACCAGCGCTGGTCTTCTGCTTCTTCATTTACGGAGGCTGGTTCTTGATACGCCTGGGCAGCTTGGGCCGCCTGTTCGAAAGCGGGGGCTTCAGGTTCGGGAGCGGAAGCGGGCTGATCTTGACTGGAAGAACCACCATACAGAGATGTGTTTTTTAAATACGTCCATTCCTCCATGCCTTTAGTCCAGACATACGTTCTTGGGGTAACTGTACCATCAACGATTAAATCGATAAATTCATTCTTTGAAAACGGGCCCTTGGATTTACCGGATTCTACATAATACCAGCGCTCCCCATCAGAAACAGGTGCCGGCTGGTTGGTATTCAGCTCAGTTTCCTCTGTATTGTCATAGACAGCAATTGGCTCATCTTGATAAGCGGGTTCAGAATCAGCTGGCTGTTTTTCGTCGACAAGAATGAACCCAGTCGTTTCGGCGGGCTTGTTTGTATCGGTATTGGATTCGACAGGTGCCGAGTCGAATGGATGACCGCATTCTTGACAGAATTTTGCGTTGTCATCGGATTCAGAATGGCAGACTGAACATTTTTTCATATCATAATCTCCTTTAAAACATCTTCAAGATTTCAATGCGTTTGAATTATGGCAGACAAATCTTAAAAGATGTTTAACAAATTCACTGTTTTCAAGAAACATTTTCTGATTGAATCGATGAATGGTTATGAATTTCAGCTTTGAAGTGAAGTTCAATCCTTTATAAGACATGAATTTAACTGATCTGATTGTTTCATTTCCTAATATAGTTTATCGAAAATTGTTTTCCAATGCATGAAGGACCCCCCATCAGAAGAATCTCCTTTCATTATGAAATAAACAAATATTGAGGAATCTGAAATGCTCTGTCAATGACCAGAAAGTTTTGTCAAATAAGATGGGTCAGCCCAAAAAAAGAACCGCCTGAAGCGGTTCTTAAATGGGTGCGATTTCATCTGTATTTCAAAGAATATCTTTGAGGGATCCATTGAAAAGCGGGGGACAATGGAGATGGAATTGGAAATTAGTCCACGTCGATGATATCGGCAAGGTTTTCTTTAATGGTGTTAACCAGTGTATTGAATGAGTTGTCAAAACGGTTCTGATCGTTTTCATTGAGCGGCAGAGTCAAAATCTGAGTTGCACCATCACTGCCGACAACGGTTGGAGTGGAGATGAAGTAGCCGTATTGACCATACTGACCATCTTGATAGGAAGAAACCGGCAGAATGCAGTGTTCGTTATTCAAAATAGCCGTTACGATTCGTTTTAAGGCAAGACCGATGCCGTAGTAAGTTGCCTTTTTCAGATCGATGATTTTATACGCTTTATCGCGGACTTCGATATAAACATTCTGGAGCTTCAGCAGGGAAATCTGTTTTTCATCCAGGTATTCAAGCAGCGATTTGCATCCGATATAGCTGTTGGTCCAGCTGACAAAGGAAGAGTCGCCATGTTCACCTAAGATATAAGCATGGATATTGGAAGAGGCAAAGCCGAGCAGATCAGACAATTCAACACGCAAGCGAGCAGTATCCAGAACGGTACCAGAGCCGATTACATGTTCTTTTGGCAGGCCGGAAGCCTTCCAGGCGACATACGTCATGATATCAACTGGGTTGTTGGCAACCACAAGGATACCATTGAACTTATTGGCTTTGAGCTGTTCGCAGACTCCTTTTGTGATTTTAGCGTTGATTTTTACGAGCTCCAGACGGGACTGACCTGGTTTTTGAGCAGCACCAGCAGTCAGAACAACGATGTTGCAGTACTCCGCATCCGCATAGGTTCCAGAGTAGACCTTCATTTTTGTATCTGCATAAACCAGACCATCCGTCAGGTCCATTGCTTCACCGCGGGCTTTATCCTCGTTGACATCAACGAGAACCATTTCGTCGACACCTTTTTCGTTGAGCATTGTATAGGCAAAGGACATGCCTACAAAGCCGGTTCCGACAAGCATAATGCGGCGTTTGGTAATTCTTTCATCTGACATTAGTAAATCCTCCTGTTTGAGTCTTATTATAAAGCCTTTGCGAATAAAATGAGGGAAAAATCAGTTTCGATTTTCAAAAAGTGAAAAGGAGTCCCGAAACATTAAAAAATGCTTTAATGAAAACCAAAATCCTGGCAGCAAACGCAGCCTGACAGCTTTTTGCCATGGTAAATCTTCATTCAATCGCAGTCATTTTCATGGCTGGACAAGAGAGAAAAAACAGAGAGGAAATACTGGCCGCAGCAACTGATTTGGACAGATTTCAATCCAAAACAAATGGGATCAAGTTGCTGGAAAGAATCAATCTTTGAAGGATTGATAGGAAATCTTTGATGACTGCTTTGAGGGGCAGAGCAGTCGGATTCAACGAATTGGAAAAGAGAGGACAGGTTTGGTAGAGGGGAAAGCAAGTGAAGTTGAAAAACAGAGAACAGCAGTCCAGTGGTCCATTTTTTCAAAGTGAAACTTCATTTCCTTACGCAACCGACTCAAGAATGGAACGAAGAATAAAATTGAGCCACTATATTTGCGAACAAAAAAATGACCTCTCGATAAGAAGAGATCGTTTTGAATCCGGTCATACTGTAGAGCAGCCAACGGTTTTCGAGTCAATGACCCCACCCAAACTGCCTTGCAATTTGGATGGGGCTTGAAATAAGAAGCTTTTATGCATCTGTTTCAAGCCTGATTGACTAGCCTGAGTCTTAATAGACTACGTTATTTGAGAATCAACCTTAAACAAGTTGAAATAGGCACTCCAGGATGTTCAGCTGCTTTTCTTGGCACCCCTCAGCTTCCCGGCTACAAGAAGAAGGGCGGGCAATGCACCGCCATCCTTTCAAACCAGGACTGTAAGGATGTCGAGCAAGACAAGAAGTTCAAGCTGCCATTGACCGATATCCGGCTTGATGCTGGCAAGATCAATCCAGATTTGAAGCTCAAGCAGGTGGAAGTCTGTCCAGCTCATGGAG
>JADGIS010000159.1 GCA_015233825.1 Erysipelotrichaceae bacterium RD49
TCCAGCTTTTATATGAACCTGGTACTCATGTGGTCCAGCCGGTCACATTAGGCGTAGATGCAGGATCGAAGCATATTGGATTATCTGCATGTACAAATACAAAAGAACTCTATGCGGAAGATGCACAGTTAAGAACGGATGGATCTAAAAAACTGACCGCAAGAAGAGAAGCAAGAAGAACAAGAAGAAACCGCAAGACAAGATACAGAAAGCCAAGGTTTAACAATCGGGTGCATTCAAAACATAAAGGATGGCTGGCACCTTCTGTGGAACAGAAGATTACATGCCATTTAAATGTCATCCGGAAAGTGACAAAGATCCTGCCTGTTTCAAAGATCGTGATCGAAACAGCATCTTTTGATACGCAGAAACTGAAAGCCCAGCTTGCAGGAGACAAACTTCCTGAGGGCAAAGACTACCAGAATGGCGAAATGAAAGACTGGCTTAACGTCAGGGACTATGTGCTGTTCAGGGACAGATACATCTGCCAGTGCTGTAAAGGAAAATCCAAAGATAAGGAACTGCAGGTCCATCCTATCCACCAAAGAAAAGATGGCGGAAGCAGCCGTCCGGAAAACCTGGTTACGCTCTGCAAGCACTGCCACCAGGAATACCATAAGGGAAACATTGAGCTTCCAGACAGGATTTTGAAGCCGGCTTCATTTGCAGATGCGGCTTTTATGGGAATCATGCGCAAGACCCTGCTGGAAAGAGCACCAACCGAATTTGGACCTATTCCTGTAGAAGAAACATTTGGATATCTTACCAGGGCAGACCGTATTAAGCATGGTCTTGACAAAGAACACTATATTGATGCGAGATGCATTTCTGGACATCCAGAAGCAAGATCAGTCCAGACCGTCTTTTTCAGCCGGAAAGTAAGAGGCCATAACCGGCAGATTCATAAATTCAATCCTTCCAAAGGCGGAACCAGGAAACTGAACCAGTCAGCGAAGGTTGTTAAAGGATTCCGGCTTTTCGACAAGATCAGGTACCAGAAAACGGAGTGTTTTATCTTTGGAAAACGAACATCTGGAAGCTTCAATATCAGGATGTTTGATGGGACTACGGTATCTGCTTCTGTTTCATGGAAGAAGTTAAAAAGACTTGAGTCATCGAATGGATGGCTTATTGATAAGCAAATAACAATATTGTAAATATTGAACAGGAGGTGTAGGCGGCAATTCTTTCCCCAGCAAGCTATGGGGTTTCCTTGCCGCATTAGATGACAAAAGACGAGCTGGATATGGTATCTTTTGGCATCATTGCGGATGCCGGAGATGGAAAGTCTTACGCGTTTGACGCACTCAGCGCAGCCCGTAAAGGTGATTTTGGCAGCTGTGAGGCCCTGCTGGCCAAAGCACGGGCAGCCATTGAAAAAGGACGGCGGGCGCAGACAGATTTATTGTTTGCGGAGATGAATGGCGAGCATCATGAGGTCAATGTACTGCTGGTTCATTCCCAAGATCATTTAATGGATGCGATGCAGACAATGGACCTGGTCACTGAACTGATCGTCCAGATTAAAGAGCAGAAGAAATTAGAAAAAAGAGTAGAAGAACTGGAAAGAAGGATTGAAAAGTGAAAATTGCACTGATCTGTACTGGTGGTCTTTCGACCAATTGGATTTTAAATAAGCTTCGCGATTATGCACAAAGTCAGAATCAGACGATTGATTTTAAAGCGTATGGCCTGACGGATTATTTTCCTAATGCTCAGGATGCTGATGCGGTGCTTTTAGGACCGCAGATCGGCTATTATCAAAAAGATATTGAAAGCAGGCTTGGCCGCAAAATTGGCGTGATTTCATCGAACGACTATGCGACCGCAAATGCCGAACACATTCTCAATCAAGCTTTCACACTGGCAGGTAAGTAAAGAAACCTGCCTTTTTTCTTACTCTTTCTATACTTTTTAAGAAAAAAATTTTTATTCCATTTCCTATATCGGACCGTTTCAATGAAAGCGGTTTATTCCTTTAGGCGGTCTTTGAAATCTCTTGATATGGATCGTTCAAAAGACAGGAAATCAATCTTTAAAAGATTGAGCTAAACCGAGAGAACTGTGTGAGATTGTGCTTTCTTCCTTGATTCTGGACAATGAAGCTGGGAGAATGGACATTATAAAATGCTTACAAATAGAATTAAAAACGTTCAAAAATGAATGAGATGGTGATTATGAAAAGATTTGCAGGGCAGAAAAGTTTT
The DNA here is from genome assembly GCA_015233825.1 of Erysipelotrichaceae bacterium RD49. GTDB lineage: Bacteria > Bacillota_I > Bacilli_A > Erysipelotrichales > Erysipelotrichaceae > Allobaculum. The sequence continues at coordinate 2,208 of JADGIS010000159.1, forward strand.
CTTTTCTTTTCATTTCCGTATAATGGAGAAGCGGGGCTTAATGTTCAAGATACGATACAAAATCACGAAAACGGTTTCATTTTAGTTTGAAAACGTTGAATTGTAATCAAATATTTGGAAAAACTTAACAATGTATTGTTGAAAGAATTTTCATAAGCTGGTAACATTGGGGCAAGCTTAATTTTTCAATGCTGAAAAATTCTTGAAAATATTTATAGGAGGAAAAAATATATGGCATCTGCAGTGAAAACGATTCAGTTAAATGACCTCGAAGAAGTTCAGGTTGTTGTCGACGAAGAAAAAGCTGTTTCTTCAAAAAAGAATGATAACCGTTTTGCCGAACTTCTTGAGTATTTCTGGAATGAGGATGAAAAAGCCGAAGCTGTTTTAAACGAAGAGTAGTTCTGGACGACTTGATTCGCAAAAGCTAAGGCGAACAGAAAACGAAAAGCAATATCGTTTAACATGAGTTGATAAAAGATGAGGTGATCTTCACAGTGACAAAAGACCAACCTCTTTTTTTATGCCTTTTGGCAGGAGGGCTCAGGGTGCAGATTTGATAAATTGCCGGGAATAGGCGCTGTTTCAATCCTTAACAGACTGAAACAAATGGGTTTGAAACAAGAAAAAGCTGCCCGTAACAGGCAGCTAAACTCGTTTGGTGATCGAAAACGGCTGAAAGCAAAGAATGGCCGGGCTTTCATTGATCAATCATTTTCGAAATATTGGACTTTGTTTTGGGTTTGAGGGTTTGAATGTGCTCATTAATGATGTCGTTGAGGATAAACTTTCCATCCTCATAGTCAAAATCGTAAATGATGCAATTATCGAACTTACGCAGTTTCTTGGCTTTGATCGGGTCTACCGCGTTGGCAAAACGAAAGGAGCAAGCGCCATGCGCGCACGCAAGAATTGTCTGGCCGGGATCATTTTCCATGATCTCGCTCAAGGTTTCGACCATTCGCTTTTCAACATCCGTTCTGGCTTCGCCGCCGTATGGAACATACATGGTGGCAGGATCTTTACCCCCGGGATTTCCCTTGGCAATCGGTTCGCCCTCCAAATTTCCATAATGAAATTCGCGCAGCCCTTCTTTACGGGTATAGGGTTTGTCGGTGATGTCTTCGATCGTTTGTTCGGTCCGTCCAAGCGTTGAGCAATAATAGCTGTCGGGTTCAATATGGTGCTCATCCAGCCACTTGCGCACCGCTTTGGCCTGCTTATGGCCAAGGTCAGTCAGTGGCGAGTCACACCAGCCCTGAATCAGATTTTTTTCGTTGAATAAAGTTTGGCCATGGCGAACCAAGTAAAGTTTCTTTTTCATAACTTCTCCTTATTAATGCCAGGATTTGAATCTCTTTTGAATAGGTGAATGAAAAAACGAAAAGCAAAAAGCTTTCTTTATATTTGTATAAATTAATAAATAATTTAAGAAAAATAGTTGAATTGACCAATTGTGGCTTCTCTATGATCAGTCTAGGCGCTTAGGGTATCTAAATAAAGCAAAAATACCGTCTTATTTAGGTTGGAAGGGAGAAAGTGGATGAAATGAGTATCGACTGGTAAAATTAGAGCGTGAAAATCTCCCTGATTTCCGGAAGATACGGGATTTTTAACCCTAAAATCTAAATGAATATCAACATAGCAAAGTGAGAAATTGCGGCTGGAAATCGGTTTCAAGATGGCAGAGATCACGGCTGGCACTGTACAGAATAAGGGATGTGCTGGCAAAATAAGAATGTTTCAGACCGAAAGTCAAACGGCTGTTTCTTGTGAATATCTAGACTTTGCAAACTTTTAAGGTATTCTATAAGCGGCCGCATCAAAAGGCCTGATGGTTAAGGACAAAATATGACGAAAATAGACGAATTATCTGTGAATGCAATCCGGACGCTTGCAGCTGATCAGATTCAGAAAGCAAACTCCGGTCACCCAGGAGCGCCTTTAGGAACTGCTCCGATGATGTACGAGCTTTACGCCAATGCAATGAACCATAACCCTAAAGATCCAAAATGGGAAAACCGCGACCGCTTTATCTTATCCGGCGGACATGGATCTGCGGGTCTATATGCTTTGCTTCACTTGTTTGACTATGGCATTACTCTGGAAGATCTTAAAAACTTCCGCCAGCTGAATTCTTTGACCCCTGGTCATCCTGAATATGGCCACACAGCCGCTGTTGAATGCTCGACAGGGCCTTTAGGATCCGGGCTTTCTGCCGCTGTTGGCCTGGCAGCTGCCGAAGAATTTTTAGCCGACCATTTCAACCGCCCTGGCTATCCAGTAGTAGACCACTATACCTTTGTTGAAGTGGGCGACGGTGATTTGATGGAAGGAATTTCCCAAGAAGCCTTATCTCTTGCCGGAACCTTGAAGCTTGGCAAGATGATTATCCTTTACGATTCCAATAACATCACGATTGAAGGCGATACAGCCCCTGTTTTCAATGAGGATGTCAATAAGCGCATGGAAGCTTTAGGATTCTCAGTATGGACCATTGAAGATGGCAACGATATGGAAGCCATCCATCAAGCGATCGAAGAGGCCAAAGCGGATCTTGAGCATCCATCCTTCATTACGGTAAAGACTAAAATCGGTTATGGCTCACCAAAAGAAGGCAGTGCCTCCAGCCATGGTGAACCGTTAGGCGAAGAAAACGTAAAAGCTTTAAAGCGCAACTTAGGGTATCCAGAAGATAAACATTTCTATGTCCCTGAAGAAGTATATGACCACTTCAAGGAACTCTCCAAACGCGGCGCAAAAGCCCAGGCGGAGTGGCAGGAAATGTATGATGCCTATAAAGCCGAATATCCTGAGCTGGAAGCCCAATATTGCAAGATGTTCTGCCAGACGCCGGATCCGAAAGCTTTAGAAGCAGCCAATCTGTATGACGTCACGGATAAAGCTGAAGCCACCCGCTCGTCTTCTGGCAAGATGATCAACAAACTCAAAGATGTCATGCCAAACCTGGTTGGCGGTTCAGCTGACTTAGGTCCATCCAATAAAACTTTGATGAATAACGAAGGCGACTTCACCCCTGAAACCCATGGCGGCCGCAACTTCCACTTTGGTGTGCGTGAACTGGCTATGGCCGGCATTGCCAACGGCCTGGCTTTGGCCGGCTTAAGACCATATGTCGCAACGTTCTTCGTGTTCTCTGACTATGCCAAACCAATGGCAAGACTTGCTTGCTTGATGAACCTGCCGGTTACTTATGTCTTTACCCACGACTCGATCGGTGTTGGAGAAGATGGCCCCACCCATCAGCCAATCGAACATTTAGCAAGCTACCGCTCGATCCCGAATATGGTTGTTTTCCGTCCAGCTGATGCAACTGAAACAGCTGCTGGCTGGACACTGGCCGCTAACCGCACGAACGGTCCAACGGCACTGATTTTGACCCGCCAGAATGTTGAGCAAATTCCAACTACATCAAACGAAGCGCTCAAAGGTGCTTATATCGTTAAAGACAGCAAAAACGAAACCCCAGAAGCCATCCTGATTGCCTCTGGTTCAGAAGTTGTTCCAACGATCAAAGCAGCTGAATTGCTTGAGGCAAAGGGAATCGATACGCGTGTCGTTTCGATGCCAAGTATGGAGCTGTTTGAAATGCAGCCACGCGAATACCGCGAAAAAATTCTGCCAAGACGCTGCCATAACCGCGTTTCGGTTGAAGCCTCCAAAGATTTTGGCTGGGGTAAATATATCGGCATCGAAGGGGAAATGGTCGGGATGAAAGGCTTTGGCACTTCTGGTCCTGGAAGCCTGTTGTTTGAATACTTCGGCTTTACCCCAGAAAATATCGCCAAAACGATGGAAGACGTTATCGCGGTCAATGAATCCACAAAGTAATCTGGCTTTTTAAATTGAGAAAATAGTTAATACGGTTTGGGGTGCTAAAAGCCTTTTGGCACATTACTTGTTCGCTAAATAAAGGCATTATGGCTTGCTGCGCCCTTCTAAAAGCAGGGTATGTTCAGTCGGCTCATACAATTTCAGATAAAATAATCAAGATACAGAATTTTGTTGCCCCTGTGTGCATAAGTCTTGTCTCTAAACCTATACGATGTTGAATTGGGTTCTTTCGCAAATTTTTGCGAACTACAAAATTTAAGAATATTAAAAAACAAAAATCTCAAGTTAACTGTAAATAACGGATAGCTTGAGATTTTTTAGTGGCCTTTAATTTTATTGGCTCACTGAAAAATCCGGTGGGATTTGGGATTCTTGACTGTCGTATTGTATGACGCATCGATGATCTTCAGGAAAAAATATCCATCGTCATGATAGCCAAAAGCCTGTCGCCTTACAGTCTTGA
>JADGIS010000015.1 GCA_015233825.1 Erysipelotrichaceae bacterium RD49
CATCTGTAACTAAAGAGAACGTGCTCAAAGTTCTTCACGCGCAACATTATAGTAAAAGCAGAAGGTTACGTCATCAGGCTCCCAATTTTCATCATTAGGGGTCGCGGCCAGTGGTGCTATTTCTTTTGAAAAAGCGCCTCATTTTAATGAAGAGCCCCATCCTGGCAAACCACTCCATCCACAAGAGAGGTCTGAACCCCAGCAAACAGCCCGCCCCTTGCAAAGAGAGATTCCCGAAAGCAAAACACCTTTTGAAGATCTTTGGCACGCCCTCACCGCAAAGCCCAGGCGTCAGCCACAACCCGCACAAAGTCAGCCGGATCGGACTCCTCACGAAGCTGGTCAGCCTGCCCTAAAACCAGATCCTATGGATGTTTCCAAATCCGCGCCCTCAAAGCCGCAGACAAAACCGGAATTTGAAAACGATTCTCCCCAGGCAAACGCAACACATCCTGCAGGAGTGAACTCTGAACCAAAACTTGAGCCTGAGCATTTTGAAAAACCAAAGTCCCAAAAGAGTACCGATCGCTTTCTGGTGCTGCTCGAAAGTCTCAAACCAGACGAATTGATCGGATTGCTCGATACCTACTCCAAAACACATCCAGAGTTCCAAGACTTTATTTTAGCTGGCAGCCTGAAATCGAATCCCGATGCGATCGGCTTGATCTTGGAAGAAGCCAGAACGAGGCTGAAAGCCTGCCTGATTCAAAATGGCAGTTTTCATCCCAGACAAGCCACCCAGAAAGCGGCCGCTTTCTTAGACTGGCTCAACGACCAGGTTCTGGCTCTTGTCCAAGCAAGACAAGAAGCCAGCGCAGCTGATCTGCTGCAGTCTGTCCTGATTGAACTCAATGAATCAGTGCATGACGACGATGATTGGGAAGTAAACCAGATTGTAAGCAGCATCTTCAAGATGTACAGCCACCTGTTAGCAGGCAGTCCTGCACCAGTGATCAAGGAAACATTCTCCTGGCTGGAAAACCATCTGTCGGGAGTAAAGCCAATGATCTTTGACCGCGAGATGATCCAATTTGTCCAAAAGCCGGATTTTGATCGCAAAGAACTTGCCAGCCTGAAACTCGCCCTGCTTTTAAAACTCCTTGAAGAGAAGGATCGTTTCCTTCTGGGACCCCTGTATCGCCGCCAGCTGGTTCGTTCCATCCTGGCTTTAACCGATTCGTTTCCAGAGCTGGAAACGCAGGCTTTGCCATTCATCCAGATGTATGGAAACGAGCCCTATGTTCTTTTGGAACAAGCCGAGAAGGCTTTAAAAGAAAGCAGACTTCAAAAGGCAGAGCTGCTTTTAAAGAAGGCTCGTTCTCAAAAGCTGACCAGTGCCCAGGAAGAGGATGTCTGCAGAAAGTTGATTGCGATTTATACCGCTCAAAATCAGCCGGATCTGGCCTTACGGGAGCTCAAAGAGCTGATCTTTGTTTTGCAGGATGCAGATCCTGATGATGTATTTCAACTCAAAAGCTTAGAATCAGAGCAGGAGTGGACAGAAGACTTCAAGAAATTCGAAGAAACAGCCTCCGTTGAACTGCTGATTCTGGTGTATGATCATCTGGGTCTGGACGACAAACTGCTTTCTGCCTTAGAAAAGAAGCCAAATCTTCATGATCTCATCCTCTACGAAGACCGGCTTGCCAAAGCAGATCCAGATCGAACCGCAAAGCTCTGGTTAGTCAATGCCAAGCTGATTGCCATGCAGGCTAATGAGCGCCATGACTATCATCGAATTGGGGCCGCTTTGAGAAAAGCAGCCGCCCATCCCACCACGCATGATGAAGCTTTGCAGTTTGCAGCTGAACTCAAAGTCATGAATCATCGCCGCAAAGCTCTGCTGGAAGAACTCGAACACGCCGGATTCTAGCTTAGAAAAACGCACCTTCTGCCCTTCTCTACCCAGTTTTTCGGATGGAACCCGCAACAGTTTCAAGTTTTAACGGATCTCCTTCATTTTTTGAAGAAGATCCGTTTTCTTGTTGTTGAAAAACTGGCTTGCTTCTTACCACTTTGGATTTTCAAAAGTTCAGCACCAATCAACTTGAAAGTTCGCTTTATCAACTTTCATTGCGGCAGGTGGCCGTAGGCCATGCTGTCTACTTTGAACAAGAGCAGTTGAGGACAAAAGTTTATGCCAGAGATTATGGTAAAAAAGCCAATCTTCTTTTGTTCTTTTCATGATTCCGTTCTCCTGAAATCATGACAGAACTGAAGATTAGCTACCATACCGGTACTTTGATACTCTCTTTTGAATTGAAAAGAACCGCAATCTACGATTTAATGATTGATTCTCTCCTCGTCTGGGCAAAAAAAGAGGATTGCAAACCAAAAACGCCATCGCCTTACACGTTAAAAACGGACCAGTAGTATCTTACTGGTCCGTTCGAGTATTCATAAAATGGGGCGGCTGACGCGATTCGAACGCGCGCATGACGGAGCCACAATCCGTTGAGTTAACCGCTTCTCCACAACCGCCATTTGCATTTGGAATGCTTTGTTATAATACAGGGTTGAAAAGCGTCTGTCAAATAGAAATCATCAATTTTTTTAGATTTCTTTTGAGCAGCCGGCACATTGACGATTTTGTCAACTCCATAGCTGGAAACCTGCCAGACGTTCTTTCCGTTGAGTATTGTGCCTGATTGAATCCAAAAGATCAAGGCTCTTGATTTCCTCGGAATAAAAGTTCTTCGTTTCCAGCATTATTCTTCTCAAATTGATAACGACTGCTTTAAAATCCAAAAAACCTGCCCGGTTTCTTGGGCAGGTTTTAGATTGACGAGAATTCAAACTAGTCGTAAGGGCGATAAATGGCTTCTCCTTTTTCAAAATCAATAAAGATTTGGTAAGCATCGCCTTGATCATCATCGTCCCAAATTTCGACAAATTTGGGTGTGACCTCGATTAAAATCTCCGTATCCACATGCGAGTAGGCATTATAGGATTTCCAGAGATATTGTTTATACAGCTTTTCAAATTTATGGCCAGGTTCACGAATGACTAGTCCTTTATTGATGGCGTCTCCTTCAACTTGAACGCCACTCCAGCACATTGCTACACGGGGATTGGCCAGCAGTTGTTTCGTTTTACGAAAGTTCTTGTCTGTTTTGAAATAGATTTTGTTATTGTAAAACAAGCATGAGACATTGCGAACCATTGGATAGTTATCTTCACAGCTGGCCAGCGCCATGATTTTCCATGCTCCAAGCTTGCTTTCCATTAAGGCAACTGCCTTTTCAAAGTTCATTTTACACTCCATTTTTGAATCGTTTTCCTCTATTTCTTTCTTGTGTTGGATGTTCGGTCAAACAATCTTAACCTCTGTTTTGATGAATTAGGTTTAGTATACGAAATTTTGAGCGGAATCGGCCGGATGAACTTTCAATCCGCCCGAAATTCTCATCCAGGATAAGATACCACCCACTGGATCCAGAGGAAAATTCGATATTTATAATTCGTAAAATATAAGTAATTTTAGCGGATTGCCGCCAGGATAATAACGACGATTGTAGCGGTCACTACAGTTCCGACAACGGCCAAAGTTTTAGAATTCGATGGGACTGAAGACTCACGTTTATCCACCAGACCGGATTTATGCAGTGCATTCGAAACTGGTTTGTACACCAGCAGCAGGATCACACTGTTGATCGCCGCTTTTAGAAAGTTAAAGAGTGCAATGGCCGGAAGCATTGCATTGACAGCTTCTTGCGGCATTCCATAGTAGAAGGGCGTAACAAAATAGTTCCAGGCGGTCATAACGATTGTCACGACAAGCGTACCAGTAGCTAACCCAATAAAGGCACCATTTTTGGAGCGGACCTTTTTATAAATGTAGGCTGCAGTGCACAGAAACGAGCAGCTCGACAAGACATCCATCATCCAGTCGATGATATTTCCGCCATGAAACAGCAGTTCTAATAAAGCAGAGATGGCTGAGACAATAAACGCACTGACCGGACCATATAAAAACCCTGCAATTCCGATCACAACATCTTTTGGATCATAGGTCAAAAACGGAACTGAAGGGACTAAAGGCACCCGAAACAGCAAGCACAGCACAACGGCCAATGCACTGAACAGGGCCAGGATAATCATTTTCTTTGTTGAAATATTTTTCATGATGTACACCTCCGATCACAAAGAAAACTGCGTAAAACGGCTTCGCGGGAGATTTTTGTGATGAAAAGTGCACACAAAAAAAGATCTTCTTCCATCCAGACTTTAACTGTTGCTGCCGGAGTTTCACCAGGCTCGGCCCGAAGGTTCGCGGAGTATACCGCCAGTAGGGAATTTCACCCTGCCCTGAAGAGGTTTTATGCATCTCTTAGTATAGCGCGCAAACAAGAAATCACATCAAAAGATGTTTCTTTTGGCGCTATTGAGCAGCTTTTGACGCGTTACAGCTAGAATATTTTTGAAAAGATCCTTGGTTTTTGCTTTCATCCAGATGCATTCACCAAATAGGAAGAACGTTCTTCACGCAATGGATGAATCCAGACAATCAAGGTACAGAAAGGAATTTTATGGCTAAGCAAAAGAAGACGATGGATCCGCTTCGCGGATTTCATCCGGGCGGCAGTTTTGAATATGAAGGCAAAACCGTTATCTTATTGATCAATGGCAAATCCGGCCAGCTGATGTTTGAAATGGAAGGAAAAATTGTTGAGGATCCGGCTTTGCAAAATGCACTGATGAGTGCCTTTCAAATCCGAAACCAGCGGCCGCCTGAAAAAAGCTGAGCTTTTCGCCGAGCAGTGACTCGGTTTTTTCGTGGCATTCTCTTACGCCAATGATCGGGCTGTTCTCAAGGACCGATCTTTCGTTTTTCGTCTTTGATCTTTCGTTTTTATCTATTTTTTGAAAAACTGATTTGGCTTCCCTTTTCAAGAAATGGCCATGAATTAAAGGTCTGTTTATGGAAAGTGGTCTAGGACTTTGCATTCGCTTTCAATCCTCAAAATCCGTTTCATCTTTAAAGATGAATGAATAGATACAGAACTGAAAGATGACTGTTTCATTCAGGTTTCAGCGGCATCGATATACTTAGAGCATAGGATAGAGCTCCTTATCAAAAAATCGGAGGTGAATGCGCTTTTGAGCAATTATATTTCGGTCATCAAAGACTCGTTTTTCTATTTTCCAGCCGTCGCGTTTTTCTTTACAATTCCGTATATTATTTGGAATTACCATAAATACGGCTCGATCTGGTCGATTCGAATCGTAGTGGTCTATTCTTTGCTTCTTTATATGATGACGGTCATCTTTTTGACCTCCCTGCCGCTGCCCAGTTATGAATATGTAGCCAACCTAAAAATGGCCAGAGCCCAGCTGGTTCCATTCAACTTTGTCCATGATATTTTCAAGAATATTTCCGGATCTTTTGATTCACTCGACTTTTGGATTGCGGCTGTCAAAACCAAAGCCTTTAAGGAATACGTCGCCAATATTGCAATGTGCGTTCCTTTTGGAATGTATTTACGCTACTACTTCAAGAAGAGCATTCCCAAGTGCATCTTCTATACATTCTTGTTTTCCCTGTTTATTGAGACGACCCAGCTGACGGGTCTTTGGGGAATCTATCCCCGCAATTACAGGTTGTTTGATGTCGATGATTTAATGTCCAATACGCTGGGCGGATTTTTAGGGGCTTTGATTGTTTCCCCGTTTCTTCGCTGGCTGCCCAACCGCAAAAAAATGGATCGCAACAGCTTTGTTCGCGGGCGGACAGTTTCTTTGTTTCGGCGGATCGTCGCCATGTGCATTGACCTGTATGCCTGCTTCATGATCGCCCTGCTTTTGGATCGGCTTCATCTTTGGCCGATGTCATTAACCAAACTGTATTTGCTGGTCTGTATCGGCTTGAGCACGCTCTTTGCCTGGATTTTCAGAGGGCAGAGCCTGGGGATGCTTTTGACCAGCCTTAAAATCGTCAACGCCAAAACCCGCCAGAAAGCAAGCCTTCTTGCCATCTTTTTCCATCTTGCTTTAGAGTATGGAATTGCGATTGGCATTCCCCTCTTTTTGGTCGATGAATCTGGCAGTCTGCCTTGGAATCCATTTTTGGTCAGCGCAATTTTGTGTTATTTCTATGCTTCGTTCATGATCTGCTCGGTTGTTCTTTGCTTTACTCGAAGGCAGTCCATTCCCGGCATTTTAACCAATACCCTTGTGGTTTCTGATATCCATGTTCCGGAAAGCAGCCAATAGCCCTGGCTGCTTTTTTTGGCAGCTGCCTTCTCTATTTGCCTTCTTGCCTTCCTTCCCATAAAAAAACTGCCCTTCGTCTGTTTCTGGACAAACAGACGAAGGGCGTTTTTGTAAATCTGCCACGATTTACTAAGGAGAACGAAAAGCGGGTGGGTTAGCAAAATAAGCTGCGGACGGAGTAAAGAGTTGAGCTTGAAAGGAGAGAGTCCGCAAATCCAGCAGACCAATTCGGTCTTGATGACAGAATCAAACTCGGAATTGGCCAGCTAACAGATCTTTTAAAGATCTTGCATTTTCGATCAGGAGTAGAACAATCAGGTTGATAAAAGATACGCTCTATCAAAGCCCAGAACAGACCGGTGGCAGCAGTCTGCCTGGACGGGATTGGTTTTCAGTTTGAATTCGAAAGATCGGGATTTTTCTTCTTTGACCAGGCCCGGCTCAAATCAGAATTTTCCTGGCTGTCATCAGACTGGACTGAAGACAGGATCTGGAACTGTATTGGTTGCTTTCGATTTTTATACGACTATTTTTCGTAGTCGAGGGCTTCAGCACCCGTAGCGCCAGTAGAAATACGAACAACATCTTCCACTGGATAAACAAAGACTTTACCATCACCGATGTTGCCGGTGTAAAGAGCTTTCTGGGCTGCTTTGACAACTTCTTCAACAGGCACTTTGCAGACAACCACTTCAGCCTGCATTTTTGGCAGCAGACGGGATTTTACTTCAGCCCCTTTGTAGTAGATCGGCTGCCCTTTCTGAACACCCATACCCATAACATTGGATACGGTCATACCACCAATACCAATTTTTTCGAGTTCTTTTTTCAGGCGTTCGAACTTATCGATACCCGAAACAATGACAACTTTATGAATGCCGGTTCCACCGCCAAGAACGGTTGCTGGAACAGCATCTTCAATGGTTACAGCAGGAGCAGCAACTTCAACGATTGGCGTTTCGTCATCGGATAACATTTCCGTTTCCATTGCAAATCCGGAATAGCCGCTTTCAAGACCGTGTTCATACAGGTCAAGACCACCGATTTCTTCTTTTGGAGAAACGCGAAGACCAATGGTTTTCTTAATGCAGAAGAACGTAATGAAGATTGTAACAGCAGTCCAGGTTCCAACAGCCAGCAGACCAAGCAGCTGAATTCCAAGCTGATGGAAACCACCGCCATAGAACAAACCAACTGGAACAGGCATCGTATCTGTACCGCAAGCAAACAAGCCAACACAGATCGTTCCTAAAATACCGCATCCAAAGTGAACAGGAATCGCACCAACTGGATCATCGATCTTTAATTTGTAGTCAAGCAGCCAGGTTAAGAATGGAACCACCAGACCAGCAAGAATACCAATAATGAAAGCACCTAAAGCATTGACCGCATCGCAGCCGGCTGTAACAGCAACCAAGCCGCCTAAAGAAGCATTCAGGGTTAAAGCAATATCTGGTTTGCCGTAGCGAACCCAGGTATAAATCATGGTTGTGCAAGCTGCCAGAGCAGGTGCAATTGTGGTTGTAGCAAAGATCGTCGCCAGCTGTAAACCATTCAGGGCAGCTGCACCATTGAATCCGTACCAGCCAAACCAAAGGATGAATACGCCTAACGCACCAATAGTGATGTTGTGACCAGGAATACCATTTGGTTTTCCATCTTTCGAGAATTTGCCAATTCTCGGTCCAAGCATCGCGGCACCAATTAAAGCACAAGTGCCGCCAACATAGTGGATGACACAAGATCCAGCGAAGTCGTGGAATCCCATTGCGGTCAGCCATCCGCCTGGACCCCATACCCAGTGCGCTTCAATTGGATAGATCACTAACGAGATCATGACCGAGTAAATGCAATAGGATAAGAATTTAGTCCGTTCTGCCATTGCGCCCGATACGATCGTGGCTGCAGTTGCACAGAAGACCAGGTTGAAGGTGAACAAAGACCAGTTTGTTCCGGTGAAATCGAACAATGGGTTCTGACCCCAGCCGATAAAACCATTTCCATCGCCGCATAACAGCGAATAACCGAGAAACAAGAAGGCCACCGCTCCTAGACAGAAGTCCATGGTGTTCTTCATGATGATGTTGCCCACGTTTTTCGCGCGGGTGAATCCAGCTTCGACCATCGCAAATCCGGCTTGCATAAAGAAGACCAGAGCAGCACCGATCAGGTACCAGATTCCAAAGACCTGAGATAAAACTTCGTTGACCATAAGTCATCCTCACTTTCTATAAAAAACGAAAAAGGCGCCGAAACTCCCGTCTTTGGGAACTTCGGCGCCTTTGCCGTCTTTGGATGGTTGTAGATTACGACGGTTCGTCGACAATCGCAACTGATATTCACATCTTTATGCCGTACTCACCCGAAAAAGTTGTAGAAAGCGATTTCAAGATGGCATTTTTGGAATAAAACGGACTTCTAAATCAAGTTTTATGCCAGTTTGGGCCAAAACTTCATCTTCCACAATGCCAACCAGAGTTAAAAAATCTTTACAAGTGGCCTGGCCGTCATTGATTAAAAAGCCAGCATGCTTGGTGGAAACCATCGCATCGCCTACCCTTCTGCCCTGCAGGCCGCACTGGTGGATCAATGCGGAGGCATACCCCTTGCTTGGGCGCTTGAAAGTAGACCCGGCCGAAGCCTTGTCCATAGGCTGTTTCGAATGCCGTTTATCATGAAGTTCTTGAATCTTGGCATGGACAAGTTTCGAATCTTTAGGCTCCAGCTGCAAGTCGGCATACACGACTACACCAAAATGGTCGGTAAACCATGAATGCCTGTAGCCCAGTTCCAGATTTGCTGCATCCACTTCATGCAGATCCCCGTTTTCATCCAAGTAGCCGACGGATTTGAGGATATCTTTGAACTCGCCATCATAGGCTCCTGCATTCATAATGACAGCCCCGCCAATGGTGCCGGGAATGCCGCTGGCAAATTCAAAACCGCCAAGGGAATGATCTGCCAGCCAATTCGCCAGCTCGCCATTTTCCTGCCCGGCATAGACACGCACCGTCGTTTGATCGAGCGGTTCAATGCCGGCTAAAGCATTTGAAATGTGAAGAATGGAGCCATCATAGCCTTCATCTTCAAAAAGCATATTGCTGCCATTGCCCAAAATGACCAGCGGCAGATTCTGTTCTTTGTGTTCTTTTAAAATTTCCTGAATTTCAGCAATTGACTGCGGCTCATAAAAGCGGGCTGCTTCGCCGCCAATTTTTAAAGTCGTGTAATCTTTGAGGTTTACCCCTGTTTTGTACTTCATCGCTCTACCCCCTGCGAAGTTTCATTCTATCCAATCCAAAACAGATTGGCTATTTCGATCCAAGATCAAAGTATGGATTTTATACTGATTTGAAGTCGCCAACTCGGAATTTCCGTCCCTTCAAAGCCGTTTTGGCTAGAATTGCTGCCAATCCATCCAACCCTTGACCAGATTGTTTTTATGGCTTCCCGCCCTTTGCTGGCCCGTCTGGCCTTTTGAATCCATTGCTGGATAGAAAACCGATGGCTTTTGGTGGATGCTTTCTGGCCTGGAGAATTCCAACAAGCGCCTCCGGATCAGGGGGAGCTTGCGGTTTTCAACCCGATTGAAAATCCACCTGTTTGATAGTTTACTGGCCTGCAGTTTCGTTTGCGACCAGTCCGTTTCAATTATAGCTTGTTTTGACTGGGGACTTTGCGATGAAAAGGCTTTGGCAAGCGGAAAATGGAAAGCCGGCCATCAAGGGCCGCCTCTTGCTTTGCCAATTGCCAAACAGTCTTGCGATCGTTTTGCGCCCGCTTTGGTTTTTCAGATTCGAATAGAGCAAATGCAGGCATCTAAAAAGCGCCGCACAGCCATTGGGCTTGCGACGCAAAATGAGTTTGGCTTGTATGGAATGAGCGGCGATCACTTCATTCGTCCAAAAAAATGGACGAAAAGTGGTATCGGTTATTGGGGTTGATTTCCGGTAACCGACAGACGGTTGATGGCCCGCTTCATAGCCAGTTCGGCACGCTGCATCTGGGCAGTGGAATCGCACTTTTCCATTCGTTCACGAGCCCGTTTATACGCGGCCTGGGCCCGTGGAATATCGATCTCTGCTTTGCCTTCGATTGCATCTGTCAACAAAGCAGCCTGGTTATCATCGTAATGCAGAACTCCACCCGAAATGGCGTAGTCTTCCTTTTGACCATTTTCCAAAGTCAGGGTCAGTTTACAAGGCACCAGCGACATGAGAATCGGCATGTGGTTGGAAAGAAGTGTAAATTCACCAATGACGCTTTTGGCATGAATGGCACTAACTGGCTCTTCAAGATAGCGGCCTTCAGGCGTAACGATCTTGAGTTTGATCACTTGACATCGGCCTCAATCTGTTTAGCCTTTTCAACCGCTTCTTCGATGGATCCAACGAACATGAATGCCTGCTCAGGCAGATTGTCATATTCACCGGACAGCAGTTTTTCAAAGGAACTGATGGTCGTTTCAAGAGGAACATATTCGCCTTTGATTCCAGAGAAGACTTCCGCTACGTGGAATGGCTGGGACAGGAAGTTACGAACACGTCTTGCACGGTTAACGATCTTCTTGTCTTCTTCCGACAATTCATCCATACCCAGGATGGCGATAATATCCTGGAGTTCATTGTATTTCTGCAAGATTTCCTGCACGCCGCGGGCAACCTTGTAATGGCGTTCGCCAATCACCTGGGGATCCAGCATACGGGAGGAAGATTCCAATGGGTCTACAGCTGGGAAAATACCCAGAGCAGCAATGGAACGATCCAATACGGTCTTGGCATCCAGGTGGGAGAAGGTTGTTGCCGGGGCAGGGTCAGTCAGGTCATCGGCAGGAACATAAACAGCCTGAATGGACGTAATAGATCCATCTTTGGTCGAGGTAATCCTCTCCTGGAGCTGGCCCATTTCAGTGGCCAGCGTTGGCTGGTAGCCTACGGCAGATGGTACACGGCCAAGCAGCGCAGATACTTCAGATCCTGCCTGGGTAAAACGGAAAATGTTATCGATAAAGAGCAATACGTCCTGATGTTCCACATCACGGAAGTATTCTGCCATGGTCAGGCCGGTCAGGCCGACACGCATGCGAGCCCCTGGCGATTCATTCATCTGGCCATAAACCAGAACGGTTTTATCCAGTACGCCGGATTCTTTCATTTCCCAATACATGTCGTTGCCCTCACGGGTGCGTTCACCAACGCCGACAACGACCGATTTACCACCATGTTCACTGGCGATGTTATGGATTAATTCCTGAATCAATACCGTCTTTCCAACGCCGGCACCACCGAACAGGCCGATTTTACCACCGCGGGCATATGGAGTAAGCAGGTCGATCACCTTGATGCCTGTTTCCAGAATAGCCGAAGAGGTTGACTGTTCGTCAAATTTTGGGGCCGGTCTATGGATTGGAGCGTGCTGCTTGGCGTTAACTGGACCAAGTTCATCAATGGGTTCGCCAAGAACGTTAAACATACGGCCGAGCACTTCTTCGCCAATTGGAGCTTGGATTGGTGCTCCCGTATCAATTGCTTTCATACCGCGGACCAGTCCATCTGTCGATCCCATGGCGATGCAGCGAACGAGATCGTTGCCGATTCCTTGAGCGACTTCAACGGTCAGGGAATGATCATCTTTGAGCGGGATTTTGATCGCGGTTAACAAGTCAGGGAGTTTGCCGCTGGCAAATCGGATGTCGACAACAGGACCGACGATCTGAGTGACTACCCCTGTATTCTGTGTGTCTTGTGTGACTGGTGCAGATGCTTCTTTGTTTTCCATCACAGATTCGCATCCTTTCTACTTCAGGGCGTTGGCTCCGCCAACGATTTCTGTAATTTCCTGGGTAATTGCTGACTGTCTTACACGGTTGTATTCGAGGTTGAGCTTATCCAGGAGTTCTTCCGCATTGTCGGTCGCATTTTCCATCGCCATTCGGCGGCTTGCCTGCTCGCTGGTCTTGCTTTCCATGTATTTGGAATACAAAACCGACTTGGCAATCATCGGAATCAATGAGGCCAGCATGACGGATTTTTCCGGCTCGAAAATGGTTTCGGCGCGGACTTTCTTTTCACCTTCGTGTTTGGGTTCGGGTGGTGGAAGCAAGGTTTCCAGTTCGGGTTCGAAGGTCAAAGTGTTGACATAGCGGGTGTATAGCACCTTGATCGATCCGATCTGGTGGGTGTCATAGAGTTTCAAGGCTTCATCGATGCAGTTTGAAAGCTGCAGATAGGCATCGTCTTCATTCAGATCGATGAAGGTTTCATGAAGATGAATATTTCTCGATTTTGCCCAGGATGCGCCATGAGAGCCGACCATCACAATATAGTCGGTATCGCGCAGCTGGTTTTCGAGTGTTTTCAATACATTGGCATTGTAGCCGCCGCAAAGGCCCATATCGGACGTAATGACAAACAGGAAAGAAGGCTTTGACTGATCATCTTTGAGCAGTCTGCTTCCCTGGTCTGCTCTGGCAAGAACCATGGCCAGCACTTCCTGCAGCCCGTTGGCGTATTCGCGGTTTTTTTCCATGTTGGTGCGTGTTTTGGCAAGTTTCGCGCTGGCGACCATCTGCATGGCGTTGGTAATTTTCTTGGTCGAACCGACGGATGCGATTCGCCCTTTAATCGCCTGCCTGCTTGCAGCCATACTAGAGGCCTGCCTTTACTTTGTAGTCTTCAAGGAAACTGTCCATCAGTTCCTTGATGCGGGCAGTCAGCTCATCATCCAGGGCCTTCTTTTCAGCGATTTGGGCGATAATTTCTGGATGCTCGGTTTTAAAGAACATCAGCATCTTGTCCTCGAAATCCTGAACCATTTCAACTGGAATGGAGCGCAGGTATTTGTATTTGCCAGTAAACAGCGAAAGAACTTCTTCCGGCATGGAAAGTGGAGAGTATTGTTTCTGAACCAGAAGCTGGGTCAGACGGTTGCCATGATGCAAAACTTCAGCCGTTGCTGCATCCAGGTCAGATCCGAATTTGGAGAATGCCTCCATTTCCGCAAACTGAGCCAGTTCCAGCTTCAAAGAGCCGGAAACCTGCTTCATGGCTTTATCCTGGGCTGCCGATCCAACACGGGAAACGGAAAGACCAGAGTCTACCGCTGGACGAAGACCCGCATTGAACATATCGGTCTTCAAGAAGATCTGCCCATCGGTAATGGAAATGACATTGGTTGGGATATAGGCAGCAATGTCGCCTGCCTGGGTCTCGATAATCGGCAGGGCGGTTAAAGAACCGCCGCCGTGGTTTTCATTCAGACGGGCTGCTCGTTCAAGAAGTCTTGAATGCAGGTAGAAGACGTCGCCGGGATAGGCTTCACGTCCTGGTGGTCTGCGAAGCAGCAAAGCCATAGCGCGGTAAGCCACGGCATGCTTGGATAAATCGTCATAGACGATCAAAACGTCCTTGCCATTTTCCATCCACTCTTCACCAATAGCGCATCCAGCATAAGGAGCAATATACTGCAGTGGAGCGGCTTCAGAGGCCGTGGAGACTACGACGGTCGTATACTCCATCGCACCAAACTGTTTGAGCTTTTCAACAATCTGGGCTACGGTGGAAGCTTTCTGACCGATGGCTACGTAGATACAGTTCACATTCTGACCCTTCTGGTTGATGATGGTATCGATGGCAATCGCAGTTTTACCTGTCTGACGGTCACCGATAATCAGCTCGCGCTGGCCACGACCAATTGGGATCATCGAGTCAATAATTTTTAAACCAGTCTGTAAAGGTACAGATACACTTTTACGAGTCATAACGCCAGGCGCAACTCGTTCTACCGGACGCAGTCTGGTTCCTTCAATGGGGCCTTTGCCATCAATTGGCTGGCCAAGAGCGTTAACAACGCGCCCTAACATGGCGTCGCCGACAGGAACTTCGACAACGTGGCCAGTTCTTTTGACTGTATCCCCTTCTTTGATATCCGGATTATCACTCATCAAAACAACGCCGACCTGATCTTCTTCAAGGTTGAGCACCATGCCATAGACATCATGCGGAAACAGCAGAAGTTCGGACATCATAGCGTTTTTCAGTCCATAAACCGTAGCGATACCGTCACCAACGCTTAAGACGGTGCCGCTTTCGTTCATTTCTACATCTTTATCAACATTCTGGATCTGTGCTTTGATCAGTTTTGAAATCTCTGCGGGATTTAAACTCATTCACATCACCTGTTTTCAGCTTCGGGAAAGCTGTTCTTTCATTTTGTTCAGCTGGCCAAGGTAAGTAGCGTCCATCACCGAATCTTCAGTCTGGATGCGCATACCGGCAATCAGCTTCTCATCAATGCTGCACTGCAGTTTGACCTTTCCGCCCAGTTTCTGTTCCAGGACGACGGCCAGTTTCTGCTTCTGCATTTCGTCTAATGGAGCTGCAGTCGTGACTTTTACCGTCTGGATATGGCGGCTTTCATCTAACAGCTGCGAGTAGTCATCCGCAATGGATGGCAAAGAGCCAGCCATCGAATGGCGGCAGACCACCTTGAGAAAATCGACGAACGAGCCATTGAAGTCGTTGTTGAAAATTTCAAGAAGCATCTTCTCTTTTTCAGCATTGGAAATCGCCGGATGATTCATGACGCTTGCCAGCTGTGGATTTTCTTTAAAGACTTCTTTGACAGTCACCAAATTTTCTAAAAAGGCATCTTCCTGACCACTCTCTTGTCCAATGGACAGCAGAGCCTGTGCAAAGGGCAGGCTTTTGTCTACCATCTGCCTTCACCTGCCTGATCAATCAGTTTGTCGAGAATATCTTTCTGCTTGTCGGCATCGATTTCCTGTTCAAGAATCTGGCCTGCAGCGGCTAAAGCAACATCGGTAATGGCATTCTTCATTTCTTTTTGTGCTCTCAGCTTATCGCGTTCAATGTCTTCATACGCTGCGCGCTCAATATTTTTAGCCTGATTCTTGGCCGAATCGATGATCTGGGTTTTCTCGGCATCCGCTTCACGGCGGGCCTGATCAATAATCTGGTTGGCTTTGGCACCAGCCGATGCCAGCTTGGCATCGTACTTTTCTTTCTGGACCATCGCCTGCGCCTTGAGGTTTTCAGACGCATCGATGTTGTCCTGAATGAGTGCCTGCCGTTTCTGGATAAACGCTAACAGCTTATCCCAGAAATAATGTTTGCAGACGACGACGATGATGAATGTTGAGATGCATACCAGAAGAACATCCTGCCAGGATATTCTTAAGTAGTTATCAATATTGAAATCAATCATCGGATCTCACCACGTTTTCTTAACCTTTAACAAAGATAAGCAGAATGGCGATGATTAAGGCGTAAATACCAGTGGTTTCGGCAAGCGCGATACCAAGAACCATGATGGACTGAATTTTTCCGGAAGCATCCGGATTGCGGCCTACGGCTTCAGCACCTTTACCAGCGGCAAAACCCTGACCAATACCAGGACCAAGACCAGCAACCATTGCGATGCCGGCGCCCAAAACTGCCATACCTCTTACGAATTCTTCATTAAACATACTGTGAATTTCTCCTTATTTATAAAGCGGACAAGACCTGTTGGCTGGCGGAAACCACCTCATGGCCATTCCCACTTACCGTTTTTGATCAGATTGAAAAGCAGACCTTGGTTACGCAAGAGATAGCCGCCTCTTTTCGACTTTGAAAAAGGCTTTTGAAAGGAAGGCCTGCCTCTGACCGGTAAAAAAACGACCGGCCGATGTCCGCGGCTGCCTGAAAGCAGCAAAAGCTATTCTTCCTGTTCGGCGACCTGCTGGCCCAGGAAGTAAGTACCCAGGGTGAAGAAGATATAGGTCTGGATGACACCGGAGAACACATCGAAATAAAGATGGATAAATGGTGTGAGGGTAAGACCCAGATAGCCCCAGGGTGCGATCGATTTGATCAGTGTATAAATCAACAAAGAAATAATGGATCCAGCTAGAATATTACCGAACAGACGCATTGTCAGCGAAATAGGCAGCGCCAGTTCACCAATAATGTTCAATGGGGTCAGCAGCCACATTGGTTCCGTCAGCTCTTTTAAGCGGGCGCCAAGACCGTTTTTGGTAATCCCATGCGTTTGGATCATTAAGAAAAACATCAGCGCGAGGGTCGCGTTGAACGATACATTGGATGTCGGGTTTTGGAATCCCAGCAGTCCAACCAGGTTGGAAAGAAGCATGCCGACCATGATCGTGCCAAACATTGGCAGATAATGAACCGTCTGCTCTTTCAGGTTGCCTTTAATGACATAAAGGCAGAGATTGTAAAGCTCCTCGGACCAGTACACAATGCCGGTTGGGGCTTTGGAGGGGTCCGCCTTTTCAATTTTTTTACCAGCGATATAGGCGACAATGCACATCACCAGACAAATGACCAGCCAGACGAGAATCGACTGGTGGATCGAAAAATTAAAGGAGCCGATACGAATTACAATCTGAGAAACATCACTCATTTTCGGTCCTTTCGTTGTTCTTGCAGGGAATACACCACCAAACTGGCTTTTTGAGCGAGAATTCCTGCAAGCATTGTCAGCACGCTGAATTTCATCAGCCATGCCCCAAGTGCCAGACAGACCCCATAAAACGCATAGCGTATATAATAGCCTGTCCTTCCTTTGCTCTTTCCTTTATTGACGGACGTCAATCCATTAACCATGGAACAGATCATGACAAATCCCGCCATCGCAATGGCGCTGCCCCAAATTAGGCCCAGTGCTGCGCTTCCTTTGCCATCAGCCGGCCAAAAGCACAGAATGAGAATCAATAAGAGGGCATCAATTGCCAATGTGATGTAAAAAGAGTCTTTGATGATTCGTTTCAGTCCATCACTCATAGTTGCTATTTGGTTTTCTTCCCTTTCTTCTTGTTGTTGCGATAAAGAAGAACAAAAAAGCTTCCGATGATCGCATACAAAGTTAGGACGATGATCCACACAGGGCTCATGCCTGTCCAGGAATCAATCAAGTAGCCGATCCAGATGCAGACCAGCAGGTTGACCAAAAGAAAACCAGAAAACTTAGCAGGAGACATTATTTCGTTCCGAAAATCCGGTCTCCGGCGTCGCCAAGGCCTGGAACAATGTAGCCGTTTTCGTTGAGTTTGCCATCCAAAGCTGCCAGATAAATATCCACATCTGGATGGTGTTCTTCAACGTTTTTCACGCCTTCTTCGGCTCCTACCAGGCTGACCAGCTTGATATTCTGTGCGCCCTGTTTTTTGACCATGTCAATAGCTGCTACCGCGCTTCCGCCCGTTGCAAGCATCGGGTCGACGACAATGGTCACTGCATCCTTAATGTTCTTCGGATATTTTTCGAAGTAAGTATGCGGTTCGAGCGTTTCTTCATCCCGAAACAGCCCTACATGGGCAACTTTCGCTGTTGGAATCAATGTCATGATTCCAGAGGTCATTCCAAGTCCGGCACGCAGAATTGGAACAACGACAACGTCTTTTGCCATCTTGGACCCGGTCATCTTCGCAAGTGGTGTCTCAATTTCATGATCAACAAGCGGCAGGTCCCGAGTAACTTCATAGACCATCAAAGATCCAATCTCATCAAGATTGTTTCTGAAGTCTTTTGTACTGGTGTTCTTATCCCGCATGATTGTCAGCTTATGCTTAATCAGGGGATGATCAAAAACTGTCAACAAAGTGAATCACCTTCCTTTATCCTACCCATTATAGCAAACCCGCGCGGCTCAACCGCCTCAACACCGCCTGCCTTTAGCCAAATTTCAAAATCTGGATGAAGTTGAATTTAAGAAGGAGTTCCCTTCGAGTTCGAAGTGAAACGCAACCAATGATCAGACCATTTTTTCATTTCTGACCACGGGTCAGTGTAATCTTTTAGATTGGCTGATGCAACCTATGAGATACCTTTTCAAAAAGGATAAACACGGGCGCTGCTGAGAACATTTCTGATTCAATCTTCTCTAGGTATCGAAAGGATCTGCCTTTACGGATGCCCCTAATGTACGCCTGTTTGTCTTGCATGAACGCCTATGCGCCCATTCTCTTTTGATGATTCGGCTTACAAGCCGATCTCTCTTTTGGCAAACGCTTACAAACCGGGCTTTAGGCCAGAGAAAACAGGCTGCTTTTCTTGCTGAAATCCTTGTCGTTTTGGCAAAATCAGTTGGGATGCAGCAAAAAAAGATGGCAGTCTGCGTGGTGCCATCTTTTTTTGCTGCATCCCAAAACGAGCAGCCGCCGTAAGCAAATGTCAAAAGCCTGGAATGGCATCATTTGCTCACTCGATCCCCTTTAGTCTTTATTTGCCCCTGTTAGATCCAATTCAACTCCATTCTCAATCCGGAAAATAAAATAAGTCTTCAAACTTTTTATCTAAAGCAATACATAAAATCAGAGCAAGCTTTGCCGAAGGGGTAAACTGTCCCGTTTCAATCGAGCTGATGGTATTGCGGGAGACTCCGGCCATTTCAGCCAGCTGGGCTTGGGAAAGCTTACGTTGAGCTCTGGCTTCTTTCAAATGATTTTTTAAGATGAGCTTTTCGTCCATACATCCTACTGTTTCATAAACTGAATCAAGATACAACCAGGGCATAAAGATAGTATCCTGAAGCCATCGCGACCAGCAGCGTATAGGCCAATGCTTTTCTCAGTTCTTGCTTACGATGCAGTTTTGCCCACTTAACCCAGTTGGTCGACATGCTCACGCTCCAAACGAGCGCATACAGGCTCCAGTTCAGCTTGCCTTCCACCATAATCTGCGCCACAACAAAGACAGTTGCCAAGAGCAGCTGGACAAAGACGGCCACACTGTCTGCTTGTTTGGCAACTTCTTTTTCATATTCATCTTCCTTTGCGTTTTCAGCCCTGCTTTTTGCTAAAACTTCGTTTTTGTCCATTTAGAAATCCTCCAGGCTTATTTGCCAAGTTTACTTGGTAACAGCATAAACCTGCCAAGCAAACTTGGCACCCCGTCTTCGAGCAGAGACGATGCAAGGCTGCTTAGCCAAGTCCTTGTCAAACCTTTTGATCATTCAGCCCGGCTTTTTGCAGAACCGATGCTATTCTGTTTCAAGAAACCCAAATCAATCCATTCTCTTTGCTGGCTGTTTAATTTTTGTCCATTCTTATCTCTATTCCCTTTTTTAGCATCATCTGCCAGCAAAGAGCATGGACTTGGAAAGGAACATGTATGGCTCAAGAACAATACATCTACCAAAACACCCCTGATAACAAAAACCGCTTTGTCATTGGCACGGTTGGAAATAACCCGCTCATCGTCATGAGCATCAATCCTTCTGTGGGATCCCCAACGCAGACTTCTTCTACTTTAGGAACGGTTCGCCACATTGCCCAATCCTATGGCTATGACAGCTGGATTGTCTTATGTCTCTATCCGCAGCGTGCCACCCACTTAGACGAACTGACTGAATTTGCCGACCAGGATTTAATCAACGAAAACAATAAAGTCATTGACGAAGTTCTCTCCAAATTCCCTAACCATAAAATCTGGGCTGCCTGGGGCACCCATTATTTTGACCGGGCCTTCTTTGCTCCCTGCCTGGCCGACATTTTGAAGATTGCTGACAAATATGGAGATACCTGGATGCACTACGGACCACTTGATGAAGACGGTGCTCCCCGCTATTGTCTGTATCTGGAACCTGGTGAAGGCTGGTATCCATTTGACTGCCAGGCTTTTGTTAACCGTACGAACTATTAAGCATTAAAATCGACTTTTCCATTTCAAGCTTATATTTTGTATACGCTTTTCTCGAATCCATTTTCATGAGTCTATCCAACTCACCTAAAAAGCGGGAGTTTTGCATCAACCCAAAACTCCCGCTTTATTTTTTCGTTTCTTTCCGGCTTTTCTTGCACGGCAGTCAGCTGTTTCTTATATCCGCTTTTGTCTGCTTTGAAAGTTTGCTCCATCAACCTTTCATTGCAGCCTGCAGCTGTAAGCCATGCTGTCTATTCTGGCTTGGCAAGCTTTTTAAGGTATCTCCGGCAATCCGATAAACCATCCAGTCCGACATCGGCTCAGCTTGAAGAGAGTGGTAAAAATCAATGCTTAGCTTGTTCCAATCCAGGCACCACCACTCCAATCACCCGCATCTGCGATCTAAAGCAATCGTAGCCAGCTCTTTAAGCAGAGCTTTGCCATATCCCTGGCCACGGGATTCTGGAAGAACATATAAGTCTTCCAGGTAAAGGCCTGCCCGGCCTAAGAAAGTCGAAAAGTTGTGGAAAAACAATGCAAAACCAACTTCCTTGCCCTCTGTCATTGCAAAGATCACTTCGGCTTTCTGCTTGTCAAAAATTCACTCTTCCAGCGCCGCTTCATCAGCGACTCCTTCATCAAGCATTTTTTCGTAGTCCTCCAGTTCGCGAATGAAGTGCAGAATCAATCCGACATCTTCGCGGGCTGCGGCTCGAAAAATCAATTCACTTTGGTTTCTCTCCTTCACAATCCAATTCCTCATTCTATTGGTCTTTTGGGTTTCCAGCTCTGCTTAAGGAGATCAATCGTCTTCTTATCTTGAACGCTTAAAACAATCTGCCAGATTTACGGCCAGCCTTAGCTTTGGGCTGGATAGCTTGGCAGCTCGTAAAGGTAAATCAAATCCTTGGGAAGATCTGGTTGTTTTTCAACTGCGCAGACAACATGGCCAGCTTTTTTGGCTCCAGCTTTGGCAAGCAGTTCTTCTAAAGCTTTCGTTGCTCCCCCTGCTCCATAAACATCATCAACCAACAAAACGCTGCGTCCTTGCAAAGACTTCGCCTCTTCGTCAGTCAGATACAGGGTCTGGCTGCCATTGGTCGTTACAGACTTATAGTCGGCTTCAACCAAGTGATGTTCACCGGGCTTGGATTTGCGGGCCACAACCGTTGAAGTTAAAGCCGGATTTACTGTTTTCATCAAACGGGATGCAATGGCGTGGGCCAGAGCATTGCTTTTGGCCACCGGATTGAGGAGCGTATCAAACTCCAATCCTGTCTCCTGAATCTGCTCAACCAAAAGAT
This sequence comes from Erysipelotrichaceae bacterium RD49, assembly GCA_015233825.1. Classification (GTDB taxonomy): domain Bacteria; phylum Bacillota_I; class Bacilli_A; order Erysipelotrichales; family Erysipelotrichaceae; genus Allobaculum. The sequence goes on from JADGIS010000015.1 coordinate 21,182, forward strand.
CAGCCATCTGTTCAATAAAGTCCACCTGGCCGGAAATATCCAGAAAAGCCACTTTGCGATCCCCGATTTGCTTAAATGGCAGGTCAAAATCCCTGCCATCAAGTGTTACGCGAAGCCAGTCCTGGCCATTGTTGGTCAGTTCCTGTGTTTTGACTGTCTTGTTTTTCATCGTTTTTCTTCTTTCTCGAAGGCTCTCTTTCACCCTGTGCCTCCTGGTCCCAGGCCTTGTTTTTTTCTGATCCCTGGATTCTATTTTCCATTTGGATTGAACAAAGAATAGCTGGCGGTCTAGCCAGAGGCCTTCTTCTTTGAATATGAGTCAGTATAATCCGGATCTGTTTTTACAAAGAAAAAGTCCTCCTGATTTTCTTTGGTCTTCTTTCAAATTGTTGAGAAACTGCCTTGAATGTCCATTTGCAAGCAATAAAAGAAAAGCCCAAAGAGTTGGCCAATACCTGCTCTTTGGGTTAGTGATGGTCACTGAATTTTGAAGCATCTGCAGGAAACATTCCACGTGGAATTTCCGGCAGCTCAAAGTCGAAATCCTCTTCAGGAATTTGGTCAGGGCTGGAATCAAATGCAAAATCCGAATGGACTGCTTCTTTGGCTGGCGTATCCATATTGGAAGATTCTGAATCGGATGAATTAGAAGCTGGCATAGAGGCTTCGGTTTGGCCTGCCAGAAAAGCTGTTCCTGAAGAGATTCCAGAAGCTAAGACAGAGCTTGGCTGGCTTGGATTGCAATCGTCTGCAGATTGTAGGGCAGTTTCTGCTTTCGCTTTGGATTCTTGCTTTTCATGCATCTGGCCAAAGTGAAGGGGCTGCCATTGTTCGGCTGCTTGAATGGTGAGGTGGCTGCGATCAAAGCCGATCGCACTCAACCGCGCATCCAAAGCAGCCAAAGCAAGTTTCGGGGTATTGGCCTCTTCCGATAAGTGGGCCAGCACGATCCGTCTTGTCCTGGCGGTAATAAACCTTGCCAATAAGCGGGCGCTGTCCATGTTGTTCATATGGCCGGTATCCGAGCAGATGCGCTGCTTGAGCCAGAAGGGGCGGTTGGTCTGCTGGAGCATTTCCAGATCGTGATTGCTTTCGAAGATATAGTAGTCTGCCCCTGTCAAGACGGGATACACTTCAGCGGGCAGATACCCAGTATCCGTAACATAGACCAGCTTTTCATAGCCATCATCAATCACAAAGCCCATGCTTGGGCCTGAATCATGGCTGGTGGCAATCGCAAGAATCTTCAAGTCCCCGATCGTAAAGCGCGAAGGTCTTGCCACCGTATGCAAATCGAGGTGGACAAGATGGCCGCGCGAATCCTTGGCTTTCAAAGGACAGCAAGTATAAACAGGAATTTCAGTAAACATGGAAAGCTGGCGGATATGGTCGCCATGGGAGTGAGTAATAAGCAAAGCATCCAGAGTCTGCGGAGTAAGGCCAGCCGATTCCAGGGCATTTTTCATGTACCGTTTGGTCGTTGGGCCGCAGTCGATCAAAATCGAAGTAGAGCTCGTGCGAACCAGGCAGGAGTTGCCTTTCGAGCCTGAGCAGAATAAATCAACCCGCATACGCACTCATCATCCCTTCCGAGGCCATGGACGAGAACAGCGAGCAGGCTTTTTCAAAGACGAGCTCGACTTTTCCCGTTTCCCCATTACGGTGTTTCTTTAACGATAAATCCACGACTTCCGTGGCATTGTCTTCGTCCGGATTACTGTTGTAGTATTGTTCGCGGTAGATAAACATAACGATATCTGCATCCTGCTCGATAGACCCGGATTCACGCAAATCCGAAAGCTGCGGCTCATGATTGGTTCTCTCTTCGACTTTACGCGAAAGCTGGGAAAGGGCGATAACGGGGCAGTCCATTTCTTTGGCCAGAATTTTTAAGTTGCGGCTGATTTCGGAAACTTCCTGCTGGCGGGAATCCCCGCGGCCGCTGCCCGAGATCAGCTGCAGATAGTCAATGACAATTAAAGACAGCGACCCTTCCTGGTTTCGCAGCTTGCGGCATTTGGAGAAAATCTGGCTGACTTTGATCATACTGGTATCATCGATAAACAGCTTGCGCTCAGACAAGCTGTTGCAAGCTGAATTCAATGAGTTTTGGTCATCCGGATCGAGTTTTCCAGTGGTCAGCTTTTTGGAATCAATATGGCCTTCAGCCGCCAGAAGACGCTTGACAAGTGAAGTGCCAGGCATTTCCAGTGAAAAGATTGCTACTGCCCCCTCATTGCGTCTGGCTACCTGGTTGGCAAAGTTCAAAGCCAGCGCTGATTTTCCCATCGCCGGACGGGCTGCCAGGATAATCAAGTCGCCGCGGTGAAAACCATTGGTCATGCGGTCAAGATCCGCGTAGCCTGTTGCAATGCCATTGACGCCCTGGTTGTTGCGCAGCATTTCAAGCTCATGGCGGATTTCGCTGACCAGATCCCTGGACGATTTAAAGTCCGCAGCCTTTCGCCGGCGCGTGACATCCATGAGCATACGCTCGCTGTCATCCAAAATCGCATCAATTTCAGCTGTTGAGGTGCCGGCTTCATCTGCAATCTTATCGGCTGCATCAATCAGGCGACGCAGCTGGGATTTATTTTGAATGGTTTCAATATAGCCGCTGGCCGGTACCTGGCTGACAGCCGAATCCATCAGTGAATTAATATACTCAATTCCCCCCGAGCCTTCCAGGTCCTGGTTTTCAGCCAGTCTTTGAACGAGTTTTTCGAAGTCCGGCTGCTGGCCGGCATCAGTGACTTCTAATAAGGCATCGTAGATTTTTTGGTGCGCAGGAACAAAAAACTCGGAGGCACTCAAATCGGCGTCCTTGCATAACGAAAGAACTTCCGGATAAACGAGTATTGCTCCGAGCAATGACTGCTCCATGCGCTGGGCATTTGGCAGTTCACGAATCATGGACTATTCGCCTTTTGCGCTCACGTGCACGTTGATGGTTCCGATGATTTTTCCCTTATACAGATCCACTTTGACTTTGGTTGTGCCAAGCGAATCGACTGGGGTATCCATGATGATCTTGCGCTTATCGACCTGGATATTCTGGTCGGCAAGTGCTGCAACAATCTGTTTGGACGAAACCTGACCGAAGGTATTGCCTCCTTTGCCAGTATTCAGCTTGAATTCCAAGGTTAAATCTTTGAGCTTTTCAGCCGTTTCTTTCGCCTGCCTCTGGTTTTCAAGATCCTGCTGACGCATTTCTTCTTTGCGGGCATCGAGTTCCCTGGATGTTTCTTTGTTAAAGGGTTCGGCAAGACCTTTCTTGATCAGAAAATTGCGGCCGTAGCCATCTGCCACTTCCTTGACTTCATCTTTTTTACCGACATTTTTTACGTCAGTCAATAGAATTACTTTCATCATGCTAGGCAAGGATACCCCATCCAAACGGCTAAGCAGTTTGGATGGCCAGGAATTGCCGAACCTCCGTTTCTTTTAAGTATCCATCAGCTCTTTCAATCAGAACTAATTTCCTTATAGAGGCAGAATTATGAATCCTCTGTCCTGATAAAGTTTTCAATACAAAGGATCCACTTTTTCTGCGTCCAGTAATCAAGCATTCCTGTCCTTCGAATTTGACCTGGTCAAAGAGACAGAAACCGCCAACCATTTGGTCGGTTTGGTTGCTTTTCCGTTTGTGTCCTTGAATGAAGTTGAATTGATGAATCTGGCGGTTATGCCTTCTGGTCTTTTTGAGATCCAGGCATTGTTCTAATGGCTTGGCATTGGGATTGCCTGCAATCCAATAGGCATCATTGTAATGCTCTTTCGCCAGGTTCAGCTCAATTCGTTTGTTTTTGGTCAGGCAGCCATAAGTATTGACCCCCTCAAGATCAGGATTGGCTTCTTTTAACCGTTCCAGCGGTGTCGAGCGCATGATACCCATGCCAGCTGCATCCCGATACGGTTTGGCGCGTTTAGGCAGCTTAAAGTCTTCTGGACTTTTGGTCTTTCCTGATTTGATCTTGTCATGGTATTCGTTATGGCCCATTTCGCAAAGAGCAATCAAGCTGGAAGGCGAATTACCACCCGTTTTCCGGCTTTCAATGTGATGAACATTGAAGACCGGATCTTTCTTTTTGCCATGACAGTGCTGGCATTCGTGAGGGCCACGAAACAAAACGTACTCACGAACATTCCAGAATCCCTTTTGGTCGCCGTTTTGATACTCAGTTCCGGAACTCTCTGGATTTTTTAGTTTCTGCATATCAAAAGAAGCTTTATCCACTACGATCCTGGTAGTGGATAAAGCACCAGCCCTTGCCAATGTGATAAGAGGTTTGTTGACCTGCACACTGCACCTGACCTCAGTGCTGTTTCATGCCAATCCGCAGAGTGCGGGACTGGAGCTGAACATCACTGGAGTGCCTGTTCCAACTTGTTTAAGGTTGATTCTCAAATAACGGAGTCTGTTAAGACTCAGGCTAGTCAATCAGGCGTAAAACAGATACGTGAAAGCTTCTTATTTCAAGCCTCATCCAAATTGCAAGGCAGTTTGGGTGGGGTTATTGACAACTAACCCTCCTGATCGAGGAGTCCTTTCAGCTGGTTAAGCGTCTGGGTGGGAGTAAGATCCTCCCGTTCAGCCGCTGCTGCCGCGAAATGGCCTCCGCCGTTTAGTTTTTCCATAATTTTTTGAACATTGACCGATCCGTCGCTTCGTGCCGAAATCGCCGTATGGCCATTGTTCTCATTGATACCGATGGTAAACGCTGCCTGGCATCCTTTAAATTTTAGCAGGGCATCCGAGATTTGGGAAAGTTCAGTGCGGCTGACCGGGCTTGGAAGGACATCAATCAGGTATTTATCCTTATACGCCGAAGCCTTTTCAATCAGCTGGCTGCGCTTGCGGTACTCATCATAGCTTTCCTGCAGTGCCTTTTCAGCTGTTTCGGCATTGGCCCCCCATGAGCGCAGAATACCAGCAGCCTGGAACGTTCGCTCCGAGGTATGCTGCTTAAATCGGGCTGTGTCTACCAGAATACCAAGATACATGATTGTGGCTTCCATTTCATAGATCGGAATCGAAACATTGCTTGCCTGAAGCAGTTCTGTCATCATTTCGCATGTACTGGAGGCCTGAGATTCAATATACGAGGTCAGCACATTGTCTGGAAACTGCTCTGACCGGCGGTGATGGTCGATGATGATCGTCCGCCCGCCATGCTCTAATAACCGCTTGCCCGATGAAATCTGCGGATTGGAATGATCGAGCATGATTAAGACATCCTTTTTTGGATCCATCAGCTCCAGAGCACTCTCTTCAGTAATCAAGTGATGCTGGCTGTTGAGCGGTTTGGCATAGTCGTTCATTGTCGCCTGCAGCTGGCCATCGCGAGGAACGTCTTTTAAAACGATATAGGGTTCTTTATGCAAAGCGCGAACCCAGTTGGACATGGCCAAAGCCGCACCCATCGCATCAAAGTCGGTATTGACATGGCCTAAAATAAAGACCTTATCGGCATTGCGGACCAGATCCTGGATCGAACTGCCAACAATCCGCACCCGGACTTTTGAGCGCTGGCTGGCTTTTTCGGAATTGCCGCCGATAAATTCAATCGGCTGGCTGCCCTCTTTAATTGCAACCTGGTCACCGCCGCGGGATTGGGCGATTTCCATGACTTCATTGAGCGTTTTATCCAGCTCCAAAAAGCTCGGACTGTTTTCTACAAAAACAATGGATAACGTAATCGAAATATCCATCCGGGCGGAAATATCCTTAATGCGCTGCAAAATCTGGAAGTTCTGCAGCCGCAGGCGATTGAAAATCGCCGTATCCATAATCATCAAATAGCGGTCCGAACGAATCCGGCGGATAAAAATCCCATTTTCCTTGGCCCAGGCAATCAGCGGTGAGCGAATGCGGGTGTTGATTTCGTTGAGAATTTCTTCGTTATCGTAGCTGGAATACTCATCATAGTTATCCAGATTGACTAACCCAACCACGATTGAGCCGCGGTCAATCTGCTTTTGCAGATGCTCCAGAGCGGTAATATTTTTGACAAACAAAACCTGGCTGCCCTCTTTATGGGTAACCTCAAAATACTGGTCCTTATACTGGCCGGTAATGGTATCGACATGTTCTTCAAACAGGTCGCGCATATTGGGGAAAAAGGCGGTCAGTTTCTGGTTGACAAGATCCAGATCGACGATTTGGCGCAGATAGTCCGAAACCCAGGTACAGACATATTCATCGTTGTAGGTAATGATCCCCACCTCGCCAAATACCAATGCATCTTTGGCATCCTTGCCCAGAACGCGGCTGATTTCCACTTCCGTCTGGATGCCTTTCAGCTTGAGTGCCCGCCAGAAGGTGGTAAACAGAATAAACGACAGCAGCGTGAGAACAAGAACAATTAAGCAGGGAATCCACTCCTGACGAAACGCATAATAGACGGTACAGGCAAGTCCAAGCAGCAGCAGGAACAATTGCAAATAACGCCACTTACTAAATCGTTTCATTTTTCTTCCTCTTTAAATGTTTGAAATCGCTTGAGTGCCGGATCAATGACCACCAGCCAACAGCAGCCACGATCAGATTGATCCCTGGAATAAAAGCACCCAGTGTGATCAGGGTAATTCTGGCTGATGGCCCCCTTTGAACGGCTTTTTGAATGAGAACGATCGTTCCCTGCCCGATCATTGCTACCAGACAAACCACAAGCAAGACCACAAATAAATCTTTAACTCCTGCTGGCAATTCTAACATACCCGCCAGCGACATAAACCAAATTGGGAACAGAAGGGTAAACAGCCACGCAAAGAGTGGATGAATCCCCACTTTCAAGCCCAGATCCAAAACAGAAAGCTTTCGATCTGCCTTCAAGGCCACAACGATGGTCATGCAAGTCAGGGCGAAAGCTTCCAGCAGGCCCATCAAGCCTGCCATAATCAGCAGCAGCGTATTCCATGAGACCACTTGGCTGACATAGCCAAAAAATTGTCTCTCGACGCTCAAATCATAGCCAAAAACAACAGCCATCAGGCTCATTTCCAAATAGTTCAAGCCGCTCATCAGTACAAAGCAGATCATGGAAGCTGTCAAAATCGAAATCCGCTTATGAATGCAGCTGCCAAAAATCCAGCCCGCTAAAAGCATGCTTCCTGCAATCAGCCATGTGGTCAGTGAACTGAGCATCAGTGTCAGAATAAACATAGCAGCCATGGCACAAAATGAAACCTTGACATCATTTTGAAGGGCACAGATTAGAATCGGGAAACAAAAGAGATAGGGGAAAATTGACTCCACCCAAAGTCCGGTGAGCGTGTTCATGAAAATCATGACCCCATATACCGCGCAAAGCATTCCCGCTTGTGCAATCGATTTGGTTTTCATCCTCTAATCTTACAACGATTATACGATTGAAAAAAGACTGTCTGGACAGAGTGTTAGGCAGGTGTCGTCAGGTTATACGATATTCATTATTCTTATCTCCATTTTTGCTCTATTTCCTCTTTTCTATCCGTAATTTTTGGCATTCCTTTTATATCCCGTATTGACTCGTATTGACTCGCTTTTTATCTTTTCTCTCTTTTCTGATTTGGGATCTTTTCTGATTTGGGATCTTTTCTGATTTGGGATAAAAAAAACCGGATCATGTCCGGTGTTTAGTGCGTGAATGCAGCACTGCTTAAAGAGATTGCTTGGCAAGAACAGTCAAGCCATTGCTTTTTACATGGCAAAGCTGTGCGAATTGGTATGGTTGTAGCGGTTGCCGACATAACGGCTGGATCCAAATCCAATCAGGATAACGAAAATGGAGTTGAACAGATACAAGCCGAAGAAGTAGCCCAATCCATGACCATAGGCCAAAGAGAGGTTGTAATAGAAGACCGCACGAATCACCGCATTGATCAGCGCAATCGCATAAGCCAGATAGATCAGGATCATCATGGCATAGTTGGCACCCAGGCTGTATAAAACACCACTGAGCACACTCAAGCCAACGAAGACCCAGAAAATATTGGTCTGCCAGCAGATTTTATATTCAATGTAGATATTATAGACGGGGATAATTGACTTCCAGCCAGCTTCACCAGCTTTTTCAAACATTTTCCACAGGCCAACTACGTAAAGGATATACCAAACCAGGCCGAGGACTGAATAGAGATAGTAATTAGAAAACATAATATACACATCCTTTCTTGATAGTTTTATTATATTGAAATTATGTTTTCCTGTATTCTTTATGCCTGCTTAATCCTTGGTCACATTCATCCGGATGATGAATTTTTGCTTATCCATGAGTGATCTGTTTTCTTCAAGCGTGCAAGCTGGATGAACGCTTCTTTTTTCTTTATTTTCCTGTTCATGAACAGGCTCAAAGGATTGAAATCCAGGGAGCTGGACAGCTGGAAAAGGATCGAAGCTCACCTGTCCAGCTTTCACTTTGCAATCCTGCCCGGCTTGCCTTCTGATGGGAACAGAAATTGAAAACAAGGCCAACCGCCCAATGATTTTTACGATCCGCCTTATACTGAAACCATGAACGACATTTCAAAACTGCGCGATCTGATCCTTAGTGCGTATGGCACCTGTGATTTTATCGCGGGATTGACCAACCAAAATATGCGCCAGAAGCTGGAAGAAGAACTCATTCGCTTTGTCTATCTGGGTACGAATGATCCCGCCAAAGTACAGGAGTTTGCCAAAACCTGCCTGCTTGGCGAAAATCTTCAAGTTGATTCGATCCTTCAAAATTTTTCCCCTGCTGTATTGAAAGCCGCTGGATCCAGTCTGTTAGAAGACTTCATCTGGGCAGACGAATATTTTCAAACCGTCAATTCCAATTTTCCCAGTGTGAACGAGACCCTCCTTTCGGATCTCTATAGACAGATTTCGATTGACTCTCACTGACCCCATGGCAAGCCATGGGGGTTGAAAAACACCCCGTTGTTTGGCAGGACAGCTTTAGCTGTCGTCAGTGAGTAGCCCTGGTGAATATTGTCCTCGGACAATACGAACTCCGTTGTTGATGTCATCACACCTTAGGATATCGTTCTAGTCTTAAG
>JADGIS010000160.1 GCA_015233825.1 Erysipelotrichaceae bacterium RD49
TACGAGATAGGCTCCGGTCTCGTGGGCTCGGAGATGTGTATAAGAGACAGGTTGTACACAGTGGTTCTACCATGCACCAGATTGTTTTTCTTCATGCATATAGTATATCATAAATATGATTAAATATACTTAAATAAAATAAAAAGATATAACATCCAGTAATGCATCTTTATGCACCAGTCGCTTTCATCTCGGTCATTGAATGGCCGAGGATTCCCGCGCCATGTCCTAAAAAAACAAATCGGTTGTAAGGTATCAAATAACTTGATCGAGAATCAGGAAATCTAAGCGAGTGCCACATCTAAAACCATCATCAATACAAAACCAATTGCAAAGGCAATGGTAGCGATATTGGAATGTTTACCCCGGGACGCTTCAGGAATCAGTTCTTCCACAACCACATAGATCATTGCCCCCGCCGCAAAGCTTAAAAGATAAGGTAAAGCCGGCAGCATGACATTGGCTAAAAGCAAGGTAATGATCGCTGCAACAGGTTCAACAGCTCCAGATAAAAAGCCATTTAAAAAGGCTTTCGAGGTTTTCATTCCGTCCGCTTTGAGCGGCATTGAAATAATCGCACCTTCGGGAAAGTTTTGGATAGCAATTCCGATCGCCAGAGCCATTGCACCCGAGAGCGTAATGGTTGTCTGTCCGGACAGCCATCCGGCAATGACAACACCCACCGTCATGCCTTCAGGGATATTGTGCAAGGTCACAGCCAGCACCAATAAAATATTGTCTTTCAGTCCCGATTTCGGTCCTTCTGGCTCATCACTGTCCATATGCAGATGCGGAATCAGCAGATCCAATGCCAGCAAAAAGAAGATTCCCACTAAAAAGCCAATTGCAGCGGGCACACAAGCCAGCTTGCCCATGCCCCGCGATGTCGCCTCGTCAATCGCCGGAATCAATAAAGACCAGACGGAGGCTGCAACCATTACCCCGCCCGCAAATCCGGTCAGTGCCTTTTCCAAGCGGACATTCAGTCTTTTTCGCATGAAGAAGACACAGCCAGCGCCCAGTGTTGTTCCCAAAAACGGGATCAGTAACATTTCAAAAACAGGAACATCCATACTTTAACCTTTCTGTTGTCTGTATTCCCAAACGTTCCATGATGGATTGAACGTTCGGTGGACCAAATCGTGCGGGCCAGCTTTTTTCAATCCGGCTCCAATTGAGTTTGGAATTTCGGATCGTCTGGGTTTAATACTTGAGAAGTCACCTTTTCGTAGGTCTCTCTTATTGTCGCGGATTCTGCTGGTTTTTGAGTCCGATTTGCCTGTCAGGTATTGGAGCGTGAAATTGGATCTATTGGATAAATTTCCTGTTTTCTTTTCGGCTGGAAACAGGTGAATTGTGCTGGCTCCCGTTCAGATCGCTATCGATTTTCCTTGAGTGATCGAAAAAAAAGCAGCCGGACTTGATCTAAAAGTCCGGCTGTTAAGAAGGAGCCAATAAAGTTTTAAGTCTGAGTGTTGAAAGGAGAATGTAACGCCTCCTTCTTAAAGGGGATCAGCGATTGACAAGTTATTATTCCGCTAAGGATTAAGCCGCAGCCTGAGCGGTTTCAAGATCTTCGTCCGATGCAGATTGGGTGGCTTTTACGATTTTCTTCTTGGAGAAGCCAAGGATTAAAGCACCAACGATCGTGCCTGCGATTAAAGCAACCAGATACATCAATGGATTTCCAATGGTTAATACAACGAAGATACCACCATGGGGAGCCATCAGTGTGCAGCCAAACAGTTCGGACAATGCACCCGCCAAAGCAGAACCAGCAACGCAGGCTGGCAATACATGGAGCGGATCACTGGCTGCAAATGGGATTGCGCCTTCGGTAATGAAAGCCAGACCCATAATGAGGTTGGTTGGACCGGTTTTTCTTTCGTCTTCCGTAAAGCGGTCTTTAAATAAATAAGTAGCTAAAGCAATAGCAAGAGGTGGAACCATGCCGCCGATCATAACAGCAGCCATAATGGAGTAGTTGCCGGCAGCTAAAGAAGCAGTACCAAATACATAAGCAGCTTTGTTGAACGGGCCGCCCATATCTAATGCCATCATGCCAGCAAGCAAAGCACCAAGCAGAACACCAGAAGAACCATTCAGCGATTCAAGCCAGAAGTTGAGTTGTGTATTCAGCCAGCCAACTGGAGGTTCTACCAGATAAGTCATGATTGCACCGATTAAAGCAATACCAAGCAGCGGATAGATCAGCATTGGTTTGATGCCTTCAAGATTTGCAGGCAGCTTGGAGCACATTTTCTTGATCAAATTTACAAGGTAGCCAGCGAGAAAACCAGCAAGCAAAGCGCCTAAGAAGCCAGATTTGCCATTGGCAGCAATCAAGCCGCCGATAAAGCCAGGAGCCAGACCCGGACGATCAGCGATGGCTTCGGAAATATAGCCAGCTAAAACCGGAAGCATTAAGCCAAAGGCTAAGCCGCCGACGTTTTTGAAGAAAGCAGCAGTGGGGTTGATCGTACCAAACAGGGCCCGTTCTGCTTCATCCAAGGTATTCATATCCACAAAGAAGCCGTCGATCAAGAATGAAATGGCGATCATCAAACCGCCGCCGATGACAAAGGGCAGCATGTGGCTGACACCATTCATCAAAGACGTGTAAACAGAACGCCAGCCGGATTCTTTGGCACCGGCTGCATCGTCTGCGCCAGCTCCATTTCCTTTAAAGAGCGGGGTATTGGGATCGAGCGATCTTGCGATCAGTTCTTCGGGTTTGTGAATGCCATCCGATACTGGCGCCTGGATCAAGCGCTTGCCATCAAAGCGGTCGATGGGCACTTTAGCATCGGCAGCGACAACGATGCCATCGGCCTCGGCAATTTCGGCGGCGGTCAGGACGTTTTTCGCTCCACCGGAGCCACGGGTTTCCACTTTGACCCGATAGCCAAGTTCTTTGGCTTTCTTTTCGATGTTTTCAGCGGCCATGTAGGTATGCGCGATTCCGTTCGGGCAGCTGGTTACGGCCAGGATCAATGGGGCATTGGTATTGGCTGGAGCTGTTTCTTCAGCGGGTCCTTCCAGAGCAGTTTCGGCATCCGTTAAGATCTGCAAGAATTCATCTGCCGATTTGGCAGCCTGCAAATTCGCATTGAGTTTTTCGTCCATCAGCATCCGGCTGAGTTTAGCCAGAACTTCCAGATGGACATCTCCGCCTTCTGGTGCAGCGATCAAAAACAACAAGTGAACGGGCTGGCCATCCAGGGAGGCGTATTCAACACCATCTGGAACGACCATCGCAGCCAGACCGGCTTTTTTAACGGCTGCATCGCGGCCATGCGGAATGGCAATTCCCATGCCGACGCCGGTGGTGCTTTCTTCTTCCCGTTCGAAGACTTTCTTGGCATAAGCCTGGCGATCGCTGATTTTTCCGGATTTTACCATCAAATCGATCGCTTTATTAATGATTTCTTCTTTGTTTGCAGCGGATGCAGTCACATCAATCGCTTCATAAGCGAGCAAATCCTTAATTTTCATACACTACCTCGTTTGTTTTTATCAGTTTTGTCAGTTTTTGCGATGGAATTGAATGAGATCCATCTATCTCAATGGCCTGCTCTTCAAGCCGTTCGATTGTCTGCCAGGGCTTTGATCCCCCATCAAAGTCCTGGCAGACAGGTTTTGGTATTTCGTTTTGCACTCCCCAGTGCAAAACAGGATGTCCAGCCTGACCAGTTCTCCAATCAAGCACTGGATTGATCTTGTGGGCCAAAGCATTCTGCAGCTTGAGGTCCACTCTTTAAAGCGATCCTTTTCTTTTTATGCTGGGACGGATGCCGGTATGGAGCCAGGATCCGATTGGATTTCCAGGCCGCCGGTCCTTTCCATTCTTTTCTCTTTTCCTCTTTTTTTATGAGGCTTTTATCAAGCGGTTCGATTCACCATCAAAGGGGAAGAAGCTTTTAAAGCAGCGATATCTTCCGCTTTGGCCAGGTCGGCACAGAAGGCTGTAGCACTACCGCAATAGATGCCCTGTACAAAAGCGTCTTCCAATTTGTGCGTTTCCAACCAGCCAGCGACAAATCCAGCTACCATCGAATCTCCTGATCCAACGGAGTTAACGAGTCTTCCCTGTGGGCAGCCAGCTTCGTAAATGGCACCATCTTCGCCGACAAGCAGCGCTCCTTTAGCTCCGCGGGAAATCAAAACGTTGCGGGCCCCGGCCTCTTGCAGCTTGCGGCCGGCGGCGATCAGTTCATCTTCATTGCTGATCTTGATGCCAAGCAGATCTTCGATTTCAGCCTGGTTGGGTTTGACCAAAAATGGATGGTAAGGCAGCGCATTGGAAAGCAGCTCACCCGAGGCATCCACCACAAACAGCACGTCTTTGCCTTGCTGGGATGCCAGAATTCTGGCGTAGAAGTCTTTGTTCAGGCAGCCTGGAATGCTTCCGGAAAGGATGAGTACATCCCCATCCTGGATCTTTTTGTAGACATCAAACAAAGCGTTAACCTGGTCATCATCGATCTCAATTCCGGTACCGTTGATTTCCGTTTCTTCTTTGGCTTTGAGCTTGACGTTGATGCGGGTGCGGCCGAAGCATGGAATGAAGTGTTTCTGGAAACTTCTTTCGGCTAATAAGCGTTCCAGCTCATCCCCCGTAAAACCGGCGATAAAACCAGATGCGATGCTGTCATGGCCAAGATTTGCCAGGATTGTCGAAACATTGAATCCTTTGCCGCCCGCAAAGATTTCGGTTTCATACGCCCGGTTGGTTTCCCCGATTTCGAGATTTTCAACCCGGACGATGTAATCCAGTGACGGATTGGCTGTCAGTGTGTAAATCATCTTTTTTCCCTTTCCTGCTGATCTTCAAGGATCAGCGCATTCTCAAGATCTGGATTGTCATTACAGATCAAAACCGCATGCTGGAGATCTCCAAAGCGGATTTTGGAAGTTTTGTCGAGTTTGGAAGAATCAGCGAGGACATAGACGCGCTGGCATTGGCGCATGGCACGATTTTTAATCGCTGCTTCGTGCAGATCCGGCGTTAACAGATATCCATCCGGGCTGATGGCGTTGGTGCCAAAAAATCCAGCATCAAATGAATACTTTTCCAAAAAGTCCAGTGCCTCTTCCCCAACGATGGCATCCGTAATGGATTTAAACTGGCCGCCGACCAGTGTGACGTCAAATCCTTTGTTGGCTGCCACTGCTGCGTGATTAATGGAGTTGGTTACAATCCGCACATTGGGAATGTCAAGCTGTAAAAGCATCGCCTCCGTTGTCGTTCCGGCATCGATATAGATCAAATCGCCTTCATTGATTTCATCCAGCGCTCTTTTTCCAATTTCTTTTTTCTCATTGTGAAATTCAGTCCGCCGCAGGTTCAGGCTCATATCTTCCGACTTAACGGGAGCTGCAGCACTCACCCCGCCATGGACCCGTTCACATTTGCCTTGTTTTTCCAGGGAAAGCAGGTCCCGCCGCAGGGTGCTGTCGGAGATATTGAGCAGCTCCATCAGTTCATTGACGGAGGCATTCTTGCGTTCCGCCAGATAATCCAGAATTTTCTGCTGTCGTTCCGTAGCAATCATTTTGGTTCACCTCTTACCAATATCATTCATCATCCTCCTTTTTTCTTCAACTCTGTCTCTTGCTTGGTGACAATTGAATGATACTGGATCGCCATGAAGAGTGCAAGCGTTTTCGTTCAATTTTATTCAATTTTCTCCTCAAAATTCTTCAACGCAAAATTGTATTATTCAATAACCTTCTTGCAATGATTCATCTTTCCCCGCTTCAGCCTTGTTCCTGTCTCTATTAAATATGCTCCTTTATCTATAGCTAATTCATATAATAGAATTCCATTGATGAAGATACTGTTCATTGAACCCCCATATTTTAACCATATTTCTTCCTATCCAAGTGCTATTCATTCAATTTCCTTCAAGTTCATTCATTTCACATTTCTTCATTCCTCGTGAATGATATTGAAGATTAAGCCCACCGATTGATCATTCAATTTCCGTCATTCCTTACGCTTATTTTTTCCTTTACTGATCAAATCAATAATATATTTGATCATTTTGTTCACAATGATTCAAAACAATTCACGGTGGTTAAAAAGATCTCTAACTTGTCTGACGAGAGGCTGACAGGTGACCATAAACTAGACATCCGCAATCCTTGATTTTGTCATCAGCTTTTGAAGAGTCTTGATTCTTGCAAAGTCCAGACCGGCATAAAAATTGAAAAATCATCAAAGCGCTTTCCATATTCAAAGCAGAGTCAGCTATCATAAAGGTAAGAATTCCATTTGATTTATGGGTCTCTGAAAAAATTGGTGGGATTGGGTTGGTGGCTGAATTTGATATGTCAAAAAAGAAATATGGAAAACAAAAAAGATCTCCCGTAGGATGGAAGAGTCTTACCAGAGACGAACAATCCATA
>JADGIS010000161.1 GCA_015233825.1 Erysipelotrichaceae bacterium RD49
GAGTGTATCTACTTTTCGTAGAATTCATTCAACTATTGACAAAAAAGTACCCTGAACCAAGATATGGTACAGGGCAGATTTACGACTAAGAAATTATTCAAAATGTCATTGAGACGAAACACTAGTTCCCAGTGTTGAAGCGCTCGTTCAAGAAGCCATCGAGAACAGGGAAGCGCGATCTCCCTACGCTGGCTGCTGTGCTGGTAAATGGAGTGGAGGCAATTCTGCATGTCAGGCCTTTGAAAAGCGCAAGCCAAAAAGACCGGGAACAGATCAGGGCAAAGATCCACGCCTATGTCACTTCTATCCTTGGAATTCAGACTGGGAAATAAAATGGGGAATAAATGGGGAATAAATGATTGAAATCTTTTTATTCAAAGAAATTGACAGTATACAATCGGATGCTCTTGCTAAGCAGTTTTTCTGTTTGTCAAGAGCAATCGTGAATATGTTGTAAAACAACAGTCAAATATGTGATCTCTTTGGCCTTGGAGTGCTAACATTTTGATGTACAGAAATTGCAGCAGGATTACATTGTTCCATGTATAAGGTGTTAATGTTTTCTTGTACGGTTGACACTATCATTTTTGCCTACGTTTCTTGGCTCATGAAAGCATCTGGGAAATTTTGTTTCCTTTGAAAATGAGTACTCGTCATGAAGTCTCAAGAGAAGTGGACACAAGCGACATGCGTCGAATCTTGCAATTTTCGAGGAGGTTTGTTTCATGTCATCATCTACTCAAGATCTGATGAATCCTGGCACAACCGAGAAGCAAAACAAGCTAGTCACCTTTGGCTGCGTCCTGCTCGGTTTAACACTAGGTGCATTCGGATTGTCGCTGAATACTGTTCAAGGCCCAATCCTGGCCAGTATCAATGCTGAAAGCAGCTTTACTTTGATTACGACCGTTTCTTCTTTGGCCTTGTGTATCATGACGCCAGTTGGTGGTTCTTTAATGGACTCCATTGGCTGCCGGAACCTGATTGTTTATTCAGGTCTGATCTGCGCCCTTTCTGGTCTGGCTCTGCCGTTCTTAGTCAACAGCACCTTATTCATGATTGGACGCTTCATTAACTCTGCCTGTTTAGGTCTTTTGGCCAGTGCACCATTCCTGCTGGTTCGTAAAGTCAATAGTGCAGAAACGATGCCAAAGGTTATGGGATATCTGACTGCCGGCATGGCACTCGGATCCTTCCTTGGCTCTTACTTAGCTGGTTTATTCACTGACTGGGGCATGCTTTGGTTAGCTGAAATTTTCCCAGTTGTCTTCTTGCTGCCAGCCGTTTATCTGGTTTGGAAAAATTTGCCGGCTACAAAGATTGAACATTTCTCTCTAGACTGGCTTGGCCTGCTTTTCTTAACGCTAGCTCTTGCGGGTATCTTCGTTTCTTTAACCTATGGACCATCCATTGGCTGGGGTGACTGGAGAATTATCGGCGGATTGATTTTGGGTATTGCCTGCGCCGGCATTCTGATCATCGTGGAAAAGAAAGCAGCTGCACCGATTATCCCATTGGCTATCTTCCAGAATAAACAGTTCGATGTATTGCTTGCTATTGCGTTCTTGTCTGTCTTCTATATGACAGCTGCCAATGTTTATATTCCAAGGGGTATTCAGGATGTTCTGCATGCTTCCAACGCTGTATCTGGATCCGTCCAGATGCCTAAGACGGTTTTAACCGTTATCCTGCCAGCATTCGTAGGTGCATGGATTTCTAAAAACCAAATCAAAAACACCTGGATCTCGATGGCTTTAGCTGGTCTGTGTGTTGCGATTTCCTTTACCTTCCTGGTCTTCATGGGTCCAAAAATGCCAGTTTGGTTCATCATCGTGATGATCGCCCTGACTGGTGCTTCGGATACTTTCCGTACAGTTGCCTTAACGCCTGCTGCACAGTCTTTAATGTCTCCAAGAGATATGGGTGCTGGTACATCTATGGTCGGCTTCTTTATCACGCTGTCCAACCTGATTTCTGCTTCGCTCTATGGTATTGTCTTTGATACCCTGATGAATGCAAATCCAGGCGAAAGAGGCGAAGTATTCGGTCTTGATACCGTATTCTTGATTGCTGCCGTAACCGGTCTGTTGTGCTTGATTCTGTCGGTTACCGTCTTCCGCAAGATGTCCGATTCCGGCAAATATTACTACAAAAAGTAATCTTGATAACCAACGGATAAAGAAACTAAAACAATTGGTTTTGAATTGAGTCACGAAAGAATTCTGCATTTGTTCGAAATCAATCATAAAATCAACAGTCTCTTTCGTGAAATCATAAACAAAATTTCAAAAAACAATGGCCTCCAGTACAATGGAGGCCATTACTGTAAGAACCCATAAAAACTGGAAATCGCTTACAATCAAAAGAGCCGGCTGAAAATCGCCCTCAAAAGAAACGGTTTTCAGTTTTTAGGTGTTTGGCTTGTGCAAAAAATAACAAGTTGGGATAGAATTGACCTAGCTTAACCGGAAAGGATGGTCCAATTGGGTTACAGAGCCTTTTTAAAAGAGGAAAAAGCCTGCTTTATGGAGCAGGACCCATCACTCACTTCATCTTTGGAAATTTTCATGATGCCAGGCTATAAAGCCATTAAAACCTGGTATTGGGCACATAAGCTTTATCAAAAAAAACACTTTGTGCTGGCAAGATGGATGTCACTTCGCGCACAGCGCAAAACCGGAATCGATATTCACCCCGGTGCCACAATTGGCAAACGGTTCTTTATCGACCACGGCAGCGGCGTTGTCATTGGCGAAACCTGTATCATCGGGAATGATGTCAAAGTCTATCAAGGCGTCACGCTTGGAGGAACCGGCAAGGATCATGGCAAACGGCATCCTACCGTGGAAGACAACGTTTTGATCGGCTGCGGGGCCAAGATTATCGGCAACATTGTACTGGGCAAAGATTCAAAAGTCGGCGCTGGTGCGATTGTTATCCGTGATGTAGCACCTGGAGCCACTGTTGTCTGTCCGCCTGCCTATCCCGTTCGGGATAAAGCGGGCAAGATGTCCAATCTTTGCATTCAAGGCAAAGAACGCTGGACCCGCGATGATGTCCGTTGCCTGCAAAGCGGACGGATTAAAGTCAATTGTTCTGAAGCAGAAAAGAAAAATCATGAGTGCTAACCTGTCAGGGATTGGACTAAAATAAGGTTGAGCCACATAAAAAATAGGAAAGCGTAAAAGAGTAAGCAAAGGAAGGTATTCCACATGAAAGTAAAATTCTCAGACCAGTACGGAAACGATGTCACTTATGAGGTAAAAGAATCCGAACTCGGATATGCATTCGAAAGAATGCTGCCAATGACAGTCAAAATGACAAAATCGGGAACTAGAGAATTCTCGTTCTCGGCTCCTAAAAAGATGAACTGCTTTGGTGCCGAATTAGCACCAGGCGGAATCGAAGCACTCTGCTACCACCAGCCATGGAATGAAATCATCCTCTATTATGGCGGCTACAGCGAGTACGAAGACCTGTATGAGCTGGGAAAACCGGTTGATGGCTTTGGCGCAGTCCGCAACCTGCGTGGCTTGGTGACAGTCGAAAAAATCGCTTAATCAAGACCCGCTTCAAGGAAGGGAATCCAGCGAAAGCAAACTCTCCCATCTTGGAAAAATAGAGGACAGACAATCTGATCTTTTGCCAGATCGAATTGTTCAAGCCATCATCCATATATTCAATCTATAGAGACCAACCAAGGAAGACAGCATAATCCCTGTCTTCCTTTTTTGCGTTGTAGGCAAGGAAGAATCACGCTGGGGTTTTTGAATTTGCAAAGCCGTGCTTTCTTTTTTGCAGACAAGATCGGCGATTAAATGTGAGAAATATTGCCTGAACTTGAGAAAAATGTGAGAAAATTGTTAATAAATATAAAATCAAATCCTATATTTATAGACATCAAAAACGTTAAGTGCTAAAGTTGCTTATGATAAACGCTTACAAAACAACTATTGATTAATTAATAAAGATTTAAATATAAATAGATAGTAAATCATTAAATTACAGACAGTTTTACCGATAAGAGAGGAACGCTTTTCCTTGCTGCAAAGAGAGAAGCGGAATTGAAGAATATGAGAAGAATACGAAAGGAAATAGACAATGAAATCATCAAGAATTGGAGCGGCATTTTTGAGCCTGGCTCTTACTTCACAAAGTTTAGTACTGCCCATTTACGCTCAAGAGTGGCAGCCATCAGATGAAGAATTTGAAGAAACTACTGGAGCTATAACACGGAATAGTAAGGATTTCAGAGATCTTGAAAAGACAGTGGATGGCGCTATTGACGGTATCGTTACTGAAGGAAACATTGGTTCAACATGTCAATGGACATTGAGTGAAAATGGAGTCCTGACGATTCATGCAGGAACAATAGACAATGCTGCTGGAAAAAATGTATGGCTGAATCATGAGAGTAAGAATATTAAATCACAAATTAAGGAAATTAAGACAAACGGTAAGATTACTTTGAAGGGGGATTGCAGCGAGCTCTTTTCTGGACTTTCGAATGTCAGCTCTATTGATTTATCTAACTGTGACACTTCAAATGTATCGAATATGAGTGGGATGTTCTCTGGTTGCTATAAATTAACTAGTCTGGATTTATTGACTTGGAACACATCTAGCGTAACAGATATGAGCGATATGTTTTTGGATTGCTCTAATTTGACTAGCCTAAATGTATCCAGTTGGAATACATCGCAGGTAACAGATATGAGTAACATGTTTACCTATTGTTCAGACTTAGTCACGGTCGATGTATCAAATTGGAACACCTCAAAAGTAACTGATATGTATTTAATGTTTGGGCGGTGTTCGAAGCTAACGAATCTCAATCTATTGCACTGGGAGACTCCTTCCGTGACGAATATGGCAGGCATGTTCGCGGGTTGTGAAAATCTTACAAGTTTAGATTTATCAGGGTGGGATACATCGAATGTGTTAAACATGAAAGAGATGTTTTTTAACTGTCTTAAATTAACGGACCCAGGTATATCGAATTGGAATGTCACCCAGGTAACAGATATGAGTAGGATGTTTTACCAATGCGATAGCCTGACCACACTAGATTTATCAAGGTGGGATACATCGAAAGTAACTTCCATGAACTCATTATTCAGTGGCTGTAAAAATCTGAGAGATCTTGTACTCTCAAATTGGAATACCGAAAATGTTCAAAATATGTTTGGGATGTTCTACGATTGCAAGAATCTAACGAATTTGAAACTTTCAAGTTGGAATGTCTCAAATGTCACGAATATGAGAGATATGTTTTCTAATTGCTCAAAATTGACGGATCCAGATATATCGAACTGGAATACAGCCCAAGTAACGGATATGCGCCGTATGTTTTCTGGATGTGAGAGTTTAACAACCTTGGATTTATCTGGCTGGGATACCTCAAGAGTAACTGATATGAGTTCATTATTCAGTGGCTGCAAAAACTTGATGAACCCTATACTCTCAAATTGGAATACCTCAAATGTAAATGGTATGAACGGGATGTTCTATGATTGCAAGAGGCTGAAAAATCCTAACCTTTCAAACTGGGATGTTTCGAAAGTAACGGATATGGGCAGCATGTTTTCTGGATGTGAAGAGCTTAAAACTTTGAATGCAGTAAAGTGGGATACAACAAACGTGTCGTATTGTGGGCGAATGTTCAGCAACTGTCCTGATGACTTTGTTCTCACTTATGGAAGTGAATCAAAAAACTTGGTAGAGCAGAATATTGGTGAACTATTTGCTGATTATAGTGAAGATTCAAAATACTATTTCGGGAAGTATGGACCACTTACACGTGAGGAATTAGAGAATTATATTCAAGGTAATCAAGCAGGAGCAATTTCTAAATCACCGATTGCAATCCCTGATGACTCTGATACACCCAGCCCAGTGGTTCCAAAACCTGTTCAACCAGAGAGCTCTTCTATGTATCGTCTGTACAATCCAAACAGCGGAGAACATTTCTACACCTATGCTGAGGCTGAACGAGATAATCTGATCAGACTCGGCTGGAAAGATGAAGGAATCGGATTGTATTCCGATGATGCGAAAGGGCAGCCGATTTATCGTCAGTACAATCCAAATGTTCAAGCAGGCAGTCACAATTATACTTGGAGTAAGGAAGAAAATAACCTTCTCGTCAGTCTTGGCTGGCAAGAAGAAGGCATTGCTTGGTATGCGATGAAATAAAGACCAGTTCTTTATTGGAATGGTTGTCTTTTGAGTAGTTGAAGAGGATTCAAATTGTCCTGTTCAATCGAATAGATAATATGAAAGGCCCCCCGGATTTGCAAAACGTGGATTTAGATCGATACTTAGGGTGTAGAAACAAGTATTTGTCTTTACCACATACAAACGGAGGACCTAACAATGAAAAGTGTAATTTATG
>JADGIS010000162.1 GCA_015233825.1 Erysipelotrichaceae bacterium RD49
TTGACTCAAACGCTATTGCGTTTACTATTCGTGAATTGATTATTGAGTATTAAGTGTTTGTTCAAGAATCGACGTGTTAATTTCGAATATTGAATTGTCTGTAATCAGAGTTTTCAAAGAGCCATCTATTTGTGATGTGATTTGTATCACTCACAAGGCTTGTTTATCTTATCACCTGTAGAACCCGATGTCAACAACTTTTGTGAAATATTTTGATTCATTTCACAAGCGGTTGTTTCACCGATATCTAAAGATGATTGGCGTGAAGTTTTCGGCTTTGCCAGCCGCTCCCTCAACGCTCATATACTATAACATCCGGCAAGGACCAGGTCAATACCTTTTG
Source organism: Erysipelotrichaceae bacterium RD49 (assembly GCA_015233825.1). GTDB lineage: Bacteria > Bacillota_I > Bacilli_A > Erysipelotrichales > Erysipelotrichaceae > Allobaculum. Next base: position 344 of record JADGIS010000162.1, read on the forward strand.
TGAAAATATTTTTATTATTCACATATCGACTGATCGTGACCATCAAGTACTTTTGCCTGCTTGATGATCAGCAGATGTTTGAGACCGGCTTTTTGGCCAGTGGTTAAGACAATAAACCTCCTTGAAATGAAAGTCAAGCAATTTATTTTTATCTGAAGGCGTCATTCCAATATTTATTCCGGAATGGTAAAAGCACCCGATCCTGTAACCATCAGGTGCTTTGTTGGATCAATATGGCAGTTTAGAGCAGCCGCTGACTTAAATACTCTCGATCAAAGAATCGAATTCCCCGCAAAAACTATCTTGCATTTCTTTGTTTAAACTCTTCCAGAATTTTTAATGAGGAGCTGGTTCCAATTCGGCTTGCACCTGCTTCAATCATCGCCAGGCAGGTATCCAAGTCACGGATTCCACCAGCTGCTTTCACTTGAACATGTGGTCCGCAGTTTTCTTTCATGCTCATCACATCTTCAACAGCTGCCCCAGAGGGACCAAACCCGGTTGAGGTTTTAATGAAATCCGGCTGGACTTTAGCAGCAATTTGCGCGAGTGCTTTAATCTCCTCTTTGTCCAGGTAGCAGTTTTCGAAGATCACTTTGCACAGAACATTGTTTTTCTGGCACAGATCATTGATCTGGCGCATTTCGTCTTCCAGATACTGCCAGTCATGCATTTTGGCTTTTCCAATATGAATGACGTAGTCAATTTCATCAGCTCCGTTGGCAATTGCTTGTTTGGTTTCAAATAATTTAGTCTGCAAATCACTCTGGCCAAGAGGAAATGAAACGGCAGCTCCGACATGAACATCGGTTCCTTCCAGCTGCTTCTTGCAGAAAGATGTCCATTGGGAGTTGATGGCAACCATAGCTGCACCAATGGTTTTGGCTTCATTGCAAAGCTGAATCAGATCTTCATCTGTTGCATAGGCTTTTAAGAATGTATGGTCAAAATATTTTGCCAGTGACTTTTCGTCGATTGGTTGTAAAGACATACCTGTTCCTCGATTTCCGATCGTTTTGCGATCTAGCTTTATTATGACAGATTGTCCAGATTGGCCGGAGTTCAACTTCATGCAAAGAACTGTGCAGGAAGTTGAACCCCGACTCAAGTTGACAAATTGCGTGGATTTCTTATGGAAAAGACCTGAACTTTGCAGGACGTTCAGGTCTTTTGATTGCTAAAGATTATTTTTCCGGGTTGAAACCAGTTTTCTTGATTTCTGCACTATCCCTGCTCGGTTTGGGCGGTATCGACAGGCGCTGCTCCAGGATCGCCATAAAGAAAATCCACAACCTGGTCCGTTGTCATTTCACGCAGATGGTCTGGATCAGGCATCGCTTCTTCACTGAAGCGGAACTGGTCGTAGTGAAGATACTCCTGATCGGCTAGTGGATTCCAGCCATTGTTTTGGTACAACAAAGCTGTTTCATAGGCAATGCCGTCGGTTCCCGACATCCGCACACCTGGCGGGGAGCTGTGCATCAATAAGACGCTGCCATCTTCAAACTGGCCGAGCGCAATATAGACATGGCCTTCGGTGGTCATGATGTCCCCCGGCAGAATTTCTGTGACGTCCGCTGCATCTTTGCGCACGCCAAGCCCCAGGCCTGCCAAAAACTCATCGGATTCATCGGAAGTAACGACATAATCGCGTTTCTCATTGAGGGTGTTATAGAGCACCCATCCCAGATACCCCGAGCAGTCCAGACCATCATGGACCTGATAGTCATGGTCAGACGCGTTATACCCCTCCCGGTTGGCCTCGTAAAAAGTTTTCCAGGCAGGAGCCATTCCAATCGTATTGGCTTCGATGCCGCCAGCGGTGTCTTCCTCATTCCAGCCGCCGCCCCAGACATATAAGACCTGGTCTTTAGGTTCTAAAGATTTACGCAGAAAGTCGGTTAAGGTTGCTTTCGGCCCTTCAGGAGCTTGTGAAGTGGTGGTTTCAGAAGCCTTGCTTTCACTGGGCAACGCTGTGCTGGAATGGCTGGAAGCTGACTTGCCAGCCGTTGTTTGACAGCCAGCTGCGCCGCCCATCCCTAACGATAGAAACAAACCCAGACAGGTAAACTTTTGGCAAAGTCTTGAAAGCCTTTGAAATTTGGATGGAGTGTTGATCATAGAAGCCTCACTTCCTTATTGCTGCTTGCAAAAAGCCTTCGCCCAGGCGAGCGAAGGCTTCAATGAATTGCATCAGTTTATGAATGTCGATCAAATGACAAATTTCCAGTTGCAGAAACCGCATCGGATGGACGTTCTTATTTTAAATCAAGTTGGTTAAAGCAAGCTTAAATTTCGTCGCTACACAGCAGCGGCTTGCGAACTCGAAGCGTCTGGCTGCGCAGGATCGGGCAGCGGTGGTTCAGAGCTTTGCACTGGCGCATCGGAAGCAGGTGCAGGGGCCGGATCTGCCGGTTGCGAGGCCGGCTGGGCACTGGAAGCAGCTTGCGAAGAGACAGCCTCATCGCCTTCCAATTCCCGCTGGATGGCTTCGGACATTTTCTTTTTCTGCTCTTCTGTCATTTCCGGCAGTTTCTGGCCATCTGGTCCATCTCGGTCTTCGATCACATCAGGCGGGTTGGACATCTGGGCATTGAGTTCATAGTAGGGCGTCATGTCGTAATTGGCATAAACCCCGTTGTAGTAGCGATTGGTAAAGTAAGTTAAACACATCGCTCCGACTTCGCCTAAAATATCCAGGCCGTCTTTTTTCGAGGCGCAGGAGTAAATCGATAACGTAAACGGGGCGGTGCCGTTGTAAATGCCGACGGCATTGCGCACTTCATTGATATTTCCGATCTTCTGAATATAGGTATAAGGGACGTCACGATTTAAAAAGCTGTCGGGGGCGGTGTACTGCAACCAATACTTCAAGTCATTGAATGTTCCCGGTGTTTCGTAAACATATTTGAGCAGCCGCATCATATAGTCCGCATTGATGACATTTTCGGATTCCGTATAAAAATCCGCAGTCTGGGGCACGCTGGCATATTTCGAAACGATTTCCTTAAATTCGGAATAGCCGCCAAGATTGGAGTAAAGCATGTGGCCGGCAATATTGTCAGACCATAAAAGCGCCGCTTCTAGAAGTTCGTCAATCTGGATTCGGTCACCGACTTTATATTTTCGGTGAATTGGCTGATTGAGGTTTTCGTCATCCTCTTCTTCCCGCATTTCCTCGGTATAGACGAGGGTATCGCTCGGGTTGATTCGCCCGGCAGCGATTTCTTCATAGTAGTAGACACAAAGCGGCAGTTTATAGGTGGAGGCAGCGGTAAAGTTCTGGCGGGCATTGCTGGACTCTACCGTTTCACCAGTCACCAGATCCTGAACCGCCCAGGAAACTTTGCTGGCATCAATGCCTTTGCTGGCCAGATAGTCATTGATCTGCACTTTCAAATCCGCCAGGGAGTTGTCCTCAAACATCGCTTCCATCGTATTTTTAGCAGCCGAAAGCTTCACCAGTGCGGGGCTTGGATCCGCAGCAACACTGGCAGTAATCTGCCCGCTTGACGAAATCACGCTCGAAACAGAAGAAATGGAACTCTGCGACGAGCTTGCATCGGCAACCGGGTCTTTTTTATTGGAACTCAGCATATTGACGATTCCATAAACGGAAAAGCATGCCGCACAAACAATGGCGACGGCTGCCACCACGACAATGCCAAGCCGGATTGGATCGTACCTGAGTCTTCTTTTTTTCCTTTTTCGCTTTTTGCGCGTAATTTTTTGATCAGCCATACCTTGTATATTATAAGATCACTTTTCAGAGTCAATCCTAACTGGATTCTATAAGGAAAAAATTTCATGAAAATCCAAAGGAATCGACAAACTGCACAATCTTTTCATAAGTTGGAAACCGTTTTCAAGTTTTCAATTTGCCCACATTTATTTTTAAGCATCAGCGTTTTTTAATCAAGACTGCATATTAGGCTTTTAAGACTGCATTTCAATCTTTATTGCACAATCTGGGGAAGATAACTTTCCCTCTTTACTTGGCAAAGAGATCTTTCATCCAGCAGTCGGCCGGATCTGGATTGTCTTTGTCGAGAACGCGATTGACCTCTTCAATGATCTTAACGGCCAGCTTCACGGCATGGTTGAGATCATCCAGGCTGCAAAAGCAGCACTGGCTGTGCGCGTAGCGCGTCGGGATGCCGATGACAATTGTTGGAATATTGTGCGTATGCAAAATGCCCCCATTGGTTCCGCCGCCTTTTCGCACCGCAATCTGCAAGGGCAGATCATATTTGCGGGCTGTTTTTCTAGCAAAATCAAGCCATTTGGGATGGGTAATCATCGATTTATCAAAAGCCCGGATCATCGGTCCGGCCTTCATGGCACTCGTTGGATACGACTCGCCAAAGGTATCATCTGCCGGACAGCCTTCAAAACAAATCGCCAGCCTGGCTTTCAAATGATCCACGGCGGCCATCATGCCCCGCTCGCCTACCTCCTCTTGCGCGGTAAAGACAGCTTCGACATGCTTCAAATCCGCTGCAGCCAGGTTTTGAAGCGTCAGCACTTGGGCAGCGCAGCCAATCCGGTCATCAAACGCCTTGCCGCAAAACACCTGCAGTTCTTCATCATAGGTGCAGGCAGTCTGCGGCAGGATAAACAATCCTGGCTCCATGCCGATCTCAAGGGCAGACTGTCGATCGACTGCCCCCACATCAATATGAAGCGTGGCAAAATCGGGTTTTGCTCTTTGGTCAATATTTTGAAAGTGCGGCGGAATGCTGGCCACAATGCCCCGTTTTCTGCTTCCATCCGGCTTGCGGATCTCGACAGCCAGACCGGCGGCATTGGCCGGATCCCATCCGCCCAGCGGCAAAAAAGACAGGGTGCCATTGGCCAGAATATTTTGGACCATAAATCCGACTTCATCTATATGGGCATCCAGCACAATTCGACAGGAAGCCGGATCAGCCCGAACAGGCTTGACGTATAGATTTCCAATGGAATCTTCCTTGAATTCAAACGTTTCTTCTTTTGGATCCCCCGCTTCCAGGCTCGTCTTTAAGATCTGGCGAACTTCGTCTTCCAGCCCGGATGGACCGAAAGCATCACTGAGTGTTTTGACCAGTTCTATCGCAGCGCTGGTCTTCAGCTTTTCAACCTCTTGCATTCTTCTTTCTCCTCTCGTTTGCTTCCTTTTTGTTTTCTCCAACTATTTTACCTGAGGATCGAATACCGGTTTCATAAAGGCCACCGCAAGTCAGGAATTTTCTCTCGTTTGCTTGAGAAAGGCGGATTTATCGTGATTGTTTTTTATCGAAAAATCGCTTCCCCGTATCCTGGTTCTTTTTAACAATCCAGTCATCCGCTATAACGAAGCCGACAACTCGTACATACAGGTTAGCGGTTTCAAACTTGAAGATTTACTGATCCTGGCGCCCTTTGCTTCAATCCAGCCAGCCCATCAGCCGTAAAATAAAACTGAAACTGTCTTCCCTCCTCTGCCAAAGCTTGACTTGCTTTGATAACCCCATTGAATCCAAATCCAATCCAGCAGGCCTTATCCTGTTGGTTCAAAGGAGACCTTATGTCGAAATATCATGAAATTGTCCGTGAACTTTCTGAGCGAATCGCCCATAAACAATATCCAGCCAATTCCTATCTGCCCAGCGAAAGTGAACTTTGCAAAGAATTTGATGCCAGCCGCGACACAGTCCGCAAAGCCTTGAATCTGCTGGCAGACCGCAAGAGCATTCTGAAAGAGAAAGGAAAAGGGTCGAAAGTGCTTCCCGTGGAAGTGGTAACCTTTCCTACCTCCGGCCTAATTTCCTTTAAAGAACTGGCCTTTCATTCGCCACAAACCATCGAAACCGATGTGCTGGAATTTACCATGACGAAAGATCCTAAGGAATAGTCACTAAATAACTTGATTATTTATTGGGATAAATAACATAGTTCCATTGCCCTAATTCGTCACACTCGGACATGTTAATTGTCTCGATTTGCTCATCTGTCAATTTGATTTGCACAG
>JADGIS010000163.1 GCA_015233825.1 Erysipelotrichaceae bacterium RD49
GTAATGACATTGTACAGGAATTAAAGACATTTGACATTCACCTGTCAGGTGAAAATCACAATGGTCGGAAGCACGTTTCATAAAGGTGTTTCCGACCATTTTTAGATTTATATGAATTGTTCAGGTTGAAGAGTCTTTTCGAACTCCTGGTTCACTCCAGGCAATGATCACTACGCTCACCTCCAAAAAGGCAATTTCAAAAAGCATTAAGACATTTCTAAGACTATCCATAAAAATATGGACCCGTATGATAGAAATGTAATGTACAGGAAAAAGAATTTTAAAAATGATCTTTCATTTTCAATCTCAACGGATAAGAACAACTGGTTTTCAAGCCGCATAAGGAGATCGGCTGGCCAATCAGGCAACCAATAGACGCCTATTTACAGCCAATCCCTTGGCCATTTGCCTGGAAGCCGGGTTTGTGCAAACCGGGCAGCCCTTTAGAGACGCTTTGCGGGCTTTGTTCTTTGATCGAACTTTACTCCTGAAAAAGCGAGAATTTCAAAAGAAATTTTGCAAACAAATGAAGTCTAAGCCAGTCTTGGAAAATGGCAAGATTTATTGATGAAGGCAAAAAGCTTTATCCAGAATCACTCTGGAGTCAGTTCAAAATATCCCTGGGCCAATGGATGAAATCAGCTCTTGAAAGGCCTGAACCAGCCAGCTTTGCAAGAGTGCATGCGCATCAAAACACCATACAATCTCAAATCCAGCTCCAATAGATTTGCAGCTTTTGAATAGAGCTCGATCTTTTGACTGGAGAATCCCTGAAATGTCTTAACGAGGAGGTGACAAGTTTTCGCTTTTACAACGTTCATTTCGATCCAGATGGTCAATTGACCATCGAATCGCCTTGCCTTGGCCAGTGGGCAGTATTCAAAATGTTGTGGACAAAGTAAATCTATGCAGGGTCTTTGTTTTTTGAATGACAGAATCATTTTTACAGATTCAATTCGAATATGGCTTCTGCTGCTTTTTCGATTCTGGTTTTTCTCCATTGGGAAAGCAAAGCCATAGCAAGAAAATTCTTCCTGTTCCTTACAATAGATAAGCACGTTTACAGAGTTTTGAACAGCGTGCCTTTGTAAGATATGGATGCGAAAGCATACAATCAATCCATTCTGAATGCGCTGAAACATTGTCAGCCGTATCCTTGAAAAATTCAAGTGCGATAGAAGACAGCTGGAATGATTTGATCGCACATTCTGTTGACAAATGAATCTGAATCGGTCGGGGTTTGGTTAAGCGATCGTGCAAGCGGACTGCCAGAAAAACAGGATGCTTGAACAAAGGGTGACCAACTCGACCAAGAAGCAGACTGAAGGATCATTTTTGAAAAATGGAATGGCTGAATCTTCCAGGATGATCGGATTGAATGGTTAACGAAATAAAGAATAAGCAGAATCTTTTTCATTTTACAAAAGACCAATCGGGACAGGTCTTTGCCGCCAGGAAAAAGAGCTGGCTTATTTGAAAAGTGCAGGGGACAACCGAAGGTTTTTGGTTGAAAGCCAGACAGATTTAGTCTTCGGGCCTGATGATCAGTCAGGGACCAGGAAAAATTCGTCTGGATGGGCCCCAAAAAAAATTAAAACAGATAGGGTTTAAGGCCATGAAGCCAGCAGTCCAATACGTCCTGCCTGGCTTTTGATGAACTTGTCATGCAAGCGGCTGTTAAGAGGATAAATGGAGCAGCCGCAGCAAGATCGCTTAAAATCGAAACGGCTGGCGGCATGTCAGACTTTGAATGCCCAAACGAAAAGAACTCGTCAATCAAGCGGGGATTGGCGAGCAGGTTTGAAGCCTCAAGACTATACCACCAAGCGAAATGGGCAATGCGGATCGCCTTGCTTGGGCTTTCTAAGGTGAAAACTAAATTTCGAATGCCGGCTCAATGATGATCTTGGATGAACAGAGTTCCAAAGAACTTCAAGAGAGTACTCTTTGGAGCAGCATGATGGAAGGGTTCATGAAAAAAAATCCAGAATTCACACCACAATTCACCAAAAAAGAGCGCACAGATAAACCGGGTGAGCTCTTTTTTGTGCTTCGTTGAAAAAGGAATCAAGAAAGATCTTATTCAAAGACCATCGGCTGATGGCGGCCGTAATATTTCTTATCCTCCTCATTGAGAAATCGAATCACTTTGCATGGATTGCCAGCAGCGATTGCATTGGCAGGAATATCCTTGTTGACCAGGCTGTTGGCCCCAATAATCGCGTTTTCCCCAATCGTGACGCCAGGCAGAATGGTTGCGCAGGCACCAATCCAGGCGTTTTTGCCAATATGGATTGGATCGGTATATTGCCATAAATCGCGGCGGGCTTCAGGATCATTGGGATGCGTACCGCTGATCAGAGTAACATTGGGACCAATCATCGCATCGTCATCAATATAAATATTGCCATCATCAACCATGCCAAAGTTGAAGTTTATGTAGACGTTATTGCCAATATGGCAGAATTTGCCGCCCCAGTTGGCATAAAACTGGCCTTCAATCCAGCTGTGCTCGCCAAACTCGGCCATCATTTCTTTGAGCAGGGTAATTTTCTTTTCGCTATCCTGCATTCCAAGCTTGTTAAACTGTTCCATCAGAAGCAGATTGCGTTTTTGCGCCGCTAAAATTTCGGGGTCGTTGCAAAGATAAAGCAGCCCTTTTTCTCTTCGTTCATTTGTATCCATTACAGTTTTTATCCTCCTGCTCTTCAAGCGTTCTTCTATTCGTTTCAAATTTCATTCCCCTTTACCATACAATGACAGTTAAAGGATAGCGATGGCCTGACCTTGATTTTCTTGGAAATTTGAGAAGAGAAGTCTTCCAGATCCCGGATTTAGCTGCCCAAGCAGGCCTTCAGTCGTCAAGAGATCTGGAAAGCTGCGCAAAACCATTTAATCATTCCTGGATTTTTGCTCTCGTTTACTGTCCATCAAAAAGAATAAGCCCATGCCAGAAAAATGAACGATAATGAAAAAGACATACCTCTCTAGGCAAAGAAATATTTCTTTACCTGAATTGGCAGGAAAGGTTGACTCTATGAAAATTGAAACATATCCGATTGGCCAGGAGGCTTCTTTGACGGCTTATATTCCAGATGCGGAATATGGCTATGGTCTTACTCGCAAAAGACCCGGAATCTTGCTTGCACCAGGAGGAGCCTATTTGATTCATGCAACCCGTGAAAAAGAAGGCGTAGCTCTCGACTTTGTGGCCAGGGGATTCAATGTTTATATTCTCAATTACAGCATTGGCTTTACTGACCGGCCTTCAAAAGAAGTCAACCAATGCTGCACCGATAGCCACTATCCAAAGCCAGTACTTGAAATGCTTGAAGCGATCCATTGGCTTAAAGCCAATGCGGACGAGATGAATCTCAATTCCGATGCCTTATTTTTGATGGGCTTTTCAGCGGGCGGCCATCTTTGTGCCAGCGTTGGAACGATGTGGAAGGATCCAAAACTGACTTCTCAGTTAAGTTTTATCCCTGAACAAGATGAGCTTAAAGCTGCCGGCATGGTCCTTGGCTATCCGATGATCCATCCGATGTCGGAAGGGAAATTTGTAGTTAACGATCCAGACGAACCTGATGCTTTACTGATGAAAGACTTTTTATTTGATACACGCACACCATCCCGCGAGCAGATGGAAGAAACAGATTTGCGCACGAAAGTTTGCAAAGAGACGATTCCCGCCTTCATCTGGCACTCGACAGACGATACAGTGGTCAATCCTGCCAATACCACCGAATTTGTCCTGGCTTTACAAAAGCATGGCATTGACTGCCAATACCATCTGTTTGATCATGGTGGTCATGGTCTTGGACTGGCTAACGATACTTACGCCCGCACACCCCAGGAGGATGATCGGGAAATTGCTTTATGGCGAAGCCTGGCTGAAAGCTGGATGAAAAGAAGAATTGCTTAGCGGATAGGATAAGCTTTGAAGAAAAGCAGCAATATTCATTGATGGTAGAGTTTTGGTTCAAAATCAATCCAGATAAAAGCCAAAATTGAATCGATTTGGATACGGATCTGTACGATGAGTACTGAATTCGATACGCTCGGTACCAAGTTCATTTTTACGTCATTTACTCGCCTATAATGAAAAAATAGTCAGCAATAGGGCAAAAACATTTTCAATCAAGATGAGACCAGCCACAACCAAGTCTCGAAAAAGCCAGATCCCTATTAGAAAGAACGATATTCCAAGCGAAATGGTTTGCAAGGACTTGATCTCTTCAAAAATAAAGAGGAAAGAAGCCAGCCGCAAACCAATCAGGTCGAGTGGAAAATGCTGATTAAAATGGATTGCAGCAGGCAAAATGAAAAATCAACCATGAACAGAACCGAGGAGGGGTCGTGATGTTTATTGCTTATTCTATAAAAAATGGAAGAGAGTATGCACGAGTGGTTCGGTCAAAATGGAAAAATGGGACCAGCCGCCAGATTGTTGTACGAAATCTGGGCCGGGTCATCGATAAAGAAAAAGGTTTGTATAAAAACCGCAAAGAGGGATTGATTCTTTATAATCTGGAAAAAAATGAGATCACATTTCCTGAGCATCGTTAAGCAGCAAACCTTATTTTGACTTCAATACAGTCTTGAGTTGAATTTTCAGCATGAAAATAGGCAATTGAAAACCGGATTTCGCGATAGTATCGAGAAGCCCGGTTTTATGGTTTTGAAAGAGTTGAATTGACTGGAAAGCAAAATCCATTTTAGGATATTGGATCGATAATCTGATGATCGACTAAATACTGGTAAACGCCATCTTCATCCACCGAAAGGCAAACGTCATCCGCAATGGCTTTGACTTCCGGCAGGGCATTGCCCATCGCGACGCCTGTACCGGCGGCTTTGAGCATCGCAATATCATTGGCCCCATCCCCAAAGGCCAGAGCATCTTCGGGCTTTAAATTGAGTTTGCCTAAAACCACTCCGATTGCTTCACCTTTATCGGTCAAGGGATGAACGATATCCAAGGCTTTTGGATACCAGCCGATGCCAGCTAAATCATGCGTTCCGGCTAACAGTTCATCGAGCTGGTCAGTGCGGATGGCAACCATTGCCTGGTAGACTGGCCGCTTGAGACGGGCTTCAAACTGGGGATCAACCGGTACATGGACTTTGGTAATATCAATATAGTCTTGAAGATCGGCATCTTCACCGTTTTTTGCCATATCGTCCCCATTGGCCAGAACGACTTTCTTGCCCATTTTTTCGGCATTGGCAAGCATGATTTTTAATTGCTCAGAATGTGAACTACTCGGTCATTGAATGGCCGAGTAGTTCACTTCACATCGGCATCGATACAGTTTCGCTTGGCGGCAAAGGATTCAAGGTTCTCGTTGAGCAGAACCAGCAAGTCACCAAAGGCACTCCGCTGATCGACTTTGACATCAAGACAATCCAAGAGGCCAGTCTGGATCCAACTGTTATGGTCATCTCGACCGCTAGCCCTGATGGATCGCTGCCTCTTGATCTGGAAGAATCTGTTCTGGTTGGTGCCTAAACGAAAATTAAACACCCCCTCTGAATCAACATCCTGAAATCTCCTAATACTCCATAAAACCTGCATTCTTTTGGTGCAGGTTTTATTTTTGGCTTCCAAAATCTATGGTTTGGTTTTGAAGATTAATGAGATTCCTTGGGCTGCGGATTTCTTTGCGATTCTGATTCATTACCGCCACTAAATAAACGTATATGGATATAATTATACAACTCGAAAAAAGGTGCTCTGGTCAGAAACATTTGCTTGACAAAGCGGCCCTGAAAGAGATATAAAAGAAAAGCTGTTTTGAAGCCGAAAAGCCGAAGAAAGATTTCAAAGATTCTGCTTAGAATCTAATCCAGTCAACTGAGGGACATTTAAATTCGACTCAAATCGATTTGTGAAAATTGTTTATAAATTTCACAAAAGTGCTTGACCCGGTGCTTGGCCGGTGTTATAGTATATGAGCGTTAAGTCGAGGCCGCCAAGGCCGAGAACTTCACGCCGATCATCTTTAGATATCGGTGAAACGATCGCTTGTGAAATGAATCAAAATATTTCACAAAAGTTGTTGACATCGGGTTCTGCTGGTGATAAGATAAACAAGCCTTGTGAGTGATATAGTTCACTTCACAAACAGATGGCTCTTTGAAAACTCTGATTACAGACAATTCAATATTCGAAATTAACACGTCGATTCTTGAACAAACACTTAATACTCAATAATCAATTCACGAATAGTAAACGCAATAGCGTTTGAGTCAATATCAAATGGAGAGTTTGATCCTGGCTCAGGATGAACGCTGGCGGCATGCCTAATACATGCAAGTCGAACGGAACT
>JADGIS010000164.1 GCA_015233825.1 Erysipelotrichaceae bacterium RD49
GTAGATAAGACCCCTTGAAGACTACAAGGAAATAGGCTGGGTATGGAAGTTTCGCGAGAAATGAAGTTGGCCAGTACTAATCGGTCGAAAGCTTAATCTAAGATAACGAGAGGGAAGAGAAGCAAGAATGCTTCTTCTTCCAATAAGAATGATCAAAACAACGACGAAATCAGAAGCATGGTAAAAATCATGGCCATGACAAGTCGTAGAAAATAAATACTGTAACCACAGTTATGTCGAAGCTGGTGTTTGTTTTTGAAAGGTCCATGAGAAGTATGGTGACGATAGCCAATGGGTCACACGCGTTCCCATCTCGAACACGGAAGTTAAGCCATTGAACGCCGAAAATAGTGTCAAAGCGAAAATAGGACGTTGCCAGACAAAAGTTAAAATCCCGGAAGAATAAAAGAGAAATCCAATGTTCTTCCGGGATTTTTCGTTATAGTGAACTATCGTTGAAAAAGTTTCAACGTCGATCTTTCTCTTTGTAAAGCGTCTAATCAATTATCTCTTTTTCTGATCTCCGGCATGGATTGGATACTGCTTTTGTTGTTAGCTCTTTAAGCAGATCCATGAATTGGTCTGCTTCCTCTCTGGATGTAAGCTGGACAACGGTTGTTTTTGCAGGGTTGACTTTGGAGAGAAGATCTAAAATTGCTGGTCGGCGAATAATTGGAAATTCCTGAATGAATATTCGAAACTCTGGATCGAAAGACTGTTCGATCCAAGGAAGGTCTAAGCGCGGTTTTCCAATTCGCTCCTCCACTGATTCTTCGCATAAGGCAGCGGGATAGTCTAAAAATAATACTAAATCTGCTTTCTCTAAGCGAAGCGGCACTGTTCTTAAAAAGTTGCCATCAATAATCCAGCAAGGTTTGTTTAGTTCAGTCATAAGCCGCTTATCAAAGACTTCTTCGGATACGGTTGTTTGATCTGGCAGATGCCAAAGCAAATCTAAATGTATGACCGGAAGATCGAGTATGTCTCCAAGCTTTCGTGACAGAGTACTTTTGCCAGAACCTGGTGAGCCGATGACAAGAACATGATGATATGGAAAATCTTTTATGATATGGGATGATGAAAATAGAAAGTCTACAGGCATTTGGATTCCTTTCTGAGGGTTGAGCGTTTCTCTTTGTTCTGATTATATAGTTCCGATTATATATAGGTTACCTAGTTTTAGAAGCAGAAGAACATATAGAAATTGGATTAGTTTTGGAATGAGTTCAGTGTGCTACGAGCTTAAGTAGTATATGCTGATTGAATCAGATTCCCTTTATCTATCGGTTAGTTCATAAAATTTTTGGTTGATAAGGTGCTAGGAAAAAAACGTTTTTTGCTAAAAAAGCTTGCACCTTGGCAATGTGGGTGACTACTACTATCTCAGCGGTATGTACAAATTCTGAACTTCTCTCACAAGGTTATGGTTTTTACAATACGATAAGTAAAGTGCATTTTACTTCTCCGGGAGAATTTCATATTTTTCGGAAGTTCAGCGACTTTCCGAATGGATCAGCAAATACTAAGTAGTTTTCTTTCGCTGATTCTGAATTTGATAGAGACTTAGTGAGCGTATCTTTAATCGGGTATTTTAGGTATTCTGGTGAGGTAAAGAGTGGTTAGCCCATAACCCACCGGAATACTCTAAAATCCCTTTCCGTCAATACTCCTGACGGTAAACAACCCCAAAAAACCGTCACCAGTAGATGACGGTTTTTTGGGTATCAGATGATATAAATCGTTCAGTTTTTATTATTATTTTTTCCGGGTAGTAACTCAATCGAATAGATCGATATACAAAGATTGAGATGCACTTAAAGAAGAAGAGATGTTTCTAATTGAGTCAGTACCTGAAGTAAATAGGCCAGCCAAGGGAGTACTCTGTTTTGTCAGGAGATCCAATGCTTTTTTCGGATTGAAGCAGAGTATTAAAAAAACAGCGGTCAGGAAGTTTTTCATACTGGCAGGGGTTCAAGAAAACGAAAAACCGGGGATTTTATTGTTTCTCAAGAATAGCTTGAATGGCATTCAGGTCTTCCTGGGTGCCAGCATTTTCAACGCGGTATAGAACTTCTACATCGTAGTCTTCGGCAATTTTATCGCCGGCCTGGCAATAGGCTTCGCCATAGCCGGTATCGCCAGAGACAATCACGCCTTTAAGATATTGTGAGTTGCCAAGTAAGAAGTTCAAAACTTCTTCCGGAACATCACCATATCCATCGGTATATGTGAACAGGATGAAGTCTCCATTCATCGTTTCGCTTCCATCGTTGATTCGAGTGGCATCAAGGCCGAGATTATCAACGATGGATTCAACATTTCCAGTTCTGGAAGCATATGCGTAATTCATCGATTTCCTCCTACTAGTTAGCACTAGCTAACTTATGAATATAAGGTTAGCGTAAACTAACTTAGATGTCAAATAGGAGTTTCAGAGAGAATGATTTGAGGTGGACCGTGAAGTACTTAATGCTTTTTATGATCATTTGAAAAAACAGCCAGCTTACCTATTATATCTTTTTATATCTTTCGGAAACTGGCTGTTTTGGAACTTAAACTGATTTGAATCAAGAAAATTTAGAACGATTTCTTTTTGATCATTTTCTCCAGTCTTACAGAAATTTTATTCTGAATGGTTCCAGAGGATTTGAATGTGGTTAGGATAGATAAAACCTAATTCGATGTTTTTGAGAGACTTGGGCAACGGTTAGAGTCTGCTGATCAGTTTAAGGACGATATCCATTTTCCTTGCTTAAACAAGATCAGACATAAGATATAGCGGATTACTTCTTCCTGGCTGAGCAGCAGATAGATCCATACAATCTGATCTCCAAATAAGTAATGACCAAGAAGAGCAAGCGGAACTCCACCCCCCCAAGTACCGATCATATCGATGATCAATACGATCGTAGTCCTGCCGCCGGCGCGCAAGATTCCGCCTCCAACTACCATATTTTGGACTTTGACCAGACTCATCACCCCAAATGCGATCAGCAGCTGAATACAGATTGTTTGAACCTGATCATCCACTTGGTAGATCTTGACATAAAATGGGGCGATTAAGACAAGCAGGCCAAATAAGAGCAGTGATCCTAGAAAGGAAAGCTTCATAAGATCTTTTGAGTGAATCACTGCTTCCTGTTTATTGCCTTTTCCCAGATCCCGACCGACAAGAATTCCGGCCGCCTGCGAAAAGCCCATCAGCATTCCCATATATAAACCGATAATTGGAGTTGTCATGGTCATGGCCGCACTGGCAGCCAGAGAAGTATGACCATAAACCATCGCATAGACGTTTTCGCCAAGACTCCACAAGAATTCGTTCAAAACTAAAGGGGCAATTACTTGGAACAGAGTTTTTGCGTGCGTTTCCAATTCTCCCTTTTCCTGCAGCCAGGGCAGATACTTACGGCAGAAATACAAAACAGTTGCGGCATTCAAGATATTGGAAATTACAGTAGCTAAAGCAGCTCCGATAAGTCCCCAGCCAAATCCAAAGATAAATAAAGCGTTGAGCAGAGTGTTGGCTCCAATCCCAACAGCAGAAGCATAGAATGGTTCGTTTGGGTGGCCATAGCAGCGAAGCATCACTGAGTAGAGCATCGTACAGGTGCCGAAGGGCAGAAACCAGATTGCAATCCGCAAATAGAGCATGGCCTCTAAAAATGCTTCTTCAGTATAAAGATGCATAATCGGAAACATACACGAAAGAAGACCAATGATTACCATTCCAATTATGGTCCAGATCACCATCTTGCGGCATAGAATCGCGCTTTGTTTATGATCGTTTCGCCCAGCGTATTGAGCGGCGAAAATACCAAGGCCAGTGGCCATGGCAGAGATAACATTGATAAAAATGCCAATATAGCGGCCCGCAAATCCTGATCCAGCAATGGCTGCCATCCCCAGTTGGCCGATCATCATCTGGTCGATGACAGTAAAGGAATTTTGAACTAACGATTGTAAAGCCGCTGGGATCGCAATCGCAAATACCGCTTGTTTAAAGCTTTTAGTCACGAAAAGTACTCTCCCTTTCTACTAAGATCGGCTTAGAAAGACAGCCATGCCCATTCTTAAGAATGGCATCTAAGGCAGCTTCGGCCTGCTCATTATAGTTTTGAGCAATAGTTGTCAAAGATGGACTGCAAAATTCGCCAGCCTGAATACCATCAAAGCCACAGACTAGAAGATCCTGCGGAACATTAATGTTTCTCGTTTTCAGATAGCGAATCAGTTCAAGCGCAAGCAAATCACTCGTACAAAAGACGGCAGGATATTCATCAAAGTGAATTTTGTCATAGAGTTTCAATCGGTCTTTTTTAGCAGGCGGAACGATTTGCCGGTAAGTTTCTAAACCTTCTTCCTGAAGTCCTTTTACCCGTTCACTGTCAGGTTCATCGGCGTCAAAAACATGACAGAGGACTTTTTTACATCCTCTAGCGAGTAAATGTTTACCCATCATTTTGCCGCCTTCCAAATCGTCGTTATAAACGCTTGCGTATCCATCAGTTCCACCGCCATAGACGACCATCGGAATCCGAAGTCGTCTTCTAAGCGGTTCATAATCGGTTTTACAAAAGCCAGTTAAAACGAGTCCTTTCATATTCCAAGTACTGGCAAATTCAGCAATCTCTTCCCAAAGCCTTGCTCCTCGAATAACAACGTCTAAACCATGAATATTAGCATGGTGGATCAAAGCGGATAGAGTGCGAGCAATAAAGGGATCTTCAAATAGTCTGCCTTCATAAATTGGATGATCGTTCACCACGAAGCCAATCAAAGATCGAGGATTGCGGGCAAGAAGAACTTCAGCCCGTGAGGGAAGGTATCCGCTTTCTTCTATAGCCTGCAAGACCATTTGTTCTGTTTTAGGGGATATTTTATGATGCTTGCCGTTAAGCACATTGGAAACAGTCGCAACAGATAAGCCCAACTGTTCGGCAATGTCAATGAGTCTTACTTTTTCCATGGTTTTCATTATAAAAGGCTGATATACAAAGGCAAAACGTTAAATTGTTAACCTAATGCCGGTCTTTAAAAGTGAAGGATTCGGTATTAAAAATGAAAAAGTGCGCAAAGAAATACAATAAACTGCTTATAAAAATGGATAAAATCCGCATTTATTTCACCTCTGATTCAATCAGCTGAACAGATCAAAGTGAAAGCGGAGTATTTCGAAAAGGTGCTGGCAACTATCAGAGATAAAAATGGTCTCCATAAAGAATCTGTGACTAAAATGTCACAGATTCTTTATGGAGACCAGATTCGATTCGATTCATCAGAATGGATATGATTTTTATACAATAACAGAAAATCCCGAATAAGAACTTATCTATTCGGGGATTTCTGTTTTATCCTTCTAAAGCTTCTTTTAAAGCTTGATCCAAAATGCTTGGATTAAATCCAAAGTCGCGATATCCTTCCAAACAGTCATCAAAATAGGTTTCAGAAGGCTGTGCGAGAACAGGAGAACCAGCCATTTTGTAATAGAAGCAATCGAGTAAAATGTGCTGGTCATTTGGTTTCGTGACTTCTAATTGAATTGCTTCGCGGCTATAGAGATCAGGATATCCTTCGTATTCATCGAGGACTTGAATATCTTGAACATCGACTTGAAAGCAGCCAACTGGAACTTGTCTTCCTTTTGATTCAATGACATCAAGATAACTAATACCTGGTTCTCCACAAAAAGCCAGTTTATGATCCGGCAGCCATCCAGTTCCTATGATCCGGGCATTTGGTGCTCGATGTTTCATTGCACTTAACTGTAAGTTTGATCCATAGGCCAAATAATAAGCCATAATTTTATTGTTTTCTCCTTATCGTTTTTATCAATATTTAAAGGCATTTAGGGACTACATTCAAACAATCCAACAGATCCATAAAAATTTGTCGATTGCTGCTGTTCCGTCCATATTTACTTTCAACGCTATTGGCTGATTTGATTGTATATTCATATCGAACTACGGAGTAGATTCTGGAAAACGATTTCCGCCAGTCTTCTTGGTTTAGGACATTTCCTCATTTAAGTTTTCCTGTAAGCTTGGCTTGGATTTCTTTCTTTTGACCAGCCTGCTCAGTGATAAACACAAGTTAGGTTGACTCATGTTAGTATGGTGACAAAGGATGACTGAAGAAACAAAGCTTCAACCACTTCCTATCACAAGATGGTTTTAACTGTTTTTACGGCTCACTGAAAAATCCGGTGGGATTTGGGATTCTTGACTGTCGTATTGTATGACGCATCGATGATCTTCAGGAAAAAATATCCATCGTCATGATAGCCAAAAGCCTGTCGCCTTACAGTCTTGAT
>JADGIS010000165.1 GCA_015233825.1 Erysipelotrichaceae bacterium RD49
TAAATCTGCAGGCCTGATCCATGAAAGCGCGCCAGAAAGCATTATTGGTGTCCTGGCAGACACGGCTGAAGAACCGGCTGACAGAGCTTTGGGAAGAGATTCCCTGAAAGTACTGACAGAGGATTGGGTCTTTGGCAAGAACCTCCTGGTCCGCCTGTGAAGAGTAGCCAAGGATATACTTGAAAACCTGCTGGGTCAATAATGAGAAATTGGAATTTCTACCCTTGCAGGATTGTCTCTCGTCCGAAAAAGGAAGATCTGCATAAGGCTGAAGAAGTGAATTAGAATTGATGAAATCGAGAGGGAGAATCGCACCGGTATCGGAAGAAAGATCCCCTCCATTAAAAGAAATGTTGCATTCAGGAATAAAACCGGCCATACTGTTGTTCAGGGTGTGTGTCATTGTTCAAAATCCTTTCTTAGTTGTTTGTCCGAATAACATTGTACAGGAATGATGAACAATTTACACTCACCTGTTTGGTGAAAAGCAAAATGGCCGGAAACACGTTCTTTAAAGGTGTTTCCGGCCATTTGTCGGTTTTGATGAATTGTTCAGGTTCATAATGAGATTTATCTCTTTGAATCTTAGAACCGCAGATATGGCAGTATTGTGAGCTGTAGGCCTGATTGACATAAGATGTCTCAATTGATTTCAAGCCAGCTTTATATTCGACCCTCTCCTGCAAGATGCCATAAATCCAGTTTGAAAGCCTGCGGTTTAACTTTGACCAGGTGCTGGCTTGTCCTCTGATATCCAGATTTTCCATGATGATATGTCCAATATCCGAGTCTGCTTTAAGAACTAAGGCAATCTCTTCATTTGCGATTGTCTTTAAATGCTCCTTGATTTTTCGAGACTGATTACGAAAGCGTTTATTCGTTTTAGTATTATTCTCTTCGATACGCCTTGCTTTACATCTTAGCGCATACATTCGATCTTCCAGCTTCTTTTTCTCTTCTTCTGAGTATTCTGGTTTTAGGTCCTTAAGAAGAAACTGGATCTGGTCGGCTTGGTGCAAGGCATTTTTTCTCCGGTCACGAATTCGATTGGGCTGAATACCTCGTTCACTTAAAAAATCGGAAGCAGAATAGCTGAATTGTTTAAATGTTGTTCGATCAATAGTGCCTGCTGCTCTACTGTTTTTCTCTTTAAGCATTTTTTCTTCCTTCTCGATTTTCTGCTCTTTGAGCGATGAAGAAATCATATTATGTGAGGTGCTGAGCAGCGCATTCATTCCCGCATCCATGCCAATATTTGCTTCTGCCTTGTTTGGGCGGTTTCTGACTTCTACCATCCTTTGAAAAAACAGACGCTTTTTGTCTCGATCATAGACGACAGTAAGATTGCCTCTGATCTTATCCTTCTTAGAAGTATAGAAAATTCCTTTGAGTTCAACCTTAAACTTTTTCTGGCTGCCTAAGCTGTGCATTAAAATAAAGGTTTTTCCATTCTTATGTTGAATACCGTATCCATTTTTATCAATTTTCATCCAGGTATTTTTATTGGTATGAACCGGTTTAAGGTAATGTCTGTATCTTCTGGCTGCATGGGCAATCAATTTATGAAGCCGCTTTGGATCGCAGTCTTTTAAATGCTTATTGATCTCTTCGTTTGAGAATTTCTTCGGAACTTCAAACCTTCTTTTTGTGAGAATTTTCTTGAATAATCTAGGCAACTTAGCGATATACATGACGACAGCAGCTTCATGAGTCGTCATTTCGTATTCTGTGCAGAGTTCATCCCGGATCCGTCTGAAAATTTCCTCATCCATGGATTTACGGTTTGCTACAGCGGAATGCAAGGCCATCGTCCACAGCCAGGATGGAAGCATTCCATCAGGAAAAGTGACACCAGTCACTTTGGCTACCTGATTGGTGATGTCTTTTAAAAACTGTTTCTGCTTACGAAGATCATCTCTGATTTTTTCCCAGCTTCGGCCGTAGGAATGAATAGAGCAGGCGATGGGGGAAAGCAGGTTATAGGTCTCCATAAAAGCTGTAAATAATTTTTCTGAAAACGTTTGTTGATCATCATTTAATTCATTCGAAACCATCTGAATCGTTTTCTTTGATCTGCTCATCTGCTCCATCTCCTTTTGGCATCTTCTTAGCTTCTTCAATGGTTTTTTGCTTCTAACCCCATATATCACCATACTGAAAATACTGGGATACTTGCGATTAGATCATCTGTTAATTCCTGATCGCCTGTCCGTTATTAACCAATCGAAACTGACTATAGCAAAACCTATTAAATATATCTTTAAGAAGTACAGAAAGTAGTCTTTTCCTCTTGGCCAGCTTTGAAATTCACCACTGTAAAAATCCTGGTAGAGGGATTTCTCAGGTAAAAATTGGGTATAGAAAAGGATAAAGATAAATCAAATCACTGATATAGGCTCATTATCTACTCACCACCAAAGAGTGTCAATATAAATACGCAATTTTAGTGTAATTATTAACTTATTAAAAACTTATTATTTGCTTATAGAATTGAGGATGGGATTAAAAACACCAGAACAGGAATATTATCTTCACTTTTATTCACATTATATTTTGATTGTCAACTATAACGTTAAATATCTATAAAAAACCTAAAGAAATTTATGCATTTTTCAAGCAACGGCAGATAGTGAGAAGACACAATAAAAAACGTTAGGTATCATTCGATCACCTAACGTTTCGTATTTCCGGTTCTGAAAATCTAAACAAATCTCTCAAGTTCTTAAATTTCTTGTCGTATTGATTGAAACCAGGCAATAACCGACGGCAGCTTACTCAGATTGCCTGGACGTGTTTATCAAGACTCTTGTCCAATTTTTCTTGGTCACACAAGTAATAGCTATAAATATAATCATGGACAAGCAACCCCGCTTCAATCATTTTGTATAAAGTATATCTGGTAACGCCAAGGTACTTGCAGGTTTCAGATATCTTCATTCTCATTCTTTCACGACAATAGGGCGAGCGGCTATTTTATCCTTTTTTTCTAAAACACCCTTATTTATCCAACTGTTAAAAGCCGTTTTGCCAGAGCGCAAAACGGTCTTTTATTTTTTGGCTTTTAAAAGCCTGAAGAATTGGGATTACTTGGAACTGGATTGAGAGTCAGCTTTGGACTCGGACTTAAACTCATCTTTGGATTTAGATTGTTTTTTGGATTCAGAGCCAGCTTTCGATTCCGATTTCTCTTTGGAGTCTACCTCGGATTTTGAAGTGCTTTCCTTTTGCGCGGCACTGGCGGATTCACTTTCTGTCTTGTCAAGATTGCCAAGCAGCGTAAAGGAATCATTTTGGCTTAAGCTCTTATCTTCAATCTTGTCAAAGAAAGTCGTGAAGAATTGGCCCCAGGTTTCAGGCGCTTGTTTGATGGTAATCTGGTCAGTGCTGTATAAATCGACTGAATCCTCACCCTTCACTGCAGTGGATTTATTGGTAATGGCGATTTCACTGAGGGCGCCATTCTCATTCATGGTCAATTTCATCGTGACATCCGTAATATCGCAAGAATCCAAAACAAGCGATCCATCGCCGCGGATATCGTTTCGCTCATGACCATATCCAGCTAAGTAGGCTTCATCGAGCTGCTTATTGTAAAGCTCGACATCTTTAATGGAAATCGTCCAGGTATATTGATTGCCGCTCTTTTCAAGAACATAGGTGTACATCGAGGGCAGATCGGTAGGCTGCAAGACAAGACTTGCTCCAAGCAGCGTGTTAAGGGGATAAACAACCGCATTGTTTACGCTCGATTTCAATTCCTCTTCATTGGTGTCCTTTAAAGCGCTGTCCGAGACGGCGATATCGGTAATCGTAAAATCCTGTGGGGTCACGCCAAGAACACTCTTGGCTTCATCGTCTTCGCCGTCTGGATGAAGATAGACGGTCGTGATGTCTTTCGGACTGGATTTCATCAAGCCAAAAATCGGATCGCCGCTGCTGACTTCTTCATACAGCTGATAGAAGGCCTTATCGGTTCCATAACGGACATCGTAATTTTTGTAGCTGTTTTCAACGGTTTCCAAGGTGTCGCTCTCCAAGGATAACCCCTTGCCGTTGACATCTTCTGTAAAGATCAGCCGATGGCTGCTTTCCTGGCTGGTTGCATCAATTAACGAACGAAATACATCGACAACATCCTGTGAAGAAGACTCGCTGGTAATTGCCGCTACCTTTTTCATCTGCTCAGTCGGCGCATCCTCTTCGGTCACTTGAACCGGTGTGGTGGAACAAGCACTCATTACACTGCAGCCAAGAAAAGCCGCCAAAACAGACCCTGCTGTTTTTTGGAATAATCGTTTCATATTTTACATTTCCTTTTTGTCTAGTTTGACTCGCTTCTATTGTAGACATAACAAAATGAAAAGCAGGTTAAAACGACTTTCTAACGCTTTTAGCTTTCTTTCTTTGACAACAATTCCCCACTCGTAAGGCTGGTTTATTGGTTAAATCGGCCAATCTGCCCACCCGAAAGACCAATTCATCCCTGAAGCCGGCTCACTTGCACCATTTCGAATTCCTTTGACTCTGGAAACAGGGCCAAACAGATTCTCTGCTTCTGGTCCATCTTCGCAAACGATCGAAGAGCATAGAGTGAAACCAATTCCGTAATGAGTATCTGTAAAGTTAACAGCAAAGCATTTTAAAAAAAAGCAAGCTTGCGCTTACTTTCTCAGACCGAGTCTGCTGATCAGGGATTTATAACGTTCAAGGTCTTTGCGTTTGAGGTAAGCCAGCAGGTTTTTTCTGTGGCCAACCATTTTCATCAGACCTCTGTAGGAATGATAGTCGTGTTTGTGAACTTTGAAGTGTTCAGTCAGTTCGTTAATACGGCGAGTCAGGATAGCAACCTGAACTTCAGGAGAACCAGTATCTCCTTCGTGGATGGCAAACTCTTTAATGATTGCATCTTTTTCTGCATTAGTCATTGAAATTTTCTCCTTATTTTGACTTGTGTTCAATACGAAGTAGTGGTCGGAGTGTCCAACTACCGCGTATGAATCTTGGAATCGTCCAAAGCCCTTCGGACGAACTGCTACATTTTAGCATGATTTGAAAAAAAGAACAGTCCAAGCTGAAATTTTTCAGCCACTTTTTGATGATTCCAGTTGCTGTTCACACCCTACTCCAAATCACCTTGGGATAGAGTGTCTTAGTTTTTGGGGTTTATAGTTCTGTTTCTATCAGATATAGAACTACTATTACTCCATAAAGATATCCTTCTTTCAGAGTCACTAGGTATTCGTTAAGCAATGAGCGACACATGCTCAAAGAAAAAATCAAACGTTTTGAATCAGGCCAGGAATACCAAAAACTGGTGGATGAGAATCAAAGACCTCAGTGTAAAGTTGAACGCTGCCAAACCCATCATAATCAAACTGAAGACCGACTGGGCCGACTGGAATATAACACCCAGTGAAATCGGATTCTTATCCAGGATAATCATAGCTTAGAGAAAAGCATATCGATTGTATAAAAAATGGCTCACTGAAAAATCCGGTGGGATTTGGGATTCTTGACTGTCGTATTGTATGACGCATCGATGATCTTCAGGAAAAAATATCCATCGTCATGATAGCCAAAAGCCTGTCGCCTTACAGTCTTGATCTTGTTGTTGATGCCTTCGATTTTCCCTGATGAGATCCTGTAGGCTGCGTGGGATATGATCCCCTCAAAATGATTTTCCAGTAGTCTGGCGAACCACTCAAAATGATTATTCCTGGTCCCTCTGCAGGTATCGATAATTTTCGTGACCTGGTCTGCCATTGTAATCTCATCTTTACAGCTGAATGCCTCTATAAGCTGCTCTTTAACCAGGTCGCATGCGAAAAGCAGTGAGTTGGATTGGATCAGCTCCTTATAACGCTTTACATAACCCGTTTTGGCAATTACAGGTTTCAGACCAAACAGAGTGTTTTCTGCTCGAAGAATCGTTTTGTTTTCTCCACGCTTGTCTTTGGACTCCAGAGTTTTCTGGGATGCCATCAAGAGATATTTGGATCCTTTGAGCTGCCTGGCTTTTTCTTCCTGTCCGTTGGCTGCCAGTTCTTTCTGGATATCTTTTCGAACCTCAGCGATGACCTTCTCATTGAAGTTTTTGGGTCTCTGAAAAAATTGGTGGGATTGGGTTGGTGGCTGAATTTGATATGTCAAAAAAGAAATATGGAAAACAAAAAAGATCTCCCGTAGGATGGAAGAGTCTTACCAGAGACGAACAATCC
>JADGIS010000166.1 GCA_015233825.1 Erysipelotrichaceae bacterium RD49
TCGCTAAGTGCGATTAGGACGTCACCTTCTTTTGTTGAAAGTGAATTTGTCTTTCATCATTGCTCTATCACGACTATGACGACATATATAACCATTTGTTTCAATTTTGGGAATCAGTTAAAAACACGCTTTGGCCGCTTCTATCGCAAAGCCTTGATGCCACTTGTTTTTTTTCTAAGTGGTAGCCGATTTCCAAAACCGGTTTTCCCTTTGCTTCCTGCCAGGTAATGCCGCAGTCCCCAATGCTTTCACCAGTCTTCTTTTCAATGATCAGCCAAAGACCAAATCCGTCCTGCGTGTAGCGTTTCTGGTTTTGGGCAATCCATTGGCGGACTTCATCATCATCAAAACCATGCTCATAGGCATACATGACTTCGGGATCGGCTAAAAAACGGCGGACGTTTTCAAAATCATCGGGTGCCATTTGCCGAACCACCAGCCGCTCTGTTTCCAAAACGATCTTCTTGGAATCAGATTGAGCAGGTTGATTGGATTCATCTTTTCGGGATGGAAGGATAAGTCTTTCCTTTCGGTTTTTGATCAATGCCTCTTTCATATTCAGTCTCCTGATCTATCCAGCAAGTCTTCATGCTTTATCCTGGCATGCCTACTGTCTTCAAATTGTTTTTCCAGCTTTTTTTAAGAATAAGCCATTCGAAGGATCTTCAGTGGATTCAAGCAGAAAAAACACCTGCCCGATCATTTTGAACGATGGCAGGTGTTTTAAGATTAAATCTATATTTATAAATTCGTTAGGATAAGTTCGGTTCTTCAACAGGCGAAAGGAATTAACGCAATTCATCCCCCACCTGTAGAGGGGAGGGACTTCTTGCTCAGGGTTGTTAAACTCAGCGTGAAGTCCTCGGTCCTTGAACAGCCGAGAATTCCCGCTCCACATCCTAAAATGAAGCCTTGTACAAACGGGCTGGCTACGCCACCCAGTTAATGTTCTGCTGATCCTGTGTAGGATAGACGATCAATTCAGACTGCTCCAAATCTAAGCCTTTGGTATGAATTGCATTGATCTGCTGATTGTTGTAGGTTGTCCAATAGTAATCCATCGTATCCAGATTGGCGCCAGCCGTATAATTGGTAATTTCGTATAAATTGCCTTTTTCTTCATTGACCCCGTTGATCTGTTCAACCGTCTGCATGATTCTGAAGAACTGATTCAAAGTGGCTTCTTCACTTTCTTCAGCTTTCGAGTTGTTCATCATGAAAGCCACCCGAACAAAGCGGGACATGGAATCCAATCCACCTGGAAGACCATCACTGCCCATTCCGGAGCTATAGACCGGGACATTGAGATGGGGAATCATGCGATTATGGGGATATCCCGGCGTCAGATTCAGATAATTGGCTAAGTTAACTGTCTGAGCTGGATAATCTGGCGCATTCGTCAGGACATTCAGTTCATTGTCATAGACATGAAGGCCGGTTGCGGTGCGCTCAACAATGACACTTCCCGTGCGGTCGGCGACGATCCAATGCAAGGGGACAGATTTTACTTTCTCATTGAAGTCATCGGCAACCAGGTTGATGTCAGCCAGTTCTTTCTTCACATCTTCCAGGTTTTTGCAGGTGCAAAGCAGATAGGGAATGAGTTCGAAGGACGTCACATTCTTTTTTCCTTCTTCAAGTTCCGTATTGTACTGACCATAATTCGGGAAGTTCAAGCTGGCTGCACCAACGCCATACTCGTTGATTCCCTCAAAGAACAAGGGATAGCCATAGCCCGTAATTGCCATGCCGACAATTGCTGAATGATGGGGCATCTCCCCAAGATGATGGTATTTCAAAACATAATTACGCGGACAAACCGTTGGATTGCTTGCCAGCTGGTACTGCAGATCAAGGTTCCGTCCAAAAAAACTGTATTTGCCGTTTCGATACAAAATTCCAGTGCACATAACAGAATTCCTCCTGACAGTATTATATCCGTCCCTCTTGCCAATGCTGTTTTTAACACTCTGGATATATTTTCAAGCAAGTGAGATGATATCTTCGCCATTTCTAGCTACACGCCAGATAGGCTGTCCTCTTTTTCGTCCAGCAGAACCAGATTATCGATAAAGCGAAAGATTTCCGGTCAGTTTATTGATCTTCTTGGCGGGCCCGCAAAGCACAATTCCAAAATAGTGCAGGTCTTCTTCACCAGCCGCTGCTATTTTCTCGATATACTCCGCATATGTTTTGCATCCTTGGGCCAAATCCGAAAAATCGGCTGCTATAACCTCCTGAAAACCTGGCTGACTTAAGCGCTGGCGAATTTTGCGAATTCCTTCATCGTGAGATCGTAAAATCGGGATTGGAAATTCAATCACCCCAGAATGCAGCAAGCCATTCTTATCTTTGACATCCGCGCCTACCACATGCGGTTGAGCTTTGCCTAAGCTGATGCCAAGAATCGCCGCAGTATTGGCAGCCAGTCCGATTGGAAGATCCTCTTCAATTACCATCACGCATTTTTCATTCTTTTCGTTCATCGTGTTTTTCCCTTTCCATCTGTTGGTATCCTTGCTGGTAAAGGGAGGGCGTCAGGCCAGTCAGCTGCAAAAAGCACCCTGAAAAATAGCTCTGGTCGGCATAGCTCATTTCCGCCGCCCCCGCTGCACATGAAATCCCTTGTTCCAGCTGCTGCTTAGCCTGCTGGATGCGGATTGTTGCGAGATATCGATAGGGACTCAGGCCGAAATTTTGGTGAAAGGCGCGCAGCAAGGTAGATTTGCTTAAGAAAGTTGTTTGACAAAGCTGGTCCAGCGAAATGGGATGAAAATAGTTCTGGCCAATAAAACGGACTGCTTTCTTTACCTCTTGGCTAGAGATCCCCTGTTTTTCGAGACCCCAGCCGGATTGGGACTGAAAGTGCAGGACACCGGTAGAGGCTGGGTCTTTCTCCTTCGAGAGCAGCTGCGAAACCAGGCTCTTCAGGGCGGTTTCTTTTTCAAGCCGCTTTGCCTTGCTCATGATCAATCCATGCAGATCACAGAAGCATTCAAAAAGATCTGGATCTGTAATCACCGGCCCCCGAAAAGCAGGTGCTAAAGACTGACTGGTCCTTCTTGCGACAAGATCAGCCATTACGCTTGTCGAAATAACGATGCTTATTGTATTGCAGGCAATCTCAATGCCAAGCCATTAAAACAATGTCTGTATCTCAAAAAGATCAGAAGGCGTAACCGCAGATTCATAAGTTCAATTTCATCAAAGGACATAAGCGTAAGAACAACCAGGCTCCACATATGGTTGGCGGCTTCTGTCTCTTTGGTAAAGTCAAATTCGAAGGACAGGAATGCCTTATTACTGGACGCAGAAAACGGGGCGCGTTTACCTTAAAAACCTTTTGGGGACAAAAAATAAAAGATGGCGCTTCAATGAAAAAGCTGATTCTTGTAGAAAGAACCAGCGGATACATGAAACAAATAGCAAATCGGCAATTCCTGGCCACCCAAACCGTATAACGATTTGGATGGGGTACCCTTGCCTAACATATGGACTATTTAGTATTTGCCGATCAAATCATTTCGGCTTTATCTATCGTTGAAATCAGGATGTTTGAGGTGATAAAGTGCAAGGAAAAAAACGGTTTTTGCCGAAAAAGCTTGCACTTTCAAAGGTGATGCCGACCACCTGTTATATGGTGAAAATATGAATTTTGTATTTATTTTTTAAAATTGAAATTCTTATATTGCTTTAGATAAAGCACTTATTCGTTTGGCACTTTGGGATTACTATTGCGAAATTTACTCTTTTTAAGCGATCTGACGAGTTTTCAAATTGATCAGCAAATACTATTTAACCTTAGATAATCAGGAAAGTAGAAGCACACCGTCTGTTTTTTCAACAGACCCTTTAAACATCAACCAAATTTCATATCTTCCTTGGTAGAACTATACTAAATGTGCTTCTACTTTGAAGCATAGAGGAGAGTGCTTCTACTTATGGCTTATATCAAGGTTCAGAAAACCGTTCGTGATGCTGAAAATAACATAGTCTCTGGGTCCGCGGCCATTGTTGAGTCTATTTATGCGCCAGAGAGGAAAAACCATTCTGCCCAGCAGGTTTTAGAACGCCTTGGCAAGGTGATTTCACTTGCTGGGGATAAAAAATCTGGGATTTTTCTGTCTCCAACACGAGGTTTAGTCCATTATGACGTACTGACAGATACTTTTTCTCCTGTTTTGGAAGAAGAAAAAGAGAACCAATGTAAGCTGGTTTTCCCAGAGCCGCAGATTCATACGGTTTTTGGTGACTCATATCTGCTTCTACAATTTTTAGAAAAACAGGGCTTGCTGGAGACTTTCAGAACGGTTTTTCCAACAAAAGAAGAGCTGGAAAGGGTTCTCACCCATATTCTTCATGGCATTCTCAGGGATGGTTCCAAAATCAGCTGTGACGATTTCCTTGAAAAATCTTATGCTTCCTATTTGTTTGAGGAACTGCCAATTCAGTCCCTCCACTCCGATACAGCCTTTTTCTCTCTGCTCGGAAGCGATAGAATCCGAGTGGCCTTCTTCAAAGAATTTATAAAATTGATGAAGAAACAAAACCCAGAATTTGGTCAGGGATGCTATGTAGACTCTACTCCTCTTCCCAACCAGATCACAAACAACCCTTTTAATGCTCTCTGCTGTCATGGACTTTCATCATCTGAAATTCAAATCCGCCTGGTTCTGGTGCTAGATGATGCAACTGGCCTGCCAGTCTGGTACGACATCATTCCTGGCAATGTGCTGGATTTAAGTACGGTGATGGACATTGTCAATGATGTCGCTTCCACTTTAGATATTGAAATTGAATCGCTGGTTCTTGATGCTGGTTATGTATGCGAGCCGCTGATCGAAGCTTTCCATATTGGAAGTTCAAAATCTATCATCAGCCGAATGCCAGCCAGACGGGGATATCCGTTCAAAGAGCTCTACTGGCAGTTCAAAGACCAGATAAATAAAGGAAAATATCAGTTTGTTCGTAATGATCATACTTATTTCGGAAGAAAGAAGAAAATCAAACTCTATGGAAAGTATGACGAATATGCCTACGTTTATGTTGATCATAACAACGCACTTTATCACTTTATCGATTATCTTGAAGATCATAAAGATGATTTTCAAAAGATGAAGGATAAAGACAAGGACTGGATGACCGTCAAATTCGGGTATTCTGTTCTTCTTTCCAACATTGATACATCTCCTGAAGATTTGCTTTATCGATATTTCTGCCGGACTGAGATAGAGACTGTATTTAAAACCAGTAAAGAATATTTGGAACTGCTTCCTCTTTCAAAATGGAGCGATACCACTGTCAGAGGAAAAATTCTGCACGATATTATCGATACAATCATTCTTCTACTGGTTCGAAAACAAATGGAAACTACCGGCGTATCTACATCACGATTGTTCGGGAAAACCCAATCGTTGATGTGTTGTCTAGGAACTAATAAAAAAGTTGTGATTGAAGTTCCCAATAAACACGTAAAACAATTTTATAAAATTTTAGATATAGAAATTCCAACTCATCTAAACCTTGATAAGGAAAGAAGTAGAATGCTCGGTCATTTGAACTGATAATAGTTATCGATGCAAATGGCTAAACTAGTTTAAAATCCGAAGTTGTGCTTCTACTTTTTCGATTATCTAAGGTTTAAAATCTAAAGGCAGAGAAAATGAGCTGCTCGAGCATTCTGATCTTGCTGCTTTTATCAGAAAAGTCTACGTGCAGGAAATCGACAAAACCTAGCATGCAAAAGCAAAAATCCCTGAAGAATCGGATTTCTCCTTTATTCTTCAGGGATTTCTTTCGTCTGGCAACTTCCTATTTTCGCTTTGACACTATCGTCGGCGTTCAATGGCTTAACTTCTGTGTTCGAGATGGGAACAGGTGTGACCCATTGGCTGTCGCCACCATACTTCAGCGCATAGCTTGTGTTTGCTATGTTGAGGACTGCTTACGCTTGGTAATTGCAGTCTTGATCAGCAGTTGTTACTGCTCATCTATTCTATCTCATGGATCTTTCAAAAACAAACACCAGCTTCAACATAACTGTGGTTACAGTTACTGGATGACTTTCGTCATCGTTTTATTTCATTCTTATTGGAAGAAGAAGCAGTCTTGCTTCTCTTCCCTCTCGTTATCTTAGATTAAGCTTTCGACCGATTAGTACTGGCCAACTTCATTTCTCGCGAAACTTCCATACCCAGCCTATTTC
>JADGIS010000167.1 GCA_015233825.1 Erysipelotrichaceae bacterium RD49
AAAATTGAGCACCGGTTATTCTGCTATATCAGTCGAAATTGGCAAGGCAAACCTCTTATCGATATTGAAACAGTTGTCGAACTGATTGGCTCTACAACCACTAAGAAGGGGCTGACTGTCAAATGTGCAGTTGACAGTCATAAGTATTCACTCGGCCAAAAAGTTTCAGACGAAGAGATGAATGCCATCGATATCACATACTTTGGGAAAGTAAATAAATGGAACTATCGAATCAAAGGGTTCAAAAGCTGACTTATAGGGACTTATTTTCAAGGCATTCCTTAGTATGAGTTTTATTCATACCAGGATGCCAAAATGACGCTGGTTTAAGCGCTTTCAGGCTTCTAAGATAAAGGTGTCAAAAGACAACGAGATTTGGCCAAATCTTCTCTTGTCCATTTACACATTCTCAGAACTGGATCTGAGAACAAGGAGAAAATTATGAACGAAAAAGTTTCTTCGAGAGCATGGATCATCGAAATTATCATGTTCTTCACCTATGCATTTTTCGCAGTGAACTGGATTGCTGGCAGTACGCTTACACCCCAGATCATGGAATACTTTGGATTAACTTCCTTTGCCTCTGCCACCCTGATCTCCAATGCCATTACCCTGGCTAAAATCATCGGTAACTTTCTGGCCGCCGGAATTTTAGTCAAGCTGCTCCCCAAGAAAGCGATCGGCTTAGGCAGCTTACTCATTGTTGCCGGCTGTCTCATTGCCATTTTTGCTCCTGCCTACTGGATGTTCATTCTCGGCCGGTTTGTCATGGGCTTTGGCGGCGCGCTGTATGTGGTTTACTTCAGCCCGGTCGTCCTCCACTACTTTTCCGGCAGCAAAGTTTTACCAGTAGTCAATACCATCAACTCCGCTGCTTATAATGTCGGCTCCATTTTAGCGATGATTATCGTCGCGCCAGTCATTGCCTGGCCCAAAAACTGGCAGTACTCCATGGGATTTTTTGCCATCATTTCGGCCATCCTGTTTGTGCTCTGGTTATTCTTCGGTGAAAACTTCCAGCTGGCCAGCAAAGGCTCGAACAGCCAGAGCTTTACCATCGGCCAGGCCATGAAGGAAAAAATCAACTGGCTGCTGCCCTTTACCTACTCCGGCTTGCTGACGTTCTATCTGGTTTTATTAACAATCTTCCCGATTTCTGGATTGGCTGCGATCAACGCTTCCAGTTTATCAACATTGGTTGCCATTGGCGGCATCGTCGGTTCCCTGGCTGCGATCTGGCTAGCCCGCGTTTACCATCAACGCCGCCCGGTTATCATCATCTGCGGTGCCTTGATGAGTGGCTGCGGGGCTTTGATGATCTTTACTTCGAATGGCCTGCTGGCGGCAATTGCTGCTTTCCTGATTGGTTTCTTCATGTTCCTGCCGATGACTTCGCTGGTATTAATTCCCCAGGAACTGCCCGACATGACTCCTGGCAAACTGACCGCTGTTATGGGCTTGTTCTGGGCTGTCAGCTACATCATTGAAACCATTCTCTACTTCATTATCGGCTTTATCGTCGATGGCATGGGCTATCAAGCTGCGATGATCTTCACCCTGGTTGTTTCGCTGACCTTCTTAATCGGCGGCTTCTTGCTTCCAGAAACCGGCAAAGCCAAATAGCCAAGCCCCAATCAACCATATGGCATCCGCAGCCAGGCTGGCTGCCCAAGGTCTAGGCGGCAGCAGGCACTGAGCTTGCCATTGATCTGGTCTCCAACAAAAACAGGCTTGCATACCTGTTCCTCCTAGCATCGAATCCCTTGCCATCTTTCTAATAGCTTTACTTAACAATTGTTATTCACTCAAAATGAGAAAACGGCACCCCCGTAACGAAAAGGATACCCACCATGAAAACTGTTCAAGATATCTACAACGAAAAACGCATGACTGCCAAAGAAGCCCTCGGTCTGATTCAAGACCATGACTATATCTTCAGCGCCCAAGCTGTTGGTGAACCAGAAGCCATTTTAAGCGAACTGCAGGTTCTCAAAGAAACCGGCGTCACAGACTGCGTGATCAACACCTGCCTGCCGATCAAACCGTACCCTGCTTTCCATGATCCAGAACTGCGTGGCATTCTCAACCACAACTCCTGGTTCTTCAATGGAGATCTGCGCAAAGCGCAAAAAGAAGGCTTGGTCAGCGCGATTCCTCAGTCCTCAACAAGCATTTTAGGCAAAATGCTCGACCGCTGTTCCTACGAAGGCCGCCGTCCGGTTGTGATGGCCACTTGCTCGCCAATGGACAAAGATGGCTACATGTCCTTATCGGTCTCCGCCATTTACGAGCGTGACTTAATCGACAAAGGAGCACTGGCTATCATTGAAGTCAACCCCAACTATCCAAGAACCTATGGGGATACGCTCGTTCATATCTCCGAAGTCGCTGCCGTTGTCGAATCTGACCGGCCGATCTTCTGCTCCACATTGAAACCCTATACGGAAACAGACGCCAAAATCGGTAAATACATCGCCGACCTGATTGAAGATGGCTCCACCATCCAGCTGGGTGTGGGCAACATTCCAAACGCGGTTGCGGTAGAACTCCGCCACAAAAAGCACTTAGGGATCCATACGGAAATGTTTACCGAAACGATGGTGGATTTGATCGAATGCGGTGCGGTAGACAACACCCAGAAAGGGTTAAACGACGGCTATTCCGTCTGCTCATTTACCATGGGCAGCCAGCGGCTATATGACTTTTTAAACAATAACCCGCGTGTGCTGTTCAAATCCTGCACCTATACCAATGATCCTTACACTATCGGCTTAAACAACAAGTTTGTTTCCATCAATGCCACTCTCGAAATCGATCTGACCGGCCAGGCAGCTTCCGAAACAGTCGGCAACCTGCAGTTCTCCGGCACCGGCGGCCAGTCTGAAACCGTTCAAGGCTCCCAGCGCTCCAAAGGCGGCAAATCAATTTTGGCTATGCACTCTACCTACCGCACTAAAGATGAATTTGGCAATGAAGTGCTCCACTCCAAAATCGTTCCATTCTTAGCCCCAGGGGCTGCTGTTACCACCAGCCGCAATGATGTCGACTATGTTGTAACGGAATATGGTGTGGCTTGGCTTCGCGGCAAGAATATCGCCGAACGCGCCGAAGCACTCATCAAGATCGCCCATCCGATGTTCCGTGAAGAACTTGCCTTAGCAGCAGCTGAATACGGCATCCACTAATTTCAATCTCGAATTTCTTGAAAAACACCGAGCTGCAAATCTCGGTGTTTTTCAAAGATTTGACCCAATTGGGAATAATCGACAGACCAATAGAACAGGATAATATAAGGAAGATAAATTTATGACTAAAACCGTTCGAAACTACTATCAAACTGACCGGCTGAATATCGCAGCGTATCGGCACGAAAACCCTGGCAAGCCAAAATTAATGCTTGTCCACGGCAATGCCAGCAGCGGCATCTTTTATGTCCCGTTGATGGAACGCCTGCAGGAAGACTTTGATCTTGTCGTTCCGGATCTGCGAGGGTTTGGTCAAACTGAAGCTCTAC
The DNA here is from genome assembly GCA_015233825.1 of Erysipelotrichaceae bacterium RD49. Lineage (GTDB taxonomy): Bacteria > Bacillota_I > Bacilli_A > Erysipelotrichales > Erysipelotrichaceae > Allobaculum. Next base: position 3,515 of record JADGIS010000167.1, read on the forward strand.
CGGTCAGTGCCGTAACCGGCATGAAAGACTGGAGCGATGATCTGGAAAGCCTGGCCGATACGCTTGGCTGGGACCAGTTTGCGATCATGGGCTGGAGTCTTGGCGGCGCCGTCGCCGAGCAGTTTGCGATTGATCATGGCGATCGCTTAACCGCTTTACTGCTCGAAGCTCCCTGCCCGCCCTATGGCTTTGGCGGCACCAAAGACGTTGAAGGCACTCTGTTAGAGCCGGCCAATATCGGCTCGGGAGCAGCCACCACATCCAAAGCTTTATGCAAGGCCATGCAGGAGCAAGACCGTGATTTCATCCGGACGGTCATTCAAAATGTTTATGTCCAGCCCACAAGCAAAATCGATCCAAAGTGGCTGGAAGCCTTTGTCGATGGCGTATTGGAAACCAAGCTTGGCGAAGACTGGTATCCTGGCAACGTGATTGCTTCTGAAACCTGGCCCTATGCGATCGCTGGCGATAAGGGGATCTGCAATACGATGGCGCCGTTATATTGCAATATGAAAGATCTGGCCAAGATGGAGCCAAAAGTTCCGATTCTCTGCTTGTTTGGCAACCAAGATGGCATCGTTTCTGACTATTCGAACAGCGACATCAATGTTTCCGGTGCCAAGGGCATGGTGCCCGGCTGGCCAGGTGAAGAAGCCTGTCCGCCCCAGCCCATGATGTCCCAGACGATCAAACTGCTTGATGACTACATCGCCAACGGCGGCCAGGCCAAAGTCATCCATGTCGACCAGGCTGGCCATGGCATCCATCTTGAGCAAGAAGAGCTGGTCGCCGATGCCATCCACGATTTTCTCAAGGATAAAGGATAGTCCCTACAACCGCACAATTTTCAATCCGCCTCGAATTGGCTGGTTTTCTTTCGTAAAATCCGCCGATTCGAGGCTTTTTCCATTTTTTTCGTTTTCCAGACAAAAAAGGATGCAGCAATTTGTAAGCTGCATCCTCGGATGATTAAACTCCATTTAGAGATTCAAAATCTGATTCCTTCTTTTTTGAGCTAAAAAGCAACTTTTCAGCTCTATGGCCAGCATTGAGCAAGCTGGATTCTTGACTGATTGAACAGCTCAAGAATTATGCTTATACCCGCTGCTGTGAACATTTTGAATAATCTGGTCTTGAAGTTTGTTGATCTTTCTTTCCTTACGATCAATCACTTTTTTATTGTGTCTGATCTGGCTTTCGTGAAGCGACTTCATCGCATTCGATTCATCCCGTTCAATCTGGCCAATATGGTCGGAAATCTTTCTTTCCTGCTGAGCAATTTTGTCCTGTGCCTGTTTGATCTTGCGGTCAATTTTAGCATTATCATTCCAAAGATCGTTCAGACGGTCACGTTTTTCGGATGCCGTTTCGATTTCAACATCCACATCCTGCATGGATGACTGTGGATCTCTCACGCAGCTCCAGACAGCAGAGGGGTCTTCATCGAGTCCGGTTACCTTGACAGTTTCGTCCTGGGCAAAAAATTCTTCTGTATCCTGGTCATATGGATTCTGTTCGAAATCATACGCCCAACGATTGGCTTGAGTATTTCTGCCTTCAGAGTCCATCTGGAAACGTGCCTGATTGAAAGGGTTAAGATCGGAACCATAATCAATGTCATTGGCTTGGGCATAAAGTGCCTCTGGCTCATTGGCATCTTTTACTTGTACGGCTGCAACATCGTAATCGACATCGTAGTCACGCAGTTCCTGCTCTTCTCTAGAGCCGTAAGAAATATCTTGGTCAGCCATCAGCGCTGGATCAGAAACCTGATCTTCGCTTGCGGCTGTTTCAACAACAACCTCATCTAAAGAAGCCAGGTCTTTTTGGTCTTCCTTGTCGATTTCATTAACATTTGAAAAAGCCAGATTTGCATCAGCTTTTTCATCCGGATGATCTAAATCGGCTGACATCTCGCCAGCCTTGGCTGCAAGTCTGGACGATTCAACATCATCATGAACCTGCTGCATGGAAGCTGCACTTTTATTGAGGTTTCCAATTGGGTCGGCATCCAGCTCCATCTTTACAGCCTCATTGACACTGCCGGCACTCGAATCAGAAGAAACCAGGTTTTCATCGGTTTGATCCGCTTGAATGTCTTTGTCATTCGCTGCAAAAGCAGAGGTTGCCTCATCACGAGACTGCTGCAGAGAAGCCGCACTTTTATTGAGGTTTCCAATATGGTCGGCTTCTTTTTGGGCTGCTTTGATGCGGTCAGCCAGTTCGACCTGAACAGACTGCTCTGCCTGGTCACTGGTTGTGATCGTTTCATATGGAAGAGCCATTTCAGTTGGGTCGGCATCCAGCTCCATCTTTACAGCCTCATTGACACTGCCAGCACTCGAATCAGAAGAAACCAGGTTTTCATCGGTTTGATCCGCTTGAATGTCTTTGTCATTCGCTGCAAAAGCAGAGGTTGCCTCATCACGAGACTGCTGCAGAGAAGCCGCACTTTTATTGAGGT
>JADGIS010000168.1 GCA_015233825.1 Erysipelotrichaceae bacterium RD49
TGTACTTATGTACAGCCATATGAACTACCACTGTCTTAACAGGGCATGTCTCTGTTCGGACTGTATAGAGGAGAACAATACTGTTGATTTCCATATCGGATTAAACGGTTTGTCTTTCCAATATAGCTATAGCGGTTTTCATGGTACGAGTTTCTGCTTTTCTTTAGATGCTCGGCCATTCAATGACCGAGTAGTTCACGCTGGAAGAACCACCATGAACAAGACAACGGACTTCTGTTAGGAATGATTTTTTCTTTCCTTTTGAGCAATCCGCTTGAAGGTATCTGAAAACGTTTAGAAAACATCTGATTGCGATGCTTTAAAACCATGAAAATTCGACACTGTCAAAACAAAAAATGAAGGAGGACCCTGCCAGCACCAGGAAGAGCAAACTGTGGTCCAAAAAGTCCACTTGTTAAATAGAACTGCTTTTTATAAAGGAAAAATGATTTTCCTGCCAGGGAGTAAAAAAGGCCAGATTCGATTAACTCTGCTACAATAGATAAGGTTTCATAACCGTCCGTCTGTTGCGAATGCCAGATGGATTATGTATAATTTCGAAAGCTTGGAGGATGTTATGAATTCCTTTTATCAAAGCGTTTTTGACAACATACAAGCGTTGATGCGCGCTGGAAGGAATACGCTTGCCAGAGAGTTGATTGAACAGGAGCTTTCGGTTCCTTACGTACCTTTAGAAATTTCAAAGCGGCTGGAAAACCTGCTTGAAGAAGTGAACAAGGATCAGCCGGCGGTGATCCCGGATGGGGCGGCCCGGTTAGACTCTTTATTAAAGGGAAGTACAACTGCCAAAGAAAAGGCTGCGGCCATCCTTCAGAGTCTGAATCTGCGCAATTACCACGACCAAGTCCAGCAGCTGCTCGATGATCCGGATTTATTGGATGAATTCAAAGGAGAGCTGATTCGTGAACTCATCCGCCAGCGGATTGAAGAGCCGTTTTCGATATCCAAAGACGGACTGGATTTTGAATTTGTACCGTCGTTGATTACGCCGGATTACAAGGATTCAATCCTTGTTCAGGTTCGCAAATTGTTTGAAGACTGGCTGGGCGGTAGCTTTGTTCTGAGTGAAGATTTTGCAGGGCAGCTGCTTGAACAAGAAGTCTTAGAAACGCTGCCATTTGGATTTGAAGATGTGGATCCCCGATCCCTGGCAGCTTCCATTGTGCGCCTGGTGTATTTGTCGATGAAAGACGAACCCGGCTGGCAGTCATTTGCCAAAGAGCATGATCTTGAACAAACCCAGCTCTATCCCTTAAAGATTGAAAAGCGAGGAGAATGAAAATGAGTACCAATTTCACTAAAAACGACAACAATACTGTTACTTTAACTTCCGTTGTTGATGCCGAAACTGTAAACAAAGCAGAAAAACGCGCCATCAACAAAGCGGCAGGCCGTATGAACTTGAAAGGCTTCCGTAAAGGAAAAGTGCCAACGGCTGTTGTGAAAAAATATTTTGGCAGCAAAGGTGTAACCGCTATGGCTGCTGAAGAACTGGCTCCCAAAGCTCTGGATGAACTGTATGCTGAATACGAAGTAGACGCCATTGATCGTCCAACTTTTGACTTCAATAAAAACGAAGACGGCACACTGGAATTGACTTTCATTGTGCCTGTAGCTCCAGAAGCAAAACTGGGCCAGTGGAAAAACCTGGGCATTGAAAAGAAAACGGTTGAAATCACCGATGAACAGGTCGATGATGCCATTAAGTTCATTGCCAGAAAATACGCTGAACAGGAACTTGCAGATGAAGGAGAAGAAGCCAAAGAAGGCGATGCCGTTGAAATCGACTTCGAAGGTTCCATTGACGGGGTTCCTTTCCCAGGCGGAACTGCCAAAGGGGCAAGCGTTGTGATTGGTGCACACGAATACATTCCTGGCTTTGAAGACGGCCTGGTCGGCGTAAAATCCGGTGACGAAAAAGATATCACTGTTACTTTCCCAGAAGACTATAACAGTGCTGATTTAGCGGGCAAAGAAGCTGTCTTCCACATCAATGTTCATGATATCTATCATGTTGTCACACCAGAACTCAACGATGAATTTGCCGCTAAGCAGACTGAACTTAAAGATGCCAATACGATGGACGAACTGAAAGAAACCATCAAAACCAATCTGACCAACAATGAACAGGCACAAGCCGATGATGAATACATGACTGCTCTGTTCACTACTTTACGCGACAGTTCCGAAGTGGAAATTCCAGAAGTGATGGTAAAATCTGAAATTGATAACGAATTGAAGAATATGGATGCCAATATGCGCCGCAGCGGCTTATCTTTAGATTCCTATCTCAAGATGACTGGCGGAACCAAAGAAATGCTGGCTGATGCCATGACTGGTGAAGCGGAAGCCAGAGTCTTCAATACGCTCATTCTGGATGCGATTGCCAAAGAAGAAGGCTTAACTGTAACAGAAGAAGATATCGATAAAGAACTGGATGAGTTTGTCGAAAAGACTGGCCTTGCCAAAGATGAACTCAAAAACAGAATCGATATGAAGGAACTGAAGCACACAATCCTGCTTGATAAAGCCAGCGAAGCGCTTGTTAATGCCCAATAAAGCGAAAGTCAAGGCGAAATTGAGACAGAATTGTTCTAAACAGAATAAACTGTAAGAAGATTAAAAAAGACGCTGACTCTAGCGTCTTTTTTCGAAATTAGAAACGGGAGATGCACACTAGATGAATTCGAAAACGTATCCCATTATCTGTACACGGGGTGTCATTGTTTTCCCCGGACAGGAACTTGTTATTGATGTCGGCCGTGCCGACAGTCTGAAAGCAATCGAAAACGCGCAAGATAACTATAACGACCGGATCTGCATGTTTACCCAGGAAAACACGAATGCAGAAACGCCCGGTATGGATGATATTTATAAAGTTGGAGTTCTTTGTGAAATCCGGCATATCCGCCGCTTTGAAAAATTTCTGCGGATTAAATTCCGCGGGATTGAGCGGGTAAAGCTCGAGACCTTTGAAGAGGGCAATCTTTCTCAGATCTGCCAGGTTGAACTGCTTCCAAGTCAAAGACAGGACGAAACCGAAGAATCCGTATTGGTGCGCATGGTCGCCCAGGCCTTTGAAAACATGCGCCCAGGCGAAAAATTCATGTCCAAAGACTTGATGATGGAATTGACGAAAGGTATCCAGCCGGATGCTTTAACGGATAAAGCAGTCCAATTGTTTTCACTGCCGATTGAGCGGAAGCAGCAGTATCTGGAAACACCTGGCATCAACGATCGCCTGATGATGCTTTTAGAAGATATTGAAAAAGAAAAACAGCTCAATGAAGTGGAAAAGAAGATCAATGAAACGGTCAAAGACCGCATTGATCAAAACCAGAAGGACTTCTATCTGCGTGAAAAGATCAGTGCGCTGCAAGAGCAGCTCAATGATGGATCCCTGCCCGGTAAAGATGGCGACCAGATTCGTAAGCGGCTCGCTGAAAACCCCTATCCAGAAGCCATTAAAAACAAGGTTTTGGAAGAACTGTCCCGCTATGAAAATCTGCCAGCAGCCAGTGGAGAAACAGGAACCATTAAAACTTATATTGACTGGCTGATGGATCTTCCCTGGTGGCAGCATACTGATGACAATGAGGATTTAGAGAGCGTTAAGAATGTTCTGGAAGAAGACCACTTTGGTCTGGAAAAAGTCAAAGAGCGTATTTTGGAATACCTGGCTGTCAAACAAAACACCAATTCGCTCAAAGCACCGATTATCTGCTTAGCCGGCCCTCCTGGAGTTGGTAAAACATCCCTGGCTAAATCAATTGCCAGAGCGCTCGACCGCCACTTTGTCAAAATGTCACTGGGCGGGGTTCGCGATGAAGCCGAAATCCGCGGCCACCGCCGTACTTATTTAGGTGCCCTGCCAGGCCGTTTGATTCAAGGCATGAAAAAAGCCAAAGTCATCAACCCGGTCTTCTTGATTGATGAAATCGACAAGATGGCTTCGGATATCAAAGGGGACCCATCGGCTGCGATGCTGGAAGTTCTTGACCCTGAGCAGAATGCATTCTTCTCCGATCACTACATCGAAGAACCCTATGATCTGTCTAAGGTCCTCTTTATCGCAACAGCCAACTACTTGGAAAATATACCTGCAGCTTTGCGTGATCGTTTAGAGATCATTGAGCTTTCTTCCTATACGGATGTGGAAAAAATCCATATCGCCAAGGACCACTTGATTCCTAAGCAGCTCAAAGAAAACGGATTAACACCTGAACAGCTCATCATTCCAGATGACATGATTTTATATTTAATCCGCTACTATACCCGTGAAGCTGGTGTGCGCCAGTTAGAACGCACCATTGCTTCGCTCGCACGCAAAACCGTTCTGGCCATTCTCAAAGACAAGAAAGACAAGATTGTCATTGATAAGGCCCTGATCAAAGAATGGTTAGGCAATGAAAAAGTCGACTATGGCAAAAAGGAAATGGAAGACCAGGTCGGCACCGTAACCGGTCTGGCCTATACCTCTTTTGGCGGCGATATCTTACAGATTGAAGCCAATAAGTTTGATGGCAAAGGCATTTTAACGCTGACTGGCCAGCTGGGCGATGTCATGAAAGAATCTGCCTCGATCGGTTTAGACTATATCCATGCCAATGCCAACCGCTATGGAATTTCCAAGAAAGTCTTTGGCAAAACGGATATCCATCTGCATGTACCTGAAGGAGCCATTCCAAAAGATGGACCATCGGCTGGTATTACAATGGCTACGGCCCTGACTTCGCTGTTAACTGAAATTCCAGTCAAAGCCAACCTGGCGATGACAGGTGAAGTGACGCTACGCGGTAATGTTCTGCCCATCGGTGGCTTGAAAGAAAAATCTTTGGCGGCTTATCGTTCGGGTATCACAACAATCATCATCCCAAAAGGTAATGTCAAAGATCTTGATGACATCCCTGCCGAAGTCAAAGAAGCTGTCAACTTTATTCCGGTTTCCACCTTGGATGAAGTCCTCAGCTATGCTCTGGTCAGCCCTTTAACACCGATTGAAGAAAAGGATGATCCCGAAGCGAAAGAAAAAGCTTCGCAAGAGGCTAAGGCATGATTTCGCACGAAGCCTCGTTCATCGTTTCGAGCAGCGGCAAGGACTCCTGGCCCGAGTCTGACCTGCCGGAAGTTGTCGTCGTCGGCCGTTCAAATGTTGGCAAGAGCTCCTTTATCAATGCCTTAACCAATCGTAAGAAGCTGGCTTATGTCGGCAGCACGCCTGGCAAGACCCAGCTGCTCAACTTCTTTTTAATCGATAAAACCTGGGTATTGGTGGATGTACCCGGCTATGGCTATGCTAAATTATCGAAGTCGCAGCTGCAAAAGCTGGGCCAGATGATGGACGAATACTTTGGTGAACGCGAAAATATCGCCTGTGTGGTCAGTCTGGTCGATGCTCGTCATGCACCCAGTGCAGACGATCTCGACATGATTGACTACTTCAAGCAAACCGGCCGCCAAGTCATTATCGGGGCAACTAAGATCGATAAAGTTCCGAAAACCAAACGGCTGGCGGCTTTAAAGACGATTTCGCGGGATTTAAAGATTCCTCTCAAATACGTCTATCCGATTTCATCGACGGAAAAGACTGGCTTTGATGAAATCTGTCAAGCTATCCTTGCTGTTCTTGGCAAAGATATCGCTCAAGAAAAGACAGTCGATGATCCAAAGAGCATCATTGTTCCAGGTGATGAACACCAAACTGAAGTCTGATTGATTCTTTTGATCCATTCAGCGCACCCCCAAAAAGCATTTGCGTCGGGTGCGCTTTTTTAACGGAAAAAGAAGGATTTTCGAGAGCGTCAAAGTACCGGTATGGTAGCCAATCTTCAGTTCTGTCATGATTTTCCTGAAATTATTAAACATTTCAGGAGGACAAAATCATGAAAAGAACAAAAGAAGATTGGCTTTTTCTTATTGAG
>JADGIS010000169.1 GCA_015233825.1 Erysipelotrichaceae bacterium RD49
TGAGCAGAAATAAGCGCTGCTCAGGGTAGCCGTGTTGCTTTTTCGGATGCCTGTGGCAATGGTTGCTTATAGGCATGATTATGTAGGATTAGATGATGGACGTCACGGTCACGGGTTTGACGCTCTCTCTAATAGGTTGGAAAGTGTTCTTATGGTTTGAAATGGTCCTTAATCTGGCCATATCTGCAGCTAAAACAGTGTATGGAAACAAGTTGTTTTTAAACTTTTACTTTGGATAAAGGAGTTATCAGGGTTCTCGAACGTTCGGGTGCTGTAATTATTAACAGTTAACAGTAAAATGGATATAGACCTAAACCTACTTGACGGAAAGGGAGCCGAATCATGGATGCGAAAGTAAAAAAATACAAAAATACTTATTAAAGTTTTTCTTATCGTTTCGTTTTTCCCTTTTGCTTGGGGAATGATTTATGACCGGAGAGGGCCGCTATCGAACTACTGGGTTTTACTCGGGCCGTTTTTAATGTCTTTGCTGGCTTATTTTGAGCGGTATTCTCAAAAAAGATATCCACCACAAACCTTATTTGGCCAGTGTTTGCGATATGTATTAATCTTTTCAATTGGGTTGGTCCTTTTTAATGGCTTAGCGATTCTTTGTGGTTATCCGTTCAATCCTGGTATTGTTGACGGTAATATTATTGCGGTCAGCTTGGCGATTACTTTGATCGCCATTACTACCGGGCTTAACTGCTGGACCTCTGGTTCTGGTTCTTCTTAATGAGATCGAGGGATGGATCCATGGAAAGAGGCTGGAAGATGTTTGGCTAAGGAACCACAGGAAAATAAGGTCCAATAGATAAGCCCCAATTTTACTGTATATAAAGTAGATAAATAGTCTGTTCGGCGGGACTTAATATTCAGGAGATCCTAAGAATAAATTGGATCCGAGCCGAAACATTGTCGAAACAGGATTGAATCAAAAAGCTGGAATATTCCGAATGATTGATCGGAATGCTCCAGCTTTGTTTATTTTTGACTTGATTCTTTAGAGGACGTTTGTTTTCAGCCTATTTGTTTTGAGCTTGTTTCCTATTGGTTTGCATATTTTGGGGAAGATAAGCAGGTGGTAATGCTAAATGCCAAACATTTCGTTGATATCAACATCCAGGATGCGGTCGGATGGCCGGTCGACGTTTTTGAGCATGGATTCAAGGCGGTTGGTAATGACTTTTTCGACCAGAGAATTAGGATCAATACCACGTAATTCAAAGAACAAGAGCGGTTTTTCGTCTAACCGGACACCGATTCCATACATGATAGCGGCGACATGCTTGCAAAGATGGGCGCCGTCAGGACAAGAGCAGCTGAAGTGAATTTCCTTGGGTGAGGGAAATAAACCGTCCTTAGCTGTGAAAAGATCCTGAAGTTCTTTGGGGAACTGACCATCCACTAAGGATTCGACGGATGAGATCCCAAATTCACAGCGTTCCTGGATCTTCTTTTGTCGTTCTTTGGATAATGGATCAATAGTGATGGTGACAGAATAAGGTTTGGTACTCGTTCCTTGGACTTTGCCTGTGACTTTACCTTTATGAATCTGCAAGTCGATGACCATTCCGTTGCGAATATAGCTTTTGCCTCTTGGCAGGCGGTTTTCGTAGTCGGAGTATTGCTCCATATTGTCGTTCCAGGCTTTGCCCCACCAGCTTGATGAGGTGTCACGCTTAGTTCCAGTCCCAGCAACAATGATAGGATGATACTTGATTCCTTTTTTCGCGGCCCTTTGAATAGACTTTTTGGCCATGGCTTGTTTTTCGGCAACAGTGACATATTTGTAGTCATAGAAATCGTAATAACTCATAGTTTCATCCTCATCGCTTCTAACAGATCAGTATCGGAAAGGGAAGTTAACCAGCTCTCCGTAGAGCTGGAGATGACATCATCGGCGAGCTTTTGCTTGGACTCGATCATTTTGTTGATGTTTTCCTCGATCGTATTGGCACAGACAAATTTATGGACCACAACGTTTTTCTTCTGGCCGATTCGATACGCACGGTCTGTGGCCTGGTTTTCGACAGCGGGGTTCCACCAGCGGTCGAAGTGAATAACATGGCTGGCCTGGGTTAAGTTCAGACCCGTTCCAGCAGCGCGAAGGGATAAAACGACGTAAGGAATATAGGTTTCCTGCTTGTTAAATGCATCGACGATTTCCTGGCGTTTGGAAATCGGAGTCTGACCATGAATGACATAGCCTTTGGCCCCAAAGATGGACTCTAAAAAGCGGGAAAGATGTTCCGTCATTTCACGGTATTGGGTAAAGACGAGCACAGATTCGTGGTTTTGGGCGATCGGTTCGCAGATTTCTTTGAGCATTTCAAATTTGCCTGATCCAGCCATGCTGTAGTCGTTCTGGCCAAGATATTGATCAGGGTGGTTGCAAACCTGCTTGAGCTTATTGAGCGTGGCTAAAACCAGGCCTTTACGCTGGATGCCATTGTCATCGGATTCATGGGAAGCCAATTGGGCTGCTAAGTCATCAACGACCTTTTGATAGAGCAGGGTTTGGGCATCCGACAAGGTGATATAGTCGTTTTGTTCGATCTTATCGGGCAGGTCATTGATAATCGATTTATCGCTTTTCAGCCGCCGCAATAAGAAAGGCGAAATCATCTTTTGCAGGCGGGCTAGCTTATCGGCACTATGCTTCTGGTCACTTTCCACTTCACGGACAAATTTCGAGAACTGGTTGAGATTGCCAAGCAATCCGGAATTCAGAAAGTCAAAGATGGACCAGAGGTTGATCAAGTCATTTTCGATTGGCGTACCTGTCATCGCCAGCTTCATCTGGGCTGGGATTTTCTTGAGAATGGTTGTCTGCTTGGTTTTTGGGTTTTTGATTGCTTGGGCTTCATCGAGAATCAAAAAGTCCCACTCAATTTCCTGCAGCTTTTCTAATCTTGAAGCCATGCCATACGTGGTGAGATTCAAGAACGGCAGGTCATCATATTCAGTTTCTTCAAAATCGCTGATGGCTTTTTTACCATGAATCACTCCAATGCTTAAATCTGGAGTAAACTGCGCTGCTTCTTTGGTCCAGTTGGCAAGAAGGGAAGCCGGGACTACAAGCAAAGCTTTCTTGGTTTTGTCTTTCTGGTGTTCCTTTTCCAGCCAGGCTAAAGTCTGAATTGTCTTGCCAAGACCCATGTCATCCGCAAGCAAAGCACCAAACTGAAGGTTAGACAGGGCATTGAGCCAGTTGTAACCATCCACTTGATATGGTCGCAGTGTGGCATTCAGCTTCTTAGGCAAGGTTGTTTTGCGGGTAATCTCTGGATCAGTGAGCTTTTGGTAGACAGAAGACAGCCATTTCCCATTCGTCATTTGGATATTCTCTTCTTCAGCCATCCATTCTGGAGTGGTCAGTCCACTTTGAATCATCAAGGCATCCCGCAGACTGATTTCGCCGGGTGCTTCGTCCATTTTCTTCAGCAAGGCTTCCAGTTTCTTGTGATTGACTTCGACCCATTTGCCTTTGATCAAAGCAAGGCCATCTGCACTGGCTAACAGCTGCTTAATTTCCGATTTGGTTAGCTTGACTCCTTCAACAGATAAAGTAGGGACGATGGAGATCAATGCATCCCTCCCTAACAAAGAAGACCGCTTTTCACCGAGCTTGATATTCAAAGAAAGGGAAGAGGAGTGGGATCGCCACCAGTTTGGAATACGGCAGACAATTCCCACTTTTTCCAGCTCGCTTACCGCCTTTAAAAATCCATAGGCTTCTTGTTCACTCATTCCAATGGTATGAAAGAGTTCGCCAGAAGCAATAAACCGACCCAGGACCGGACAGATTTCAGCTGCTTGATTCAGGCAGGAAAGCAGTTCGAGGATCTTTTTCTGGTCACCCTTGTATTCTTCCAAAATCATCGACAGCGGCAGATGGCGGATGATTCCTTCTTTGCTTTTATGGGTATAGGTCGCCAAAAAGGCAAACGGATAGATTCCATTGGGATTTTCGACTAGATGAAAGAAGATCGATTCCGCTGGATTAAGCCGCGGATTTTTTTCGTTGAAATACTTCTTGACTGTTCCTGGATACAAAACAATCTGATCTTTAAAGACTTCCAGCAATTGATGGTAGACATTCTTGATCCATTCCTGGTCAACCAGTTCTGATTCACGAACGAAGGGCTTAATCCCAAGCAAATATTCAATTCTCAATGCATCCGGAATCAGTTCTACCTGTTCGCGCTGATCTTCCAATCCTGGTACGCGAAGTAAGTCCTCGACAAAAGCTGCAGCAATCTTTTGTAAGTACTTCAAAACCGAGGATTGGCTTTCGATGGGCTCTTCCAACCCAAGATCAAGCAGTGCCTGCCAGGGAAACTGGATAAAACGCATCGCCGATTCTCTTTGCTCGGTATCCAAAGCCTCCAGATCTTCCGCTGAAATGATCAATGAAAATCCATCTGGCGTAATTTGATAAATTGGTTCCATTCAATTATCCTCATGTGCTCTCATTCAAAGTAAAAGCAACCCAAAGAATTTACTTTTCTCCGATGAGACTTTTTCCTCAGTATAGCAAACCAATCTGATGATTTGGTAAAATGCCAAAAACATGGATAAAGATGGGCAGTATACATTTAAAATGATCAAAACAGGACAAGAGAATGAGTAGTAAACTTTATAATTTCATTAGTGTCATATAAAAATAGGTATCTAACTAGAAATCGATATATACTAATACGTAATTTCATATGATACGATCCACAAAAGTGCTTCAGGAAATTTCTATTTGCAAAACATGAACGATTAGTCTCCCTAACGATGAGTGAAAGCATCTTTTGTTTTCAAATTGTAAATATTTTTAGCTGAATTAACCGAGAAAAAGACTTTTATCAGACCCATCTTCATATTGATCATGGCTAATTAAGTCTACCTTCAAACATATGCTTCTCTAATTTCTAAGGTTATACATCAGAATCAGCTTCTTAACAACGATATAAATAACTAATATTATATAAACGTTCGTTTAGTTTGTTGGCTTTGTCAAACAAGTTGTTAGCAGCTTGTATTTACTGCGCCTATCTGGCAGAATAATCTTGCAATAAAGAAGATATGGTGTGAGGGTAATACCTTATAAAGAAGTCCCAAACGAAGAGGCTCTCGTTTTACAACGAGAGCTATTTTTTTTATAGAAGGATGATATGGCAACAATCTCATATACAATCAATAGATTATCTTCTGACTTTTTCAAAGACTACCATTCGATAGATTTTCCCGAAATCGAGGATAGGCAGAATAGACCATATATGGTCTTAATAATAAAAATGGATATATAAAGTTTTGTAAAAATGGTGGAAATTCATATAGTGCTAAACGTTATCAATATTCTACTTTACGATATTTTCATGCAGAACTTGGACTTGAATAGTGTAGAGAATGATTGTGCCTTTTACGGATCACAGAAATATGCTGCTCTTGTGGCCACTGTCAGAATCGTACAGTACGTTATGGGTCATTAAAATGTGTCCACGACACTCGATATTTACACCCATGTTATGTTCCGCGCAGTTAAAAAAGCCGATGGACAAAAATTCTTACACAAAGTGGTGACTTATCCAATAAAAAGACAAGGCGTTTGAAAATTAAAATTATATACAACATTCAGTCAAATCAAACAAGTAGTGAAAACAAAGGCTCCCCATTGTTTACATTTCGTGAACATCAGGAAGTTTTTTGATGTTTAAAAACCAGACCTAAAAGCAACATGTGTGGAAAGATTTGTGTCCAAAAATTGGCTCACTGAAAAATCCGGTGGGATTTGGGATTCTTGACTGTCGTATTGTATGACGCATCGATGATCTTCAGGAAAAAATATCCATCGTCATGATAGCCAAAAGCCTGTCGCCTTACAGTCTTG
>JADGIS010000016.1 GCA_015233825.1 Erysipelotrichaceae bacterium RD49
TGCATGGAAGTCCTCATGGTGTTCCATGACAGTTTGAACAGTATCTTCATGCATCTGGCGGACCATTTCTGGAGAAAAGGTTAGCGGAGTGTAGGTGAATGGGTTAGCTGAGGCAGCTAAATGTGGGGAAAGTGAAGTACTTAACATTTGACAGGTCTCCTTCTAGAGGGAGGAGAAAAACAACTCCTCTCGACTCCTTCGGAGTTTACCTGCAGGGCTGCCGCTGAATTTGTCAACTGTCTCTTTTATGTTGTTTTGTAACCAACTGCTCTAATGAGCCGTAAAAAAAGCAAACCACCTCATTGAGATGATTTGCTTATCTTAAATTACCTTAACCGAATGGCATTGGATTGATAGTGGATAGCGTCACCTCCCTATTTTGGGCTTTCTTTCTTCATTTTCTTTCCCGTTTTGCCAGGTTTAGCAGCGTATTGAACACTGTGGCTGCATGAGGTTTTCATCTGCTCCAGCTTTTTTGGGTTCTTTTTCTCATGCCTACAACAGCTCCCTTTACAATTCGGCGCGATTTCTTCCATGGATGAGCCCAGTTAACATGAATCGAGATCTTAAACATTTGCATGAATGGTGAAGTTTTGTATACTAAGGGTACAGACGAACGAAAAGGGAAATGAAGCACTTCCCGGAGTCTTTCCAAACCGCCAATTTGGCTGATGGCTTCTGCAGACTTTTTGTCATGCAGAGGCCATCAGCCTTTTTTATTTGGATTGGGTTTGAGCTGGGAATTTGGTTTTCTGGTTTCAACCAGAAATTCTTTCAAAAGGATTTGAAAATTTGCCTGCAAGATTCATAAAAAGGCAGCTGACCGAGCTTGAAGAAAGAGAAAGACCATCAAGAAGAAGCTGATGTTTTTATTTTGTTTGTCTTTTGAGGATCATAAGAAAATGAACGATAGAAAGGGTTTGGTGAAGGATGTTTTTCTCATTGGGATTGATTTTGCTTGCAGGTCTTGCCTTCGGGTGGATTTGTAAAAAGATCGGTCTGCCGCCGCTGGTGGGCATGATTGCGGCAGGCATTTTGATTGGTCCATATGGACTTAACTTTCTAGATGAAACTACACTGGCTATTGGGGCAGATCTGCGCAAGATTGCCTTGCTGGTGATTCTGTCCCGCGCCGGTTTGAACTTGAATTTGGCCGATTTAAAAAAGTGCGGTCTGCCGGCCATTTTGATGTGTTTTATTCCGGCTACTTTTGAAATCGTTGGAACGATTTTGCTTGCCCCGATGATTTTAGGATTGAACTGGATTGAGGCTGCTTTGCTTGGCAGCGTATTGGCTGCGGTGTCGCCGGCTGTTGTCGTTCCTCGGATGATTCGCTTGATCAACGAAGGGTATGGCGTGAAAGAAGCGATTCCGCAGCTGATTCTGGCAGGGTCAAGTATGGATGATATTTATGTCATTGTATTGTTTACAGTCTTTTCAACAATGGCAGCCGGCGGAAGTTTTGAGGCAGCCAGATTGATGGAAATTCCGATTTCGATTGTTCTTGGATTAATCATGGGGTTGACCTGTGGATACCTGCTTGGCAGGTTTTATTCAAAAGTCAAGGTCCGGGATGAAATCTGCGTCATTCAGTTTTATGCGGTGACCTTTCTATTGGTGGCATTGGAAAATACATTGACTGGAATCGTTCCTTTTTCATCACTATTAGCCGTCATGACGTTTGCGTTTATCCTGAAACGCCAGGCACCAAAGCAAGCAGCCGTCATTTTAAGGACTTCCGATGCAATGTGGATAGTGGCAGAAGTCTTCTTGTTTGTTTTGGTCGGAGCCGTCGTCAACGTGAATTATGCGTTTGCCTCTGGCCTGCAGACCCTTTTGCTGCTGGTGCTGGTCATGGCTTTTCGAATGGCTGGCGTCTGGATCAGCGTTCTTCCTTCCAGAATGGCTTTGAAAAGCCGGTTATTTTGCATGATTGCCTATACGCCAAAAGCAACTGTCCAGGCAGCGATTGGCGCCATCCCTTTGGCGATGGGCCTGGCTTGCGGGCAGACGATCTTGACCCTGGCCGTTCTTTCAATCCTGGTTACTGCACCTCTTGGTGCTTTTGCGATTGATCATCTCTATCCAAAACTGCTTACCAAAGCTGCAGAAGAATAGCCGGGCAATACTGGACAGGACGATAAAATTTCAAATACAGATCCGAATCGAGCAAAATCATTGCTTGGCTGATCGTGGCAGATGCGTTTTGCTTCTGATCCTGAAAAAGTCTTTCCCAAGATCAGCGGCTAAAGATTCATCCCAAAACCCCGTAAAATAGAAAGAGAAAACCCATGCTGGAAAATCGCTGGATTTTGTTTTCGGGATGATGTTCACCGGAAAAATTTGGGTGGACGAAGCATGGTAAGGAGAGATCAAAATGAAAATTGTCTTGCTGGAAGATCTGGGTGTATCGCCGGATGTCATCGAAAAGGAAGCGGAAAAACTAAAATCGATGGGTCATACCTTTGAGGTCTATCCCAGAACCACAAATATAGAAGTTCTCAAAGAAGAAACGAAGGATGCAGATATCCTTTTGTTAGCCAATATGCCGTTGGATGCCAAAGTGGTTAAAGCCGATCCCAGTTTGAAGTTTATTGATGTTGCTTTTACCGGTGTTGATCATGTTCCGGTTGCCCTTTGTAAAGAGAAGGGGATTGCAATTTCCAATGCTTCCGGCTACGCCAATGATGCGGTGGCTGAACTGGTGGCTTTAATGAGCATTGACCGGCTCAGGCATGTAAGCGAACTTGAGCAGCAATGCCGCAAAGGCCAAACAAAAGCAGGAATTCGCGGCAATCTATTAAAAGGAAAGACCGTGGGAATTGTGGGAGCAGGCTCCATCGGAACAACCACGGCTAAACTGCTCAAAGCCTTTGGCTGCAAAATCTTAGGATTCAGGCGCCAGCTGATTACGGATCCTGTTTATGATGCGCAGGTGGATCTGGATACTTTGCTCAAAGAATCGGATATTGTCTCCCTTCATGTTCCTTTAACAGATTCAACCCGCCATATGATTGGCAAAGACCAGTTAGCACTGATGAAGCCAACTGCCATTTTGATCAATACCGCAAGAGGAGCAGCCGTCGATGAGCACGCGCTGGCCGATGCGCTGAATACAGGTCAGATTGCCGGTGCTGGCATCGATGTCTTTGACATTGAACCACCGCTGCCTCTCGATCATCCGCTTTTGCAGGCAAAGAATACTCTTGTTACTCCGCATATTGGTTTTGATTCGGTAGAATCCATGGAAAAACGCGCTGAAATCGTCTTCGAAAATCTCTATGCTTTTTTAGAGGGCAGACAGCTCAATACGATCTGCTAAAAAATACAGATCCGGCCAGACCAAGGTTAAAAAAGGAAAGGTTGGAGATTGTTTATGGCTAAAACACAGCAATGGATTCTGTCTTTTGGACAAAGTTTATTTGAAACTGAGCCTGCAAAATCTCACCAATGCTCAAAAGTTTGGTGTTTTTAGACTGTCCTTTGCTCGAATGGATGACGAGGATTGACGGAAAATGCGCAATTTGATACATTTTCTGTACAGCGTAAATTTCGGACTAACAGAAACTTCAGGCTTCAAGAGAGTCAGCGGCTGGTGTAAGCTGACAGTTTGATTTCTGGTCTCACCGCAAGAGCTGCAGGCAGACCTGCTATATGGGCATTTGAGCGCATGATTGAATCAATCATGAACCAAGGTGGTACCGCGTAACGAATGTTTACGTCCTTTCGGAAATCTGGAAGGGCGTTTTTTGTTGCCTGCATGAGCGGTCAGTCCGCTTTTTAATTTGATCAGAAAGGAAAATTGTATGTACGACCATCAACAAGTAGAAAAGAAATGGCAGAAGTACTGGGAAGACAACAAAACCTTTAAAACGGATACAAGTGATTTTTCCAAGCCAAAATATTACGTGCTCGACATGTTCCCTTATCCATCTGGTAACGGGCTACATGTCGGCCATCCGGAAGGCTATACCGCAACCGATATCGTTGCCCGCAAAAAACGAATGGAAGGCTATAACGTTCTGCATCCAATGGGCTTTGACTCCTTTGGTCTGCCAGCTGAGCAGTTTGCCATCCAGACTGGTCATCACCCTTCGGTTTTTACCGAAACCAATATCGACCACTTCCGCGACCAGATTAAATCGCTAGGTTTCTCTTATGACTGGGATCGGGAAATTGCGACTTCTCATCCTGACTATTACAAATGGACGCAGTGGATCTTCACTCAATTGTATGAAAAAGGTCTGGCTTACATCGATGAAATTCCTGTTAACTGGTGCCCGGAATTGAAATGCGTATTGGCCAATGAAGAAGTCATTGACGGCAAATCGGAACGCGGCGGCTATCCTGTTATCCGCAAACCGATGCGGCAATGGGTTTTAAAAATTACCGAATACGCGGACCGTTTGTTAGAGGATCTGGATCTGGTTGACTGGCCGCAGTCCACCAAGGAAATGCAGAAAAACTGGATCGGCAAATCCAAAGGGGCTAATGTTGTCTTCAAAGTCGACGGCCATGATAAAGAATTTACCGTCTTCACCACACGCTGCGACACGCTTTTTGGAGCAACGTATTGCGTCATGGCCCCGGAACATCCTTATGTGGATGAAATCACAACGCCAGAACAAAAAGAAGCTGTTGAAGAATACAAGAAAATCTGTGCAACAAAATCTGACTTGCAGCGCACTGATTTAAATAAAGACAAAACCGGTGTCTTCACCGGCGCTTATGCGATCAATCCGGTTAACGGCAAGAAAATTCCGATCTGGATTTCTGACTATGTATTGGCCAGCTATGGAACCGGCGCAATTATGGCTGTTCCGGCTCATGATACCCGCGACTACGAATTCGCCAAAAAATTCGGTTTGGAAATCATTCCAGTCCTTGAAGGCGGCAACATCGAAGAAGAAGCCTGGACTGAAGACGGGGTTCACATCAACTCCGAATGGCTCAATGGCTTAGGCAAGCAGGAAGCCATCGACAAAATGATTGAATGGTTAGAAGCCAACCATGTCGGCGAGGCCAAAACAACTTATAAACTTCGTGACTGGCTTTTCTCCCGCCAGCGGTATTGGGGTGAACCGATTCCAATCATCCACATGGAAGATGGAACGACTCGAACTGTCGATATCGACCAGCTGCCATTGGAACTGCCGGCAACCGATTCCTTCCAGCCGGCGGACAATGGTGAATCACCACTAGCCAACTGCACGGACTGGCTCCATGTTGAAATCGATGGCGTCAAGGGAACCCGTGAAACCAACACCATGCCGCAGTGGGCTGGAAGCTGCTGGTACTATCTGCGTTATATTGATCCCCATAACGATCAAGCCATCGCCGATCCAGAACTTCTTGAACACTGGCTGCCGGTAGACTTGTATATCGGTGGGGCAGAACATGCTGTGCTGCATCTGCTTTACTCCCGTTTCTGGCACAAAGTTCTCTATGATTTAGGCGTAGTGCCAACCAAAGAACCATTCCAGAAATTGTTCCACCAGGGCATGATTCTTGGCAGCAACGGGGAAAAGATGTCCAAATCCCGCGGCAACGTCGTCAATCCAGATGAAATCGAAGAATCACATGGTGCTGATGCCCTTCGTCTTTATGAAATGTTCATGGGACCGCTTGAATCTGGTCTGCCATGGTCGGAAACCGGCTTGGATGGAACGAGAAGATGGTTGGAGCGTGTATGGCGCTTCTTTACAAGCGTTGCAGAATACACCGATGAAAACGATGGCGCCCTCGATAAGGTCTACAACCAGACAGTCAAGAAAGTCTCCAATGATATCGATTCCCTCAACTTCAATACTGCCATCTCGCAGATGATGATCTTCATGAATGAGGCCTATAAAGCCAAGAAGATCTATCGCCCCTATGCAGAAGGCTTTGTGAAGATGTTCTCTGCCTTTGCCCCGCATTTGGGTGAAGAAATCTGGCAGGAACTGGGTCATGACCACACAATTGCGTATGAACCATGGCCGACTTGGGATGAAGCCAAACTCGTTGAAGAAATGAACACAATTGTTGTCCAGGTCAACGGTAAATTCAGAGGACGCTTTGAAGCTCCTGCCGGCACACCAGAAGACGAAATCAAAGAACAGGCTCTTACTTTAAAACCTGTTCAAAAGCAGCTGGAAGGCAAGGAAATTAAGAAAATCATTGTCATCAAAGGCAAAGTCGTCAATATCGTTGCCAAGTGAAAGTACGCATCCGACAACAGGCTTGTCTGGCTGGACTGAATAAACTCGAAAAAAGACAGATAGACAAGAACCGGAATGGAGGAACACCCTCGATTCCGGTTTTTTAAAATTCCCGGGCAGCCAAAATCAAGTCAGAAGGATAAGCTTCAAACACGACTTCTGTACTTTGGCTGATCGGGAGTTGATTTCAATGGTTGAACGGTTATAATCGATCTCAAAGCAATGAAGAGAAAGAGTACACAGATCCATCTTCTCAAGAGAACTGCCGGGTGGTGCAAGGCAGCAGGAGATGCCTGTCGAATACACCTTGGAGCTTTCCGATGGAACGTGATCCTGCGTTAAAGGAAAAGTGCATGAAACAAAGAAGTTTTGTGAAGTAAGGTGGTACCGCGCATTGTCGTCCTTGACAGGCGCGGTTTTTCTTTTGATCGAATCTGCTGATTGAATATTGATGGAGGTTATACATGAATTTTTATGATGAACTCAACTGGCGCGGCCTGATCAATGATGTGACTTCGCCAGATCTCGAAAACGAAATCAACAATGGAGAATTGACCTTCTACATTGGAACCGACCCAACGGCTGACTCGCTGCATATCGGCCACTACAGCTCATTATTGATGGCAAAACGTCTGCAGCAGCATGGGCATCACCCCATTATGTTAGTAGGCGGTGCGACCGGCTTTATTGGGGATCCAAAAGCGACTGGCGAGCGCAAAATGCTGACAAAAGAAGATCTGGAGCACAACTTCCAGGCTTTGCATAACCAGATTGACAAACTCTGGGGCTTCGAAATGGTTAATAACTTAGACTGGACCAAAGATCTGTCGGTTATCGACTTCTTGCGTGACTATGGCAAATTTTTCAACGTCAATTACATGATCAATAAGGAAACCGTAAAACGCCGTTTAGAGAGTGGTATCTCCTACACCGAATTCTCCTACATGATTTTGCAGGCCCTCGACTTCTTGAATCTGTTTGAAACCAAAAACTGCCAGATGCAGATCGGCGGCCAGGACCAGTGGGGGAATATCACTTCCGGTCTGGAATTGATCCGTAAAAAACATGGTGCAGATGTTAAAGCCTATGGTTTAACCATGCCTTTAATCACCAAAGCGGATGGAACCAAGTTTGGTAAATCGGAAACCGGAACGGTATGGCTCGATCCTGCTAAAACCAGTCCTTTCCAGATGTACCAGTTCTTAGTCAATACGGAAGATTCCAAAGTCATCGAATACTTAAAGAAACTGACCTTCTTGACGGTCGAAGACATTATGGATTTAGAGCGTGAAGTCGACGAAAATCCAGGTGCCCGCAAGGCACAGAAACGCCTGGCTGAAGAAGTGGTCCGTGATCTCCATGGTCAGGAAGCTTTGGATACCGCTTTGAAAATTACCAGCGCCCTGTTCAGCGGCAAGCTGCAGGATTTAAATGAAGACCAGCGCCGCCAGGCGGTTGCAGATATGGAAAAAATCGTACTGCCGGCTGGCAAGCTGGAAGATCTGTTGGTGAGTGGCAAGATCGCTTCTTCCAAGCGTGAAGCCCGCGAATGGACCAAGGGCAATGCGATTTCTGTC
Organism: Erysipelotrichaceae bacterium RD49; assembly: GCA_015233825.1. Lineage (GTDB taxonomy): Bacteria > Bacillota_I > Bacilli_A > Erysipelotrichales > Erysipelotrichaceae > Allobaculum. The sequence continues at coordinate 7,778 of JADGIS010000016.1, forward strand.
AACGGCATCAAAGTAACGGATCCAGCCGCAGTCATTGATAAAAATGAAGCGTATGTCGACGATGTCGTATTGATCCGCCGCGGCAAAAAAAATAACTATGCCATTGTTTTAACCGATGCTCAGTAAGCAGAAATCCTCGAATTCCAAGCATCTATAAAGAAACGATCAATTCTGTCAACGGGCAGTCTGAAGAGATGTCAAAAACGGCATCTCTTTTTTTGCGGTTTAAGCGAAGTACACGTCTTTCAATCTTTTAGATGAGTGGCCGCCGTGATGTTGGAGCTTGCTCAATCTCCATCTTCCAGAATCTCGCAATTTTTCCGACAGCATCAGGACAAGATTGAAAACTGTCTGTTAGACCCTATCAGTCTGCAATCTGAAATAATAAATTCAGTTATGGAGGAGTAGTTTATGAATCAAAATCTGCAAAAAACATCTGCAAATCGTTGGACAACCATAGCCAGAAAAGGGATTGGTGTGCTAACACTTGCGGTTATACTGGGTGGCTGTATGACTGGCAATGACACGTGGTATACCCAAGCCCAAGACGCCTATGCCTCTGATCATGACACCGGCGGGATGCCGTTTGATTTTTCCGGAGCAGGCGGAATGAAGTACAGCTACACAATTCCATGCTGGAATGATGAAGAACAAATGCAGGAGCTGACCTTCGGCAGCGATGATAAGATCGAACCCGATACCTATCTGCAGCTGGAAACCCAGCCCATCCGCGGTGTCGTCAGCTGGAAAGCAATTGACAAAGATGAAGTGCCAAAAGAAGTTTTGGAAAAGATCGAGGAAACAATCAATCTCCAGACAGACTCAGAAAACTGACTCAGCCATCTGGAGATTCAGAAGATACAAGACTAAAGATTGATAAAGGACAGCCGGACGCGCAGCCCAGCTTGAAGCCATATCGAAAGCGCCGTAAAGACGTAACCTGCCACTCTGGCAGGTTTACCAAAGATAAGGGATCAAGCGATAGCGGATGCGCGTTTTGTATTCTCGATAGCCGGTTAATTCTCTTTCTAAAACCTGCTCTTCATTCTGGATTCGTCTGGCAATCAGGACTGGATAGAGCAGAAGAACCAAAAAAGCGAAAGGCGAGCCCAGAACGAGGGGCATAGATAAAAAAAGCAGCAACGTCACTGCGTACATGGGATGGCGGACAATGCCATACAAACCGGAATCCACGACCTGCTGGCCATCCTGTACTTCAATTGTTCGCGAAAGCCAGGTGTTTTCGCGAAGCACTTCGGCATAAAGACCATAGGCAGCTAAAAATAAAAGGGCACCAAGCCATGAAATCCAGGCGGGAAACTGAATCCAGCCAAAGCGGATGCCAAGCCCCGCACAAGAAATGCGGCAACAAACATCAAACCGCTGAGCTGAATCAATGTGCTCTGCGTGGGTTGCTCCTCCTTGGCGTGGAGTCTTCTTTCCAGCAGTTTCGGGTTTTTAGCCAGCAGGACAAGTCCGGCAAGAAACATCGGGATAAACAAAATCGCCATCAGCAGTCAGCCCTGCCAATAGGCAAAAGTACCTGCGCATCCAAACAATAAAGCACCAATGACCAGGACCCCAGCTGTAAATTTGAACAATGCCTGGCCTGAAAGTTTCTTTTTCATCAAATTTTCTCCTTGGATTTAAAGCTGTATCCCTGCTTATCGTAGCAAAGTCGCTGATTTTGCTGAAGCGGGCACAAAGGTTTACAAAAAATTTACAAGGCAGAGTGATTTCAGTGACAAAAAAGCCATCCGGAAATTCGCCCTACGAAATCTGGTGGAAAGAACAGTTAATCCTTTCTAAATCGAATTTCTGATCCTGGCAGTTTCGGATTTTTTTTGAGATATGGATTAGAGACACGGAAAGGATAAACTTGTCAAGCCAGTTGTTTCCAAGTCAAATGAATCAACCCATTGAATGGAATTTGGCGGGCTTTAATGAGGATGGTGGTGAGAGTGAGAATGTCCTTCGGGATGAACGACAGGCTCGCAGTCTTTTTCTTTGCAGCCTTCATTGGATGACTCCAGCTCAATTGTGACATGACCAATTCCCAATTCTTCCAGCTTATGACGGATTTCTTCTTTAAGATGAGCTGGATCTTGGGTATCGCTTACCACGTGGAGTGTGGCCAATGAATTTTCGCCATCCAGACTCCAGAGGTGGATATGATGGATATTGATAACGCCGGGGATTGCTTCCAATTCTGTCTCGACTTGCTTTGGTGAAAGTGAATCGGGAACTTTTTCGAGGAAAATATCCAGGCTTTCTTTAAGGTTTTTCCAGGCACTCATGAAGATAAAAGCCGATACGCCAAGGGACATCAGCGGATCGATAATGGTCCAATGGGTAAAGTGAATGACGATGGATCCAATTAAGACAACTGCCCAGCCCAATACATCTTCTAACATATGGAGATTGACGGCTTTCTGGTTGACAGAATCACCTTCACGCGTAAACCAGGCAGCTGCAAAGTTGATGACCAAACCAAATAAGGCAAAGACCATCATGCCATTGGAATTGACGGCCGAGGGATGGATGATTTTATCGATCGCATGGATGGCAACCGTGATCGATCCACTCAACAAAATGACCGTCGTAATAACAGCGCCCAATACCGAATAGCGGGCATAGCCATACGTATATTGGCTGTCGGCTTTCTTTTTGCTTTTGCGCTCCAAAAACCAGGACAAACCGATGCTGGCAGCATCTCCCAAATCATGGACGGCATCGGAAAGAATGGCTGTACTGTTGGTAAAAATTCCGCCGATAAATTCAAAAATTGAGAAGGAAAGGTTGAGGATAAAGGCGGTTAATATGTTTTTTTCTGTTTTCATGAGTCCTCCGTTTTCTCCCGGATTGAAGTTCAATTCAAGAAAAATCCATGGGTTCGAAACCAATACAATCTTATTGTTCATGGAAAAGAACATTTTGAACAGCAGAATGATGAAATAGCGATCTGAAAGAGATACAGCCGGATTCTCTGTCCATACAGCTATCCCCTCCTGCACGAGGGATGTTCCTTATGATTGAAAAGAAAAACTCCTGCCTTGGATCCGGACAGGAGTTTTGAAAAGTCCATGAGATTGAGTTGGCCCTCTAAGGACTGCCTTGGCATGGCTTTCTAAAAGGGGTCTGGACAAGCGGGTTAAAGATTAGTTGGAAAAGTATTTTTCTTTGACGATTTCAACCGGCATCTCCTGACCAGTCCAAAGCTTAAAGGAAGCTGCTCCCTGGTATAAAAGCATGTACATTCCATTGGAAGTTTTGCAGCCGGCTTGACGGGCATCTTGAAGCAATCGCGTTTCTTGGGGGTTATAGATTACATCAAATACAAAGAGATCCGGACGGAACAGGGAAGGATCAGTGATTAAAGTTGCATCGGGATTTGGAGCCATGCCCACAGAGGTTCCGTTGACTAAAATTGCACTGTTTTGAATGGCGTCGGCTAATTCTTCTGGATGATCAAAGTCATGAACGATGACTTTGCAGTTGGTGCGTTCATTCAGCTTGGCAGCGATTTCTTCCAAGCGGGGATAGAAGGCATCACGGATATTGAAGACATCGATCTGGTTGAGGCCATCTAAAGCAGCCTGAACCAAAATCGCGCTGGCTGCGCCGCCGCCGCCAAGCAGGGTCATGTTTTGGCCAATGATGTCGACACCGTTTTCTTCAACGGCCCGCATGAAGCCGATACCATCAGTTGTGTACGCTGTAAGCTTGCCATTGTCGTTGACGATGGTATTGCAGGCACCAGTGATTTCAGATGCTGGTGAAACTTCATCAGCCAACTTGCACATGATATTTTTACCTGGCATTGTAATGTTCCATCCGCGCGCCTTCATCAATTTCAAGCCTTCAACCGCGGCTGGCATGTCGGCTTCCGGAACATCGAAAGCCAGGTATTTATAATCAAGGCCGAGCTGGTCGCAGGCTTCATTGTGCATAGCAGGGGAGATGGAGTGCTCGACAGGGCTGCCAAGCAGGCAGAGTAAGCCGGTATGGCCGGTAATGGGAACAGACATTTTTCCTTATTTCCTTTCGCATTCAACTAGGCAGCCAAAATGAAGGATTCCTGGCATTTTGGCGATGGCTGAACTTTGATGACTGATTGTTTTTAAAAGATTGCGTGATCTGTTTTTTAATGGACTGAAGCTGCAGCCTGGACTGCCTGCGCCTCTTCGCGGAAGGGCTGAATCTTGGCGATGATTTCCTCACAGATTTCATAAGCAGATTTGCCATCTGTATTGATGACGATATCGGCTGCATTCTGGTAAGCCGGTTCACGGGCTTCCATCAAGCTGGTGATATGCTCGATGGTTTTGTTGTTTTCCAAAAGCGGCCGGTCATGGCTGGAGCTGACCCGCTCTAAGATGGTGTCGGGGCTTGCCGTCAATAAAACGATTTTGCCGCTCTTGCGCATTTCATCGACATTGATCTGCCGCATCGCCACACCACCACCGCAGGAGATAATCTGGTTTTTCTTGTTTTGGCATTCTTTGAGCAGGTTGGTTTCCTCATTGCGGAAGTATTCTTCGCCATGGAATTCAAAGATTTCCGAGATGCTCATTCCATTGCGTTTGGCGATGATTTCATCCATTTCCACGACATCCATCGCGAACGTTTCTTTTAAAGCGGCCGAGATGGTGCTTTTACCAACCCCCATGAAGCCGATCAAGAAGATGTTGAGGCCGAAAAGCTCGTGGGACTGAATCCGTTTGGAGTGATAGAGGATATTGTCATACACTCCCATGATGGATTTGCGGTACTCATAGTCAGCAAGCTTTTCATTGAACCGTTTTTTCTTGCGGTCTTCTTCCTGGGGCTGGACGGTTGGAATCCCGTTTTCCTGCTTATAGTTGATGAGTTCTTGAACGATCTGGCAGCGCATGCGCAGCATGTCAATAATGACTTCATCGCACATGAAGAGGTCGTTTCTCAATTTTTCAAGTTTATCCATTCTTATTGACTTTCCTTTATTTTGACCGGGTGTCTTCAAGCCGGAACAGTCAGGCGAAAAACCCGATGTTCAAAAAGTATAAACAGGGATCGCAAACGATGTAAAGAAATGTAACTTTGCTTACATTTGTTTCATCACATTTTCATCGGTTTCTGTTCGAAAATTCCCATTGTTTTGAAAATCCGTTTCAGCGTTTCAAGAAGACGGTTTTGGAAGGAAGAAAATGGAGGAAAGCCTCCACTTTTTCGATGGATTCATGACATGCCAACCAGGTCCTAAACGGAATACTTTTAACCGCTTACCGGTTTTGTGTTTGCTTTGAAAATACAATGTTGGCAGTCTTCTGCCAGATAAACAATCAGGCTGAGAAGAAATTCTCAGCCTGATTCAAGTTTTCAATTCTTTAGAGGGATGGGCCGGATTAGATGCCTAGCTGTTCTTTCATATAGGCGATATCCGTGGATTTACCCGTGTAGAGTTCGATGGCAATCAGTGCCTGGAAAAGCATCATGGAAAGACCATTGTAAACACGTTTTACGCCAGCTTCTTTGGCTTGTTTCATCATGACGGTTTCTCTTGGCGCATAAACCGTATCAGTAACGATCAGATCCGGTTTGAAGAATGAGCCGTCTGGAATGTTGGACAGATCTTCAAGCGGATGCATGCCGACACCCGTCGCATCGCAGAAGATATCGGCTTCGTGCATTTTTTCTTTGAGCAGATCAAGATCCGCTAAATCATGCATCTCTGCTTTGCAGTCGGTATTGTTGTTGATGATTTCCGCGATTTCTTCGCCGCGTGGGTAGAATTTGTCTTTGATGTTGAAAATATCAATGGAAGCCAGGCCATCCAAAGCGCCGCGAACCGCAATGGCGGTAGCTGCGCCGCCAGTACCGATCAAAACAAGCTTCATGCCTTTGAAATCGATGCCTTCTTCTTTGATACCCTGCCAATAGCCCATGCCATCGGTATTGTAGCCTTTTAAGTAGCCGGTCACGTTGCCGTTTTCATCCCGGGTGTTGACAACCGTGTTGATGGCGCCGCAAAGACGGGCAGCATCATCCACTTCATCGAGATATTTGTGAACAACGGTTTTGTTGGGCATCGAGATGTTGGATCCTAACATTTTCAAAGCGCGGATCGATTCCACAGCGGCCTCCAGCGAGTCGTTATCGACTTCAAAAGCAAGCTGAATGACGTCGTCGCCGTTTTTATCATAAGCAAGGTTATGCGTGGTTGGGGATTGGGAGTGGCGGATGGGATACGCCATCAAGCCGACCAGTTCGGTGTGTCCAGTAATGTTTGGCATAAAAATTTCTCCTTTAATCGAATGGTCCAGTCCTGATTCGGATTGGTTTTGAACGAATCCTCCATCTGCCCTGCCTGATTTGAGCAGGATAGGCAGGGCAGGCCAAAGGAGGACAATAATTTTAATGGCTGAGGTTCAAATTGAGGGGTAAAGAGCTCGGTTGAGAGCAATCAAGTGCTCGCTTTTCAAGGCATGATTAGTGAGCCGAAATAGGATCGAGATCCAGGTAGCCGTCCGCTTCCAAAACATTTAAGATGGCACGGCCATCCATGGTGCCTTCCATAATGCGTCTTGCACGGACAGAGTCACCGATTGGATAAACAGTTACGCCTTCTGGCTCGAATGCGGCTTTTACTTGGTCAAGAACAGGATTGTTGGAGCGCATGCCCAAGCAGTTGAAGCCATAGTCAAATGGGATATCAATGATTTCGCCATCTGGAGTTTTTACGGTAAAGGCATCCGGTTTTACTTCCTGCAAAGCCGTATTGACATATTCTTTGACACCGTATTTGTCAAAGGTTTCACGCATCGAGCACTTCGTAATTGGATCGGCGAGCATGCCGATGGCAGGCAGCATATCGATGATGGTGCAATGCGCTCCGCGTGGAGCAAAGTATTCGACAACATCCAATCCAACGGAGCCGCCGCCGACAACGACAACGTTTTTGCCTTCACATTGGTCTTCTGGATACTCGCCGGCATTGACAGAATTGATCATGCCGAAAATATCCTGCACATGGCCATCCGCTGCATTTTCACGAAGCCCCTTGATGGGCGGGCAGACAGGCACGGATCCCGTTGCGTTGACGATGATGTTGGGTTTGAACTGCTTGATCTTGTCGACGGTCGCTTCGGTATTTAAGAACAGATACAGATTGTCGAGACGTTTTGCCCGTTCTTCGAGATATTTCGGGAAGTCTTTCATGCGGGTCTTGCTGGGCAGATCCGAAATGAATGTCGACAAGCCGCCAACATGATCATTCTTTTCGAGAATAAAGACATTGCATCCGACTTCAGCAGCCGTGCAGGCGGCTTCTAAGCCGGCAGTGCCGGCACCGATGACAACAACATTGCAGTTTTTATTGACATGAAGCTTTTTATACAAATCGCCTTCCGGAACCGCCGGGTTGACAGTGCAGCGAATCGGGCGGTTGACACCGATGCGGTTGCCTGCACATCCTACGTTGCAGGAAATGCATTTACGGATGATCGCTTCATCCCCGTGTTCAACTTTGTTGACCCATTCTGGATCAGCGATTAAGCCGCGGCCCATACCGACAATATCCACGTCACCGCTTTCCAGAATTTCTTCTACGATTTTTGGATCACGGTAGTTGCCGGCATTCATCACCGGCTTGCCAAATTTATCTTTGACCGCCCTGGCCATGTAATGACGCCAGCCATCCGGCAGGAAGTTGGAGTCAATCTGGTATTGCAGCGAGGGGTTCAGACCGCAGGAAACATCATACATATCGACAAATTCATTGATGTATTCGAGATAGTTCAAAGTATCTTCCAAGGTGTTGCCCCCCGGAACACGCTCTTCAGCCGAAATACGGACGATAATCGGGAAGAAGGGACCAACCCGCTTTCTGACTTCTTCTAAAACCATGCGTGGAAAACGCATCCGGTTTTCCATGGAACCGCCAAATTCATCGGTGCGCTTGTTGTAGTAAGGGGAAATGAACTGGGAAAGCAGGTAGGAGTGGCCGCAATGGAGTTCAACTGCGTCAAAGCCGATATCCTGAGCCCGCTTGGCAGCATCCCCAAATTTTTTAACGGTGTGTTCAATTTCTTCTCTGGTCATTGGACGCGGGGTTTCGCCGCCCACTTTGGTTGGAATATTGGAAGACGATACGGTTTCCATACCAGTTCTGGCACTGGAAGCTGAAGCACCAGCATGGTTGATCTGAATGGCAACCGTCGTTCCGGATTTATGGAGGCTCTCAACCAGCTGATAGAATCGCGGCATGAAGCTGTCGTGGTCAATGCGGATCTGGCTGGTGCCATTGGAGCCGACGGGATATTCCACGTTGGCATTTTCCAAAATAATCAGCCCGGTGCCGCCTTTGGCCCGAAGATTATAGTAGTTCATATGCCGGTTGCTCATTTCACCGCTGGTTTCACCATAGTTGGTGCCCATTGGCGTCATGGCAATTCGGTTTTTAATGGTGGTGCGTTTGATTATGAGGGGTTCAAAAATCTTTGGGTAGTCTTTTTTCATATACTCTTCACCTATGTTTCAGTTTCTATGTGTATCCAAAGAATGATCCGCTCTTTTTGTTTGTGACGTATCCATCATAAATCAAAGGAATCGTAGTGAATAATATCTTTTAGGTAAATTTTTGATGCGCTCTCGCTATCAATCTGACTGTAAGTGAGTTCTTTCATGTATGCAATGAAACGTTCAACGACTGGAAGCTGCTCACGGTCCTTCATCCAGAACATATAGATCTGGTGGGCAAGGTTATGGCCTTTGATGGAATGGACTTCAATTCCTGCAAATTCATCCAGAGTGTCGGTGCGTGGAATCAGAGCGATGCCAAAGTCCTCCCGCACCAAAGAAAGAATGGTGTATTCATCCGGGCATTCAATTGTAATTTCCGGAGAAACGCCGAATTCTTCATAGAGGGCAAGGGTGTGGATACCCATCCAGGACTGGCGGTCGTAACCGATGACAGGGTACCTGGCATAATCTTCAAAGGAAATCTCCTGCTGGCCGGAAAGAGGGTGGGATTCAGGGGTGATGATGACAAATTCCTGCGTCTCAACAGGGAAGTAATTGAGATCGGCCTTATCGGTATAGCCGCCAAATCCGACATCGAGATTGCCGGATTCAATGCGTTTCATAATGGCGGGCGTATGGTTTTGCCAGAAGCTGAATTTGATCGATTCATTCCCTGGCAGATCCAGAAAAGAGCGTACCCGATGGGGAATAAAGCGGCCAGCTAACGGAAAGATATAGCCGATATCGATTTTTCCGCCGCCGTGCGACATTTCAATCATCTTGGATTGGACCTCTTTGCAGGAATTGACGATCTTGGCTGCCTGCTCATAAAAGATCCGGCCAGCTTTGGTCAAGATAACGCCTCGGCCTTTCTTATCAAATAAGCTGATGCCCAGTTCTTCTTCCAGCACCGCGATCTGGCGCGACAGGGAAGGCTGGCTGATATGAAGGGCTGTGCTGGCAGCCCGGTAATTTTCAAATTCTGCGACTTTGCAAAAATACTGCAGCTGGTTTAAGGTCATACTTTCTCCTTGACTTCTTTTCGTTTTTATCCGATTGACATTTCTGGTCGACACGTTATGGACCTGCCTGTATTCTGGCAGGCAGGTCTTGCCTTTGAACCTTGTGTTTTGGTGATCTGTTTTTGAATTGCTTTTTCTTATCCTTTGTCGCTGCTCATTGATTCATCAAAGATCGCTTCCTGCGATCAGTCCTGAAAAAAGGGCGGATGGATTTCCTGCAGCTGCATTTGTTCTGGCCGGTTCAAGTTTGAGGCGGGAGCTCTTTTTGCGGTCCCTGATTTTGGATGGAAAGGTCAGCAGCAGGCGACTTGAAGATGAACTCAAGAAGCAAGCTTTCCAAAAGCTGCTTTGCAGGCAGGATGGCCGGTTTCAAAAAGAGAGCAGTTTTACCCGCAGTGAAAGTCTGCCTTGCAAACTTTCACTGCGGCATGTGGCCCCAGGCCATGGAGTCTCTATCGGATTGGTTATTTTATGATCCATTTCCAGAAATTATCTTTACCAGTGATGCCTCTCAAGCAGACAGCTATAAGGTTTGCTTGTGAATTCACAAATCACATAGAAAAAACGAATAAAACAAGATTCTATATAAGGAAAATATAAATCATTTCAAAAGGAATTGATAGGAATAACGTATCAATTTCAAAGAAAAACGGTATTAGACCAAAACTTGTGAAGTATATATCATGAATGTGTCAACGCTGATCAGGCGTGGGATGGTCCGCAGCTTTTTGTTTGTGACGATTCAAATTGAACTTTGGCCATCCAAAGAAAAAGGAAAGGAAATTTATGAAAAAAAAGTATTTGCCAGCGCTGCTGATCATGTACCTGAACTACTTCATTCACGGGATTGGCTGCTCTGTTTTAGGACAGGCAGTTATTAAAGAAGCGCTAGGCGCGGCTTGGGGCGTTTCCGCCATGTCCATTACAGCCATCTCTGCTGCACTTGGCTTAGGCCGCTTAGTTGCTTTACCCTTCGCTGGTCCGCTCTCCGATAAGTTTGGACGCAAAATCTCTATTGCCATCGGATCAGCTTCCTATGCGATCTATTTGATTGGCCTGGCATTGGCTTTCAATGCCGGCACAAACGGCGGCTATAACATCGCTTATGTCTGCGCAGTCATTGGAGGGATCGCCAACTCCTTTCTGGATACGGGTATTTATCCAGGCCTGGCGGAAATCTGGTACAAAGCGCCATCGATTGCCACCATGGGCATCAAATTATTCATCTCCATTTCCCAGATGCTGCTGCCGTTCTTATTAGGCGTTACGGTTGGAACAACAGCTGGCGGACTGGTCAGCTATAACACTTTGTTCTATCTGTGCGGTATCGGCTATGTGATCCTGCTGGTATTGATTTTGATCGTTCCGGTTCCTGGTTCGGAAAAAGGTGATCATGCAAAAAAAGAAGGGCTTATTTCTTCTTTGAAGACAACACATTTCTCTTTAGAATCCATCGCGATGATTCTGATTGGCTTTACCTGCACCGGTACCTTCCAGTTATGGCTGAACTGTGCCCAGAACTATGCGACAACGGTTGCAGGATGGGAAAATCCCTCGATCATGCAGACCTGGTATTCAGCTGGCACGATTATTGCCTTGTTTGTTACCGCCCTGTTAACGCGTAAGATCAAAGACGTTCGCTTTATTCTGATTTATCCTGTCATCTGCTTAGCAACCTTGATTTTAGTCATGCTGATGCCAAGCCAGATGATGATGATCATTGGTTCGTTTGCGATCGGCTGGGCAGGCGCCGGCGGGCTTTTACAGATCGTTACCTCTGTTTGCAACATGATCTTCCCAAAGATCAAAGGAACCGTGACGGCTTTGGTTATGATTGCTTCTTCGCTTTGCAACTATACCATTCTGACTGCAGCGGCTTCGATGTCTGCTTCTGGCGTTATGATCATGAACATTGTCTTAACTGCCATTGGCGTGGCTCTAGGTCTTTATGTCAACGTGTGCTATGCCAAGATGGTTGGCGAAGCTGCTTAATCTATCGTTGAAATAATCAATAAACTCAATATACATCAGGACAAGGCGGTCTTCTTTGACTTCGGTCCTTTGCTCGATTGGTTTTAAAAACAGGATTGATGCGAAAAGGCCATCCTTGTGATTTGGATGGAATTCATCCAGGGAAGGACAATATGAATCCAGTAAAAGTACGGGATCTGGAAATCGGATCCGGCAAACCAAAAATTATTGTGCCCATCGTTGGCGTAACCAAAGACGATATCGTCAATGAAGCCAAATCGTTTGGCAATCTGCCATTAGACGTTGTGGAGTGGCGGGTGGACTGGTTTGAAAACAGCGATGATTTCGGCAAAGTCAAGGAAGTGCTCGAGGGTCTGCGGGAAGCGTTAGGCAATACGCCGATCTTGATGACCTTCCGCACCGCAAATGAAGGCGGCGAAAAACCAATTGAAATGGCCGATTATATCGCTCTCAATGTCAATGCAGCAAAAACCGGGCTGGTGGATCTGGTGGATGTTGAAGTGTTCAGCGGCGATGATGTCGTTCAGGAAATCATCGAAGGCGCCCATGCCAACGGGGTCAAGGTTGTCGCTTCTAACCATGATTTCTTCAAAACGCCATCAAAATCGGACATCGTCTACCGGCTTCGCAAAATGCAGGATCTTGGCGCTGATATTCCAAAGATCGCTGTCATGCCGCAAAGCACGAAAGATGTACTAACCCTGCTTGAAGCGACTGAAGAGATGGCCAATGATTTTGCCGACCGCCCGATCATTACCATGTCCATGGGGCCAAAAGGAGTCATCAGCCGCCTGGCTGGCGAAGCGTTTGGTTCGAGCATGACCTTTGGAGCCGCTAAAAAAGCGTCGGCTCCAGGACAGATGGGTGTTCTCGATCTCGATGTTGTTTTAGAAAACCTGCATAAAGCGATGTAATCCAATCCGGATTTGTCTTAAAGAATCGATTGATTGACCGGCCAGTCCCTTTGTTGGAACTGGCCTTTTTCATTTCGCAATCCAAAAAGGGGGCATTGGTTGAATCCTCAAAAATCTCACAAAAATACGTGCAAAAATGGTCTCGATATCAAATTCTTGGGCAAACTGTGAATCGATTTTGATATTCTTGATTTAGAATTACTTATTTTTTTGGATCCATTGCGATGCCAGTCAGGAAAAATAGAAAGGACGAATTTTATGAAAAAGATTTGGAACTGGCTGGATGCCTATTTGGAAGAATTTCTGCTTTGCGTATGCCTGGCAGCGATGACTTTGATTATGGGCATCCAAGTCTTTTCCCGTTATGTGCTGCAGACCTCGTTATCTTGGTCTGAAGAGCTGACCCGTTACTTGTTTATTTGGAGCGGTTTTTTGAGTGTCAGTTATTGTACGAAATACTGCATCTCAATCAAAATCGAGCAGTTTGCTGCCAAACTCAGCCGCCGCAATAAAGCCGTTTTAAAAGTCGTCAACCATACGATTGAGCTGGCTTTCTTTTTGTACATGATTCCGTTTTCCTGGAGCTTTTTAATGTCTTCGGTGGAAAACGGCCAGGTTTCGCCAGCTTGCGGTTTACCGATGTATTACGTGCAAGCCGCACCATTTGTCTCCTTTGTGCTGGTGTCCTTTCGGATTTTGCAGCGCTGGATCATTGAATTGAAAATCATGCTCGGCCAAAAAGTTTATGACCCGGCTCATCCCGAGCGCAATACGGAAGAGTCATTTATTGAAGCCAACAGTGTCGAGTCAAAAGGAGGCCAAGCCCAATGAATATCCTGCTCTTATTTGTGGTTTTTGCTTTGCTTTTGATCATTGCGATTCCAGTCTCGATTGCGCTGGGCATTACTTCGGTTTTACCCTCCGTTGTCGATCCTTCCTTTACCGTTGGAGCCAAGTATCTCATCCGGGCCATGTTTGGAGGATTGGATTCATTTCCGCTTTTGGCGGTTCCCATGTTTGTTTTATCGGGCATCATCATGGCTAAAGGGGGGATCTCAAAGCGCTTGTTTGATGTCTTTGCCTTCTTTTTAGGCAGGCTGCCCGCCGGCATGCCTTGTGCCGTGATCGTCACCTGCTTGTTTTACGGGGCAATTTCCGGATCCGGGCCAGCCACGGTAGTCGCTGTTGGTTCGATGACAATTCCCATTCTGACTTCGTTAGGCTATGATCTTGTTTTTGCGGCCTCAATTGTGGCTGTAGCGGGTGGTCTTGGTGTTATCATTCCGCCAAGCATTCCCTTTATCATGTATGGCATGGCCTCTGGGGCTTCTGTCAGCGACTTGTTTTTAGCCGGCATTGTGCCGGGAATTCTGATCGCGGCTTTATTGATGGGCTATGCGATTTATCATTGCCGGAAGTATGGCGAAGATAAAGAAAAGATCAATCAGGAAGTCAAGATCCTCCATGATAAAGGCCTGCTGCAAGTCCTGAAAGAAAGCTCTTTTGCTTTGCTTTCGCCGGTTATTATTCTGGGCTGCATTTACAGTGGTATAGCCTCGCCAACCGAAGCAGCGGTGATCTCTGTATTTTACGCCTTGGTCATCTCAATGTTTGTTTACAAGAGTATTCGGCCCAACGAAATGATCAAGATTATGGTCGAGTCTTTGCGCACCTATACGCCGATCCTGTTTATCCTGGCAGCTTCTACAGCCTTTTCACGCGTACTGACCCTCATGCATGTTCCACAGATCGTTTCGGAAATGATCATGTCGAACTTTCATAACCCAGTGGTGGTTTTGCTGATCATCAACGTCTTCTTGCTGATTGTCGGCATGGTTATGGATACAACTCCGGCAATCTTGATTTTGACGCCGATTTTGCTGCCGATCGTTCAGGTCATTGGCATGAATCCAATTCAGTTTGGCGTGATCATGGTCGTCAATCTGGCCATTGGTTTTGTCACGCCGCCAATTGGCGTCAACTTGTTTGTGGCCAGTTCTTTAACAGATGTGCCGCTGATGGATATTTCCAAAAAAGCGATGCCGATGATTGGTTTGTTCTTAATTGCGTTGCTTTTGATTACGTTTATTCCAGCGATTTCGCTGTGTCTGCTTTAGAAAGGGGAATCCTTGATGCAAGTATTCAAATCCAATCCCCTCAGCCGGGCTGTTCAACTCTTGACCAGCGTGATGGTTGCCGGATCGCTTTTTTGCGGCTGCTCCAGCGAGGATGGCACCCAGACCTTTGCCTGGCCGCTTGCCACCGCCTCTCCTGAAAATACGGTCACCCAGATTTATGCCGACACGTTTGCAAGTGAAGTCAGCCGCTTAAGTGATGGCCGCATGAAGATTGAAGTCTATCCTAACTCGACACTAGGGGGCGACCGCGACCTATTAGAGTCTTGTGCGGATGGTGATATTCCATTTGTCGTCCAGAATACAGCACCACAGGTGACTTTCATGAAAGATCTGGCCGTCTTTGATTTGCCCTGCGTCTTTGATAATCTTGATGATTTAAGAGGACGTATTGATGAGCCGGAATTTCGGGAAGGCATTGAGTCTGTCTATACCGATGGCGGCTACCATCTGCTTGGCATCGCCGACCAGGGCTTTCGCGTGATGTCGACCAATAAAAAAATCGATTCGATCGCCGACTTTAAAGGGCAGAAGATTCGAACCATGGAAAACCCGTATCATTTGGCGTTCTGGAAAGCCTTGGATGCAGCTCCAACGCCAATGTCCTTTTCAGAGGTTTATATCGGGCTTCAGCAGCATACCATTGATGCCCAGGAAAACCCGTATGAAGTCATCGTTTCCAACCGGCTTTACGAACAGCAGGATTATGTCGTTGAAACCAACCATCTGCCGCATTTGATCACGTTGATTGTCAACGAAGAGTTTTACCAGAACCTCTCTGAACAAGATCGCAAAATCATGGATGAGGCGGCAGCCATTGCAACGCAATATGCCAGAGAAATGTCGGATGAACGGATCAGCGAAAAGATCGAAGAGATCGAAAACAGCGGGACCCAGATTGTGGAACTCGACTCTGCAACGCATGACGAAATCCGTCAAAAAGCATCCAGTGTCTATTCAGCGATTGAATCTGCCATTGATCCCTCGATCTATCAATCCTATACGGCAGGAATTCTAGAGTAACTTCGTTTTATGATTCTGATCGAACATCGCCCACTCGAATCTGGTTTTGCCAAGCCTTGCAGCCGATCAGATTTCAATATAGAAAAAGTGGATTTGCTTTGAGCCATTCAGGCCAGAGCAAATCCACTTTTTTAAAGGATAGAGCAAGTATATTTTAAGATTTTTTTCCCTGCCAGCTGTTTCGGGCCAGCAGCAGTTTATCAATTTCATTGGCGGTGGCAGTTTTTTTCATCGTCCAAAGCGGAGCAATCAGATCACTGGCCAGGCCATCGCCCGTGACCCGTTCAATGATGATTTCTGGCGGCAGAATCTCGAGCTGATCGCAGACGATCTGGACATATTCTTCCTGGCTTAAAAGCTTGAAGGGCCTCTGGTGATAGTCCTTGCCAAGCCTTGAATTTTCCAGAAGATGCAGCATATGAATCTTTACCGCATCTGGATGCAGGCTGGCGGCAAACTTTGCCGTTTCGAGCATATCCTCATGGCTTTCGCCAGGCAGACCATTAATCAAATGCAAACAGGAAGACAAGCCATAGTGATGGCACAAGTCCACCACCAGTTTGGCTTCTGTTGGCGTATGCGCAAAGTTCATGGCCCGGGCCGTCGCAGGATGGATGCTTTGCAGACCAAACTCAAACCAGGTCGGCTTGGAATATCTGGCTTGCATCTTTGAAAACCACTTGGCCATTTCCTCATCAAAGCAGTCCGTTCTGGTCGCAATGGCAATCGCAATGACATTGGGATTTTCGTAAAACGGAGTATAGATCTTTTGCAGATCGGCCAGAGGAGCATACGTATTGGAAAATGACTGAAAGTAGGCCATTCCGATCGCATCTGGCCACTTGTTTCTAGCTCTGGCTAAATTGGTCTCGTATTGGGTTTTGAGATCTTCATTGGCACAAAGAATCGTATCGCCGCTGCCTTGCGAGGAGCAGAACCGGCAGCCGCCATAGCTTTTGGTTCCATCCCGATTCGGGCAGGTAAATCCGGCATTGAGCGGGATTTTGGCCAGCTTCTTTCCATATTTCTTTTTCATCGCATACGAAAAGGTATGGTAGCGCTTGTTGGTATCGGAGTAGGGGAAGGGGTTATCCAGAATCTGGTTCATGGCCTACAGGGTGCGGCCCACAACTTTGGCAATCGCCCGGGCTTTGGTCACCAGTTCAGCATATTTGTCCGGCTTAAGGGATTGAGCGCCATCGCTCCAGGCTCTGGCAGGATCTTCATGGACTTCGATAATCAAACCATCCGCACCCGCGGCAATAGCGCCCAGCGCCTGGGCTTCAACCAATTTCCAATCCCCGGAAGCGTGGCTGGGGTCAATGATGACCGGCAGATGAGTCCGTTCTTTCAAAATGGGGATTACAGCTAAATCCAAGGTGTTGCGGGTATATTTTTCAAAGGTACGGATCCCGCGTTCGCAGAAGATGACATTGGGATTACCTTCAGACATGATGTATTCGGCTGCCATAATCCATTCTTCAATCGTATTGGCAAGACCCCGCTTGAGTAAAACCGGCTTTTTGGTGCGGCCGACCGCTTTGAGCAGATCGAAGTTTTGCATATTGCGGGCCCCGATCTGGATGACATCGACGTTTTCAACGAATTCTTCGAGTTTATCAATACTCATCAATTCGGTGACAATCGGCAGGCCGGTTTTTTCACGGGCTTTGACCAAGGCTTCAATTCCAGCTGTTCCCATACCCTGGAAGGAATAGGGCGAAGTTCTTGGCTTATAGGCCCCGCCGCGAAGCATATCCGCACCGGCTTCTAATACCTTCCCAGCGCAAGAGCAAATCGCCCCTTCGCCTTCAACGGCGCAGGGACCGGCAATCATGACGATTTTCTGGCCGCCGATTTTAATCCCGTTGACATCGACAATCGTATCTTCGGGATGGAACATCCGGTTAGCCAATTTATAGGGTTGAGCCACCCGCTGCACGTTAAAGACAATCGGGTTGGCCAGGATCGAACGCTCGTCAAGCGAAGCGGTATCACCGACCAGACCAAATACGTCATAGTTTTCTCCGACGATCTTTGTGATCTTGAGTCCGCGCCCTTCCAGCAGGTCGATTAATTCATTGACCTCCTTTTCCGGTGCAGTCTTTTTTAAGGTAATAATCATTTCTAAATCCTTTCCAGCCCGCATCTCGATCCAAGAGAGGCAGCTATTGATTCATCATGTTAGGCAAGGATACCCCATCCAGAATCACAAAGTGATTTGGGTGGAGTCATTGACTCTGGATACGCCACGCTGGCTAACGATCATTCGAAAATGAGAGGCTTCTTCGATCAGGAAAAAACAAATCAGCTTTTCTTTCTCCATATCTGTATGGATAGGGTTTCATTGATTTTGAGGGCAAGGCTAAGCTGAGGTCTGTTTTTTTAATACCTGGATGCTATCGATCCGGTTTTGGTTGCTGAATTGGAATACTGGCAAAATGCAAGGTGAAAATCAGAGACAAAAGAAGATGGCTTACGGTTTGTCTCAACCTTTAGATCAGAATCCAAGTGAAGCTGAAAAACCAAGGCGTCTTGGAAGCCTGCTTTTCAAGCCTTCTTGCCTCCCGATCACATTTGATCGTTCCCAAAATGGCGTGTCCTACTTATGATAATCAAAATGTGAAAAACAGGCGAAAGAAAAGACAGAATTTTCGATGTTTCTTGGCAAATCATGGTGAAATGCCTCCAAAGCCAGGATTTTGGAATGCAATCGATTGCCATGCTTTCATTCCCTTTCAGAAAATAAATTCCACCCAGATGCAAGCAGCTGGTCAGATATGATGATAAATCGGCCATTTTGGCATACTTTGACGCACCTTTGAATCTGACATACAATAGAGACATAGTTAAAGGATTCAAGTGGTTGAATCCCTCTGAAACGGAGTGTGAAATGTATGAAAATCAACATTGTTGGAATGAATTTTCCAGTGACCCAGGCCCTCGAGGACCGCGTAACCAAAAAGCTCAAAGGGCTGGAGAAGTACTTCTTGATCGGCGATGAAGATACCGCTCGAGTGCTGCTCACCTCCTATCCAACCAAACAGAAAATTGAAGTCACGATCCCAACCAAATTTGCGATTTTGCGTGCTGAAACTTCTGATGCCGATATGTACAATGCGATCGATAAAGTTGTTGAAAAGCTCAAAGACCAGATCCGCCGCCAGAAAACCAGACTTGGCTCGAAAAAAGGCACCCCGCTCTATGAAGCATTCCTTGATTACGATCTGTTAGGTGAAGAAGATCCTGAAGAAGAGATCGTAAAAACCAAGAGCATCATTCCGGAAAAGCTCAGCCTGGATGAAGCCATTGCCAAGATGGATCTGCTCGGCCACAACTTCTTCATCTATACTGATGATGAAACGGACAAGATCGCTGTTGTTTACCGCCGTAATGATGGCGGGTATGGCTTGATTGAAACCGAATAAGGACATTGGTGCCTTCTTGGCAGCCTGTACGGATTTCTAACCTCTAAATGATGACGCAGACCGGCTTGAACAGCCGGTCTTTCTTCAGTGGATTGGATAAAAAGAAAGAACTAAAGTCCTGTCTTTTGGAGGCGTTGGACAAAAGGAAAGAAATCATTGCCCTCTATAATAGTAGAGAGAAGGGGAAAAAGCCAAAAGCAGCAAAAGAAATCTGTCTGCCCAGGATGAGAGAACAAGCCTGACGGACAGGTGCTGGCTTTTCTCGCATCATTTGGACAATCCGCAACCTTTAAATGGATATTTTGGCCATATCTTCAGACCTGCCTTGTGGATAGCAGAGGGAACGGACACTGGATACTTCCAAATCTCGAAGCAGGGAACCTCACTCATCTCTCCGGTGAGTAACGTCATGGCTTTTAATGGAAGGTAAGCGGATATGGCCAAAAGTCTCCAATAGATGCTGCTTTAAACGGCTGAAGCCGTTTTGGTTTTCTTGGAGTAAATCTCTTTGAAGCCGCATCCTCTTCTGGCAATTACATAAGAAGCAGCTTCATGAGTTGTATTGAGGTTTAATGCACTTTGGTATTTCTCTTGGCCAAGTCTGGATGTATAAGCCGGACAAACAAAAACTAAAGCAGTATCGTAGTTGTTGGATGCTTTGGTGTTGTATTCAAGATATTTTGAATACGCCAGGCGGTGAATCATTCGGTTGTAGTATTTGTTTTTGCCTGACGCTGTCAGGCTCTTTTTCTTGCTGAAATCGAGATGTTCAATACAGACCGATAAGCCATGTTCTTTAGCATATTTCATGTTCTTTAGCATATTTATGGATTGCAACAATCTTTTGTTCCATGATGGTCTGGTTCTTTTCAGAAGAAAGCTGGTTAGGAATGGCGATATTCTTTGTTGCCATCAGGTTTCCTTTTTTATCAATCCAGGCTGCAGTGATAAATCCATCGTTATAATCAAGGCCTAACGCTCCCTTTGGAGCAATGAAAGAAGAGGCTTCCAGCTTTTTATGGATTGTTACTTTGAGATACAGCCTGCCGTTTTCTTCCTTGATTACCACAGTAAATGGACGCTGTAAACGCTGGGCTTCTTTAAGCTCTTTATTTAAGTACCGGATTTCTACGGGATATTCAAAAAAGCGGCGATTTTCGTCAGCAAAAGGACTTGAAACTCGAACGATAAAGAAGTTGGGCTGATGATCAGGAACTAATTGGACCATTGAATTGGAGTATTTTTCTTTGCCTGTTCCGATAGACTTGTACGTCTTGTTTCTTTGAGAGTGCCATTCCTGTTTCCATTCTTCTGTTGAAGAAAACGGATTGTTAGGATGGTCAGTATTGTTTCGCTGTCGAAAAAGCATTTTGGAGCCGCAGCAAATGGAGAAAACACCAGATTCAAGCTGTCTTTCCAGCTTAGCCCTGGAACATTTCTTCCGATCCAGAGCTCTTTTCTTCGCTGCAAGCTTTGTTTTAAGGTTTCGGTATTGTTTAACAGTACCTGTAGTTGGCTTAAACCAATTTGTCTTCTGGTGAAGTTCCTGCTTCTTTTCTTTTAATTCGGCGATTTCTTCTTCTAAAGATTCAATTTTAAGTTGATGCCTTCAAGTTCTGTTCCCTTTAATTCTCTTTGTGATTTTAAAATACCTTGAACATCACTGATCAATGTATCAGCTACTCTGCTCTTGAGGTTATAGCGGCGCTGGATCTTTTTCTTCAATCCTTTGAAATTATATTTTTCACCATCCCAGGTATATAAGACCTGCTTGAGTGTCCAATGGAGAGCACGGTTATAAACTTCAATACTTCTTTGGATGTTTAACCTAAAGCTTTCCAGAGCGTCACTATTTTGGTTTCTTTTATCAAATACAGCCGTTGTAGTGGGTATATATTCTTCTTCTCTTTCGTACAGCAAGCTTCCCTGCTGTTAAGGCTAAACTTTAAATGTAGGTAGCGGACAGAGATAAAATGCAGGTTTTAGACAAAAGATTATAGATATTTAGCTGCTTTAACCCCCACAATATTTCGTGGGAGGTGCATTAAATGAATGCCAAGAAGAAACAAGAGCTGATATCTGATCTAAGAATTTTGAAGGATATAAACATGAAACCTAACTATGCTGCGCTAGCTCGAAAATACGATATGGATTATCGAACAGTGAAAAAATATTTTGAAAATGGAGGACAGGTACCCAAAAGAAAAAATCGTGAACAATTCAGCCGCTGGGATCCATATGCAGGAAAGATCCAGCAGCTGCTTCAACAGAATGGAGCCACAATACGCGGTATTCACGAATACTTTCGTGAAACCCTGAGCAGCGACCAATTGCCTGGCACATACTCCAGTCTGAAAGCCTATATTCAAAAGAAA
>JADGIS010000170.1 GCA_015233825.1 Erysipelotrichaceae bacterium RD49
TACAATACTATTATACCAATCAACTTACAGGCAAAAATAGGAATAAATCAATTCGCTAGAGCAATGGCTCTTTGTCTGTGCTTGATGAACATGAGGTACTGGTTTGCACTTTTATCGGGCGCATCTTTAAAAGGATTCAGAGATCTTGCAAAACTGAATTCGGAAAATGTGGAATTGGATTGGCTGCCCTGGCTTGCCAATCCAATTCCATATGAAGATTAGGCCGCTCGATTTTTGTAAGGCCAAAGGTATTGTCCTGGAAAATGGAGTCCGCTTGGGTATGGCGGTATTCTCCAGGCTTGGTTGATCGCTTCTTCAGCCCAAACCTGCAGCAGGCCGCTGGCGCAAATCTGGCTGCACTGGATGGGAGGGAGAAGATCAAGACAGTTAGACCTGAATCGATCAGGCCGGGAAAAGGCAGCGAAAAGTGGATTGGAAATTAGAATTCAATACTCCAATCCTTAAGATTTGCGATTATTTCGAGTGCCTAAAACAGGTAATCTAAAACTGCTTAGAGGAGGATAGATCATGGCCAACAATACTTCACAGCTTTATCCGCCAGCCATAACGGATGACCCGGCAGCGGCTTCATCCTTTCAATCGGAGGTGAATCTGAAATCAAGCCTGAAAGAAAAGTGGAATTTGAAAGGCTCGTATTTCAGCTACTTTCTGGCCTTTAGCTTTTACTACATGGGTCTGTCTTTATTTTCGGCCTTGATTTCGGTTTATCTTATTGGACTTGGTTTTTCGGCTGGACAGGCCTCTTTGGTGGTCTCGGTCTCTTTTTTGGCTTCGATGGCAGTCCAGCCGTTCATTGGAACGACGGCGGACCACTATGGCTCCAAGCAAGTCAGCGTATGGCTGTTCATGGGAGCTTCTCTAGGAGGCATAGTTTTTCTGTTTTGTCGATCGTTATGGATGCTGATGGCTTTTTATTCGTTGGTGATGGTTTTGCTCAATGGAGCGAATCCGATCATTGAAAAAATGGCAACGAATTCTCCGTATGCCTATGGCAAGATCCGGGTTTGGGGAACCATTGGGGCGGCCTTGGGTACCCAGCATGCCGGATATCTCTATGATCGGGTAAGCCCCAGCTCTATTTTTATTGCGTTTGTCGTTTCGATGCTGATTGGATTGTATGGAACGAGGCTGACTGCGGATACGGATTTGAACGATTCAAGCAAGCAGATGGACCCTGCCAATACTCCTAAGACAAAACCCGGCATGCTTTCACTGCTGGGCAATCGCAAATATCTCTATTACCTAGTTGTATATGGCTTGTTTATGGGGGGAACAGCAACAGGCAACACCTTTATTCCGAGCTTGTTTACCAGTTTGGGACTGCCGGCTTCGATGGCATCGCCGGTTCTTTCTTTAGCGATTATGACTCAGCTGCCGCTGGTTTTATACGCGGGGAAGTTTATGAGTCGCATGACAAATAAACTTTATTGCGCGCTGCATTTGGCGTCTCGCTCTTTCAAAATCTGGTTTATGGACTCAATCTGCCGCTGGCAGTTATAGTGGGGGGTGGCCATTTTAACCAAAACAATCGGGATTATGTTGATGATTATGACCAATTTAAAGGTTATATCCTCGATTGTCCCGGCTTCCAGCCAGATGAGTGCTCTTGCTTTGGCAGCCTCTGTCAATTAGCTGGCTTCTATTGTATTCAATAACGCAACTGGAGTGATGATCGATCACCTTGGCTGTCAGCCGGCCTTTATGATGCTGTCGATCGTAATGGTATTGGTGCTGGTTTTGGTGTTTTTCTTTAAGGTTCCAGCGGGAACAGACCAAAAACTGTTTTCTTAAGAGCCGATCCATGCTGCATGCAATTGAATGCAAGCGATTCATCTGGCTTTTTCTCAGGCATCCTGCGAGGATGTCTATTTTGTCCTTTTATCCGTCTTTATTTTTTTCTTTGCTATTCTTACTCTTCCTTATTTTCAGGTGATCTTGTTTTGGATACTGGATCTTAAAAATAAGCAGTGTATTGATTAAGATCTACGATTCTTTTGGGCTCTCAAAGTGAGTATTCTTAGGACAGTTGAAGAGGAGTGATTATGATGATAAAGAGATCGAATGGATCAAAGATTTCAAGTGAAGCGGCTCTGGAAGCGACGATCCAGACAAGCCACAAGGGATTGGATGCGACCAAAAGACTTCAAACGACCGCAGAAAGTATGAATCGGTTAAAGGGTTCCTACTTCAGCTATTTTTTGATGTTCAATTTCTATTACTTAGCTTGGGCGCTGTTTTCAGCTTTAATCTCGGTGTATTTAATTGGACTTGGCTTTTCAGCCGGTGAAGCATCGTTTGTGGTGTCGGTATCCTTTTTTGCCTCCATGCTCACGCAGCTGATGATTGGCTCGATGGCTGACAAGTATGGATCGAAACAAGTCAGTAGCTGGATGTTATTGGAGCAGCCATGGGCGGTCTTGTTTTCTTGTTTTGCCGGTCCTTATGGATGATTACCGTGTTCTATTCATTGGTGATGGTTTTGGTGAATGGCACCAACCCGATCGTCGAAAAAATGGCGACCACTTCGCCCTATCCCTATGGCAAGATCCGTATCTGGGGAACGATTGGCTATGCAGCAGGAACGCAGCTGGCTGGATTTCTCTATGATGCGATCAGTCCTAGCGCAATTTTTATTGCCTTTGTGATCTGCATGCTGCTTTGCATTCTGGGCACCAACCAGACGGTTGAACCAATGATGGTACCGATGCAGAAAAAAAGGAAAACCAGTCAATGAAAAAAGCGAAAAAGCTGGCTTTACTCAGCTGATGCCCAATCGCAAGTTTGCTTATTATTTATTTATATATGGCCTGTTTATGGGTGTTCTGGCTGCTGCTAATACGTTTGTTCCCAGGTTGTTTACCCATGATGGCCTGCCAGCTGCCTTTGCTTCAACGATTTTATCAATCGCGGTTCTGTGCGAAATGCCTCTGGTATTTTTCAGCTCCAAATTTATGGACCGCCTGACAAGCAAAGTCTTGCTGATGGCAGCGATGATGCTGACGTTAGCGCAGATGCTTACCTACGGTTTAAACCTGCCGATGCCCATGATGATTGTTGTGACGATGCTTACCAAAAATGTGGCCAGTATGCTGATGATCATGGTCAAATGGTCAATTTGAAAATTGTCAGCTCGCTGATTCCAAGTACCAACCAGATCAGTGCCTTGGCATTGGCGGCTACGATTAAAAATTTAGCTTCAATCTTGTTTAATAATATTACCGGCGCCTTGATTGATACGATCGGCTACAGTCCTGCTTTTCTTTTAATGGCCGTGGTGATGGCTCTGATCTTGGTGATGGTTGTTTTCTTCAAGCTGCCAGCAGGAACTGACCAAAAGCTGTTTTCTTTCAGATCGCGAGGATTGGATTGGACACCCGCAAGGATGTCCTTTTTTGATGAAACGAGGATTGAAGAATTGAGAGAAGACAGCTTCTTGAAGGGATACGAATGCGGGCGTCCAAATTGGAATTCAGCCGGGAATCGGAATAATAGAGGATAGATAAAGGGAGGTTCCTTTATGAGTGAACTTGAAAATAAATTGGAAATCTCATTCTTGGTTGATGAGATCTCTTACCAACTGGACCAAAAGGACGCTGAAAAAGCACTGGAAGCTTTTACTGAAGATGCGGTATTAAACATTGAGGAAGACGGACATACGATTACCTCCTTATGCTCGAACCCAGCAATTTTGACTGAATTGAATAAGCGATTAGAATTTGTCAATTATATGTTCCATAATAATGGAACTAAAAATATTCAGGTGATCAGTTTAGATCAAAAAGCAACTGCTGATACGAGCTGCATCATTAAGATGGCATCGAATCAAGCGACTACTGACGAAGATGTTTATTTCCATGACAAGCTGATCAAAGTCAACGGCTACTGGTATATCGTCGAACGAACGATCGAAATTATCACGAAATCGATTCACTAACCGGGAAAATCCGGTTTTTTTATTGAGCTGGATGCATGATACTATACAAAAAAGCCGGATTGGCTGGGCTTTGCGAAGAGCAAGAGATAAGAATTACAATCAACAGAACAACTATCCAATCTTTAACTCGATACAATAAAAACAGATACGATTTGAATAGGATCAAATATGGATGCTCGAATCGTAAAGGACATCCACTTTTTGATTCAAGGATGAATTCGAACTGGATGAACGAAATAGATTTAAGATGAAATGTTTTCGATTGGAGGGGCAGGAAGTATGGATGAATCAGAAGAAATGAAAACAAAAGCGGTTGTTTTGCCTCCATCAGAGGATTCAAAGACCTCGATTGCTTCGCCGGAAGGGGCGCTCTCCTTTTTGTTTGCGATCTTTGCTCTGCTGATGTGGTACATCTCGGTCGATCATCACTATAATTTATCAACACTTTTATCAATCGGGCTGACGTGGCTGATGCTTTCAACCGGAGCTCTGATCGCAAGCCTGGTCAATATTATTCGCGGCAGCAGCCGGGGAAATACCAATTTGTTGGCCACTATTTTGTTAGGATTTTTCCCGGGCATCAATACCGTGGTCACCATTCTTTCCGTAGTTTCCGGTTTTCGGTACAGTCCTTCGATGGTTGGCTATATGTACATCATTGGAGCAGTTTTTGTCTTTGGTTCAGCGATACCACGAATCAAAGAACCGGCTTATATTTTCTTTCGCACGCTGACAATCGCTTTAGGGTTGTTTTTTGTAGGGCTGGGGGACGTTTGCTCAAATGATGTGCTTCTGGCCATTGGCGGCTGGTTTTTATTCGCCTTTGCGCTGCTCAGTTTCTATCACGGATTATCGGTTTTGTATGCACAATTCGATCGGCCTTTACCGCAAGGTAGATCGGTTTTACAGATGTGGAGGGCAAAAGAATGAATGAACAGCGACATCATCATATTGCCAGCCCGACGATGATTAATTCCTTTATCTGCGCAACATTTGGAGCATTGACCGTCATGTCAGCCGTGGGCCTTGATAAAGATGGCATGCTGGCGATGGGAATCATCCGCTTAATGCTTGGCATCATCTTCTTTTTAGGTGCTTTGATCAACATCTTTAAAGGGATTCCGAATGGCAACCTGAACTTGATCAGTGCGGTGTGCTTTGGACTCTTTGCGGGTGTGCACATTTCGATTTCTGCCCTCGATGGTGTTTGGGGTGTGGAGTGGCAGCCGTTGATTTTCTGTATTGTGCAGTTTTTTGGCGGCTTGTATATTCTACTGCTTCTTCCGGCATTGTTAGATTCATCGCTTTACGCTTGGTTTGGCCAGATGACCGGAGCTCTTGGTTTAATGTGTCAGGCAAGCTACGGAATGACTATGCTGCCGCTTTTTCGTTATTTATACGGCTTTTTCTTCTTTTTATATACTTTGCTCAATATATATAGCGGCTTAAGTGCAGTGATTCCCGAGTTGAAACAAGGACCAGATGCAAGAGTGGTAATTCAAAGGTACTTTGGAAAGAAGAAAAAGGATGCGACAGACAAAAGTGAGTTTATGGCGATTTGAAGACCTAATTGTTCATCTGTCACGATCGTTTCTTCACTACAGTTTTAATCGATTTGTGAATTTAAATCAAAATTCACAAGTATACCTGTAAACACCAGTTGAAAAATATAGTCCAATACCTTTTTGGCATCTTCTTGCGCATATCTCAGGGCTCTTCTTACATTGATAGCTGTGATAGCCAGGAAATAACCCATTTTTTTGCGCAAAAAGCCCCTATACGGAAGATTATCAATTTTTTGATTTCTTCTCAGCTGGCTTGGAATTG
>JADGIS010000171.1 GCA_015233825.1 Erysipelotrichaceae bacterium RD49
TATAGAACGAACGAAAGCTAAAATCAGAAACACAGTTTTGTCTTAGTGGATTCGATCGGACTGATAAAACCAATTATGGGAATTATGTGGAACATTAAATTTGGAATTACTTTTACGAAGTTCCTAAGTTGGAATTTTTTGAATCCGGGGCAAATCTTTCCCTATTTTGTTAAACAAAAGTTTCTACCAGCGGATCCAAAACGAACTGTATGACCAATCCAGAAACAAGCAGCCAGTGAATTGGATAGCCAGATTTGTTAGAGGATCATGCGGGTGACTTCAACAACCGAGCGGACCTTTTTTAAATTAGCAATCAGTCGTTCAAGCTGATCGGCATTTTTTATGCCAACTTCGGTTTTGGTGGTCGCCATCAAAGATTCGTTATCCACTGTAGAGTTGATCGATTTGATGCTGACGCCGTTTTGCTGGAAGCAGGTTACCAAATCGGAAAGCAGATAGTTGCGGTCTTCTGAGTCAATCTGCAGATAGACCGAATAGCTTTTATCCTCAAGATCATCAGCCCAATAGACTGGAATTAAACGCTTGTTTTCCTTGGCGATATTCGGGCAGTCTTTGCGGTGAACTTTCACGCCTTTGCCTTTTGAGACAAAGCCGACGATTTCATCCCCAGGAATCGGTGAGCAGCAGGAAGCCAGCCCGACTTGGATGGTATCAATGCCTGGAACAACGACTCCGCAGGCCGTGGGCTTTGTCTTGGTCTCAGTACGGGAAAACAGCTTAAGGATCTCCTCATTGTCATCCATGGCTGCTTTACCCGTATTGACCCGTTCAAGAACGACACTGGCCGGAATCCGCTTGGTGGCGATCGCTACAAACAGATCATCCTGATTGCGGTACGAAAGCGACTGCAAGACGGATTCAATGCGTTTGGAATGCTTGATATTGGTTAAATCAATGCCAGAATTCTTGAATTCCGCTTCCAGCATCTGTTGCCCTTCGCGGATAAGTTCCTTGCGTTCTTTGAGGTCTTTTTTCTGATAGAAAGAACGGATCTTATTGCGGGCATGGGCCGATTTTACGATTTTGATCCAGTCACTGCTCGGGCCTGGTGAAGTCTTGCTGGTCATGATCTTGACTACATCCCCTGTTTTGAGCGGCGTATTTAACGGAACAATCGCACTGTTGACCACAGCCCCTACCGTATGGTTGCCGACTTCGGTATGGACACGGTAGGCGAAATCAATCGGTGTTGAACCGCTTGGCAAAGCGATCACTTTCCCACGCGGGGTGAAACAGTAGACGTTGGCTTCAAAGATATCCTTTTGGACAGTGGACATATATTCAAGCGGATCTTCGCTTTCTTCATCGGTAATAATCGAGAAATCGCGGAACCAGGAAAGCTTGTCTTCCATCTCTTTGACGTTGCTTTCCTCGCCGCCGGGCTTGCCTGTTTCCTTATAGAGCCAGTGCGCAGCTACACCTTTTTCAGCAATCGAGTCCATCTCTTCGGTGCGGATCTGGATTTCAAAGATATTGCCTGTGCCCGGACTGACGACTGTTGTATGCAAAGACTGATACATGTTCTGCTTAGGCATCGCAATATAATCTTTGAACCGGCCGGGAATCGGCTTATAGGTGGCATGAATATAGCCTAAAACTTCGTAGCAGTGCGGAATCGAATCGGTGACGATGCGGATAGCCTGCAGATCGAGGATTTCTTCAAAGCGCTTGTTTTTGGTCACCATCTTTTTGTAGATGGAATAGAAGTGTTTCGAACGGCCGAAGATTCGGTACGGAATTTTATATTCGTTGAGAATATATTCGATATCCGTAATCATCTCCTGAACCTGGGCATTGCGTTCGGTTTCACGCTCAGCCACCATGGTTTTGACCAGCTGATATTGTTTGGGATACAGGTATTTAAAGGAAAGGTCTTCCAGTTCATTCTTCATTTTCGAAATTCCCAGGCGATGGGCAATCGGAGCATAGACCTGCAAGGTTTCCTTGGCAATTCGCTGCTGCTTGACTTCCGGCTGGTATTCCAGCGTGCGCATATTATGGAGCCGGTCAGCCAGTTTGATCAAAATAACGCGAATATCTTTAGCCATAGCAATGAAAATCTTGCGGTGGTTGCTGGCTTGATATTCCTTTTCATCCTTAAATTCACGATTGATCTTGCCGACCTTGGTTACCGCCTCAACCAAATCAGCAATCTCTTTGGAAAACTCTTTTTCCAGCAGATCATAGGTCACCCAGTCGACATCTTCCATCGTGTCATGCAGCAGGCCTGCGGCAATGACTTTAGGAGAACAGTGTAGTCCGGCCAGAATGTTGGCAACCTGAATGACATGAATGACATATGGTTCTCCAGATTTACGATACTGGCCTGCATGCGCCTTTTCGGCCAGCTTCCAGGCTTTTTCAATTAACGCAAGATTTTCTGGCTTCTTGATGTAGGTTCGGATGTTGTCCATACACTGATCCATCGTTACGCTTTTCTTATCGGGCATCTCGTTTCTCCCTTCTTTATATGGCAAAGAGGCAGGCAGCCATTTCAACTGCCTGCTTCTTTAAGCATTCGATCTGATATATTTCTATTCATTTTCCATTCTCGATTTATGCAGAAATCGCATGATTTATCAACAGAAAACGAAGCTTTTGAAATGAATGTCTCTATTTTGTCGCATAACCGCTTTAAATACCGACCCTAAAACCGAATTTTGATCAATTTATACGAAAAATGGCTGAAGAACGCAAGAAAAAGAGGGATTTCGTTCAGTTCAAGTGAACAAATCATGTCTTCTTTTGCGGCTTCAGCCAGGATCAGTTTCTATCCTCTACCGGTTTTCAGGGATATTTCCGGCTTGAATTGAATGCCATTCAATTCAAGCGTTATCAATCAAAAAATTCTAAGCACCAATTACTCGCCTTCAAAGTGAAGCAGGCTCATCACGGGTGCATCCTTTAAGCGCTGTGCACCATGCAGGTCATCCAGTTCCACCACAAAGCCATAGCCGGCGACGGTGCTGCCAGCTTTTGTAACCATCTTGGCAATGGCTTCTGATGTACCACCGGTTGCCAGCAGGTCATCAATAATCAAAACGCGGCTGCCTTTGGGCAGATCATCGGCATGCATTTGCAGACGGTCAGTTCCATATTCAAGCGTATACGATTCTTCAATGGTTTTGCGCGGCAGTTTGCCCGGTTTACGGACCGGGATAAAAGGCAGGTTGGCATCTAAAGCTGCTGGAATACCAAACATAAAGCCGCGGGCTTCCGGGGCAGCGATGACCGTTGCGTCAACTTCTTTAGCGAAGTCAGCCAGCCCCTGCGATACCTGGGCTAAAGCCTGAGGATCAGCCAAAATGGGAGTAATGTCGCGAAACATAATGCCTGGTTTTGGATAATCAGGAATGGTTGCAATTTTATCTTTGAGATCCATGAAATGTTTGTGCGCTGTTTCATTTGGCAGTTTGAAACAGCAGCTCCTTTCTTTTCGTTTTCCAGAGGGTAAGTTGAGCGGGCTGTTCATCAAGATAAACACTCTGGCCATCAGGTTAAAAGCTGCTCGTCTGAGGTTTATTCAGCCTTGACCAGCCCGCTTCTATTTTACTGATTGAAGGAATATCTGTCTCTTGAGGAAGATGGATTTTTTGTGGGAATTGGCTTTTATTTCTTGGCTTTAAGCCGATGTTTTCAAACACACGATTCGTATGTTCCTGTCAGACTATCCAGAAGAGAGGCCAATTTTTTCTGGACTGCTCAAAAGAAAGCCTGCAGGCTTAGCGATAGATAATTTCGTCGATCAAAAAATCAGCACTTTCTTTTTGGCGAAACTTGGAAATGGACAGGGTTCCAATAAAAGCCAGAATTTCGCCTGGATCACTGCCTGCATCACTGCCGGATTGATTGAAGTGAATCGCCTGCAGACCATTTCTCAACGTAAACTTGCGATGCGTGCCTCCAGAAAGATCGAACGTATTGAGGATCTTTGGATTGTCCAGTCGAAAGCGCGGCAGTTCAAAGCCTGGGCCAAAGGGGCGGAAGGCGTCAAGTGAGCGGACGTTTTCAACAGTGACTTCTTCTGGCGCAATGTCAATCACGTTCTCCTTGGCAGGGGTCCAGGAAAAGCTTTTTCCCGCTTTCAAAACAAAGTCTTCAAATTCTTTCCAGGCCTCTTCTTTGACCGTAAATCCGGCAGCCTGGGCATGGCCGCCCAGCGCCGCGTACCCATCAAAACCACTTAAAAAATCAAGGCAGTGAAATCCTTTTGGCCCGCGCATACTGCCTTTATAGCCGTTTTCACATTTTGTACAGACAATCGCTGGCTTGCCATACTGGCTGCATAGGTTGCCAGCCGCTAAACCAATGACCCCTTCATGAAAGTCAGGATCCATCGCCAGCAGGACATTCCATAAGGGGTGAATCAGAATCTGGCTTTTGACATAGACTTGTTCGCAAAGACGTTTGCGGGTTTCATTCATTTCAATGACCTGGCTGGCGTAACGGGCGATCACATTGGGATTGGATGCTTCTAAATACCGGACAAACGTATTTACATTGGCCCGATCTGCCAAGCGGCCAACCGAATTGATGCGCGGAGCGATCTGGAAGGCCGCATCCCGCTCGGTAATCGGTTTGGCGCGCACAAATGGATCGAGGTGCGGTTCTCCTTTTTGGTTAAACAAGGCGATCCCCTCCTGGATCAAAGCGCGGGTCTGGCCGCGCACTTCCATGCAGTCGGCAACGGATGCCATGGCCGCCCACATTGTAAACCGATCGTCTGCAATGCCCAGAGAGCGGATGCACTCGAAAGCTACGCCTGCTCCGCACAGTGTTTTAAATGGATCTTCCAGCACATCAGGATGAACTAAAATCGCACAGTCCACTTTTTCAGGCAGCAGGTGGTGGTCGGTGACAATCACATCAATGCCCAGCTCTCCTGCTTTTTCTAAGGCGGCCTCTGCTTTCACGCCGTTATCACACGTCACAATCAAGCTGTAGCCTTTATCGACAGCCATTTCCACTGTCTTGGATTTGAGACCGTATCCTTCTTTGATCCGGTCCGGGATATAGTAACCGGTGTCTATCCCATAAGCTTTTAACCCTTGGGTAAAAATGGCAGTTGACATAATGCCGTCACAGTCATAGTCACCAGTAATCAACACTTTTTCCTGATTCGTTTTGGCCTTCTCAATCCGCATGACAAACTGCTTCATGTTTTCACTTTGGCTGATGGGATAGAGTCCCGCCGGATGCAAAACCTGCTTGGCAAGCTCGGGATCCGGATTCATGGCCGAAAGAACCTTTCGTGTAAATTCATTCAAGTTTTCCATACGCTTTATGATACCAGCCAGGCAAATGTCCTTCCAACTGCTTACTAAAATTTGCTTGAAATGTGCGCTTTTTCAAGACGCAAAAAATGGCCTTTGTAAAGGCAAAGACCATTGAATGAGTAAGTTGAACTGAGTGCCTCTTTTCGGGATTCAAATCCTGAAAAGGATGACACTTTGATTTGGACTGCTGACCTACTCTTTAGGACATGGAGCGGGAATCCTCGGCCATTCAATGACCGAGATGAAAGCGACTGGTGCATAAAGATACATTACTGGATGTTATATCTTTTTTATTTTATTTAAGCGTATTTAATCATATTTATGATATACTATATGCATGAAGAAAAACAATCTGGTGCATGGTAGAACCACTGTGTACAACATGAATTACCATATTGTTTGGTCGGTGAAATACAGGCGGAAAGTCATTACTCCTGAAGTTGAAGACTACATGAGAGAAGTGATCCAACAAATAGCCCAGGA
>JADGIS010000172.1 GCA_015233825.1 Erysipelotrichaceae bacterium RD49
CTATTCGTCGGCAGCGTCAGATGTGTATAAGAGACAGACTTTAGGTAAAGCGTTTATTCGTTTAGCACTTTGGGATTACTATTGCGAAATTTACTCTTTTTAAGCGATTTGACGAGTTTTCGAATTGATCAGCAAATACTAATTAGCTTTTCTGTTTTTAAGCGTCCGATCAAAGAATTCGGTCATTTTTTCAGCTTCTTGTTGGACGTATTCTGGTTTCCAGTACGTTTCGATGTGATGAGCACCTGGAACTAAGAACAGTTCTTTATCCTTGGTGCCAGTTGCTGCAGAGTAGCAGCCTTCAGTAAGATACAAGGTGTCGGCCTTTTTGCCCGCAATCATTAACAGTGGAATGTTGATCAGTTCCGCCCCTTGTCTGGCATCGAAATCCATCAGGTCGATTAACGAATCCAGAGTATAAGAGAAAGTTGATCCTTTGTGTGGATATTGTTTGCCATAGTAGTAATAGCCTTCACGGTACAGATCATATGGCAGTTTGTCGGCTTCAGATTCTGGCATTTCGCACATGTTTGGAGTCAGTGTGACTTTGCCCTGTGCTAAATCGTTTCTAGCTTTGGCAGCTTGTTCAAGACGCTCCTGGATGGTGTCAATCTGGGAATCCAGGAAACCATTTTTACGGACAATATCGGAGTTAAATAAGGAAAGCGTGGAAGCGGCTTTAAAGCGTTTGTCCGTCTGGATGGCTTTAAAGGTATAGCCGCCGCCTCCGCAAATGCCAAGAGCACCGAGCCGTTCTGGATCGACACCTGGAACGGTTAAAAGAACATCTGCTGCGCGGTGAATATCTTCAACGCGGTTTTGAGGTTTATCTGTGGAGCGTGGTTCGCCGCCGCTTGCTCCCTGGTAAGCAGCGTCAAATACCAATGTGATGTAGCCTTGTTCAGCCAGCTTCTGGCCAAACAGACCCGCAACCTGCTCTTTGACGCCGCCATTTGGATGGGCGACAACTAAAGCCGGATAGCTTTTCTCTTCACTGTAGCCGGCAGGAAAGTAAAGATTGGCTGCGGCTTTGATGCCATCGCGATCATAGCTGATCGGCTGGATCTGGATCTCACCAGGGATATTTTCGACGATTGCGTCATCATAAACTAAGCCAAATGGGTTCTGGTATCCTTCGGCTTCTTTTTTGATTTCTTCTTCAGATTTGATTTCGTAAAGCTTTTTCATTTTAAGTAATGCTCTTTATTGATTCGTAAATTGATCTTCTTGTTATCTGCTCTTGCAGGTAATGTTCTATTCTTACTTTTCTAATCCCAGAGAAACAATCCAGGTCTGGACATCTTCCGAACTGGCAGTTTCCGAGAACCGCCGGCCTTCTTTCCAGTCACCGGTATTGGTCAGCTGTTCAAGGGCATCTGCCGTTTGGGCAATTGGCGAGGACAGCGAGGTGCAGAATGGATAGACGGTTTTATTGCTGAAATCATTGTCTGCAACGAAATGACCGATTGGCCAGGCTGCCGTCTGCCACCATAAGGGATAGCCCAAAAAGACGATGTCATACGAATCCCAATCCGGCACGGACGTGGTCGAAAGCGGGGTATCGCGTTGATCCGGGTTTTCGTATTCCTGCACGACCCGGCTTTCTTCTTGATTGAAGTTGAGATCTTCTTCGGTATACGGTTTGGCAGGCGAAATCTCAAATAAGGTTCCGTCTGTATCTTGCGCAATCTCATCAGCAACCCGTTTGGTATTTCCGGTTGCGGAAAAATAGGCGACTAAAATCTTGTCCTCGGACGAATCGGTACTGACTGCTTCCTGCTGCATGGCTCCGATTGAACTTTCTGCTTCAGTAGCGGACGGAAAGGAAGAGGATTGCGAGGATGGCTGAGAGACACAGCCCGCAAGAATGAAAGCCGCGCTGCAAAGAGCACTCATCATTTTTCTCATAAGGTCTACTTCTTCCTGACGCGAGAAATATAACAACCGATACTAACTATCGGACTAGCCAAATGATTTAAAAAAATTTGCCCACCCTCCAATCACTCCTGCCATCTGTCCATCTTGGTTTTTGGTGATCTGTTTTGGGAAACCAAAGCATTGAAGCCAAATTGTTCTTTTGAGATTTGAAGTGGAATGGTATTCATGGATGAATCAGGCAGAATAAAGCATACTTTCCTGTGCCTGCTTGATTGATTCAGCTCAAAATATCCTGTCAACGTAAAAAGATGACCGGGTAGAGAAGCAAAGGGTTTAAAGCCAATCTTGCTTTCTCAACACGGTCATCCCTTCGAAATAACGCGTTTTAATAAATCTGGGCAGAATCCATCGGATTCTGCCCGTGTTTGCAATTAAGATAAAGACATAAAGAATAAACAGAAACTTAATAATAGCATTAAATTTAAATAATTACTAATAAATATAGTTAATATATTAAATATAAATTATAGAAAACCAATAGAATGTAGGCCTCGATTGATTCGAGTCTTTTAATCCTATCAATCGGTTGATTTGGATTGCAGCTATCGTATGGCATCCATTCCTGGTGGAAATTTCGAATTATCAGGAACGGAAGGAATCCTTTAGCGCTTAATCTTCACAGTTCTTTTCGGAAAGCCGGTCGGTGAGCTTTTCGATTTTTCTTTCTTTGCGGTCAATAACTTTTTTGTCGTGGCGAATCTGCGCTTTGTGCAAAGACTCCATGGAGCCGTTGCGAATCTGCTGCTCATGATCCTCTATTTTGCGATACTGCTGCTCAATACGGTCTTCAGCTTTTTGGATTTTCCGGTCCACTTTGTTCTGGGCTTTTTCTTTGCGGCATTGCAGCTTCTCATTTTGAGCCTGGAGCCGGTCCATTTTCTTTTCGAGCTCTGCGTTTTGCTGTTCAGCTTTTTCAGCACGGTCTCTGGCTTGAAGCACGGCGGCATTAGCCTCATCAAGCACAGCACCTGCATCTTGCGGCAGATCTTGAATTGTTTCCAGGGTTCGATCACTGGAAGCAGCTGCTCCAAGATCCGCGTTATTTGCATAGACGGAATAATCAGCGGTATATCTGGAATCATCTGCTTCTGCCTGGTATACAGGATCATCGGCCGCATCTGCAATCGGCTGGTCATATAAGCCGGTGGCAGCGGGAATTGGATCGCCTTTGTCTTCTTGGTCAGTCGTCAGAATCTCAACTTTGGTTGTGGAGACAGGCACATCTTTTTCATTGACAAAGGCAGTGGCATCTTGTCGAAGGGCATCAATCGTCTCTTTGTTGGCAATTAAGGAATACAATTGATCGCCAAGATTTTGGAAAATGCAAAGGACTTGAGAATGGTCCTTCGGACAAGCTAAATAATCTGAACTATAGGCATCCAATACACTGCAGATCTCATCGGCCTTATTGGCAGAGTAAGAAGTGCCGGATCTGTCTGCAAGTGTTTGTTCAATTTCGCTGACTGTCATGTCTTGTCCGCTTTCTTCGAAAACGTCAATCAGAGACATCAGCATCTGATATCCTTCACGGGACTGAATGGATTTTTGCATATTGAGTCTCTCTTTCTGCTGTATGTTTGCTTACGAAGTTCTGGATCAAAATCGGCGCCATATCCTGATCCTCTGGTCTCTCGCTAGACCTAAAAATCTTGAAAATGGGGTTCATTCATACTTAAATATAAAACAGTACTCCTCTCCATTTCCGATAATAGTATTCAAAACTCTCGGCAAAATCAAAAGCCAAATGCATGAAAAAATTGGATATTTATCCTGTTTTTTGGCATGAATCAATTCATTTTGATTCCTGTTTATCCGATTAACCCAGCAAGAAATGAAAGCCCTTTCCATTTTTGCAGGATTCTGTATTCTTGTTATCCTGCTTGAATATCCCCATTGATCGGGACGATCCAGACTCGTTTGCTTCATATCACCTCATCTGCAAAATTGATTGATTCTCTCTCTTTTGGCTCTTTCAATTCTTTCTGTTTTGGCTTGCATTTTTTATTGGTCTTCTTTTCAAAATTCTCCTGTTCAGCCGGTTACTCAGGGACCAAAAGCGGGTCCATCTTTTACTGGGATGTTTGAACAATCGAAGACCCAAAGAATCGGTAAATCCAGCCCCCTAATCCATCCAAAACCAACATTTTATCTTTATCCAATAACGATTTTTTACCGTTTATCCTTCCTGCTTTTCTTCCCTATTTCGGCTAACTGCACGCATAAGCTGTGCTGCTCGAAACTGCCACCAAAATCTTGCTTCGATCCGATCGCTGTCTTTTTCTGCCTTTCTTCATCGGTCTCAACATTGAAGACAGACAGGCCAGAACCAACCGGCTGGACTGCTCATCGATATAATTAAACTGAGGTGAAAAGAATGAATCGTATGGATTGGATGAACAAGCGGCACTCTGTGCGCTCCTATATCGGCTTACCTTTAAGCAAGGAACAAGCCAGCGAGATTGAACAAAGGATTCAAACTGTAAATCACGAAAGTGGCCAAAAGTTTCAGCTGCTTGTGAATGAACCCGCTGCTTTTGTTTATTCCGGTGTATTGCCAGCGGTATTCGCATGTTGATGGCAGCACCTTTCCATTTTTGGAAATCGAAAAAGTGAGTTTTCAAAATCTGTAATTTTGAATTTTGAAAAATGAAATTCTGAATTTTTGAAAACCACTTTTCAAAGCGTTTCCCCGGTGTAAGCCGGGTTGCTTGTTTCCTTCGGATGCGGGTTTTAGATTCTTCCATCACCATCGCTCGCGGCTTGGATACTGCACGAGCTTTTGAGGAAGGCCACAGATCCCGCAGGAACGAAGTGACGAGGATAGCTGTTGCCGAACGAAAAAGAGCGTGCGAGGATCCTTAGCGTGTGACGGGATGGGAGAATCCCCCACAAACTTCCGGAGCCGGAGCCGCTACCAGGCTTTTAAGCCCAGCTTGCTGGGCCTGCTTTTCCCGGCTTTGCCGGGTTGTTTTAGGGCCTTGCAAAATGATGTTTTTCTTTCTTCGGAGCGTTCCAATAATTCGATCATACTTAGGCTCTGGAATGTAAACCTCATCTAGGAAGTCGGACTTGCTGTAGGATTCGACAGGATTGGCTGGTGTACCTAATTCTGTTTCCTCACTTTCAACACTTCTATCCTCAAATAACTCATCAATACCGTTCACCAGTTCATTATATGGAGTAATATCTGTAAGGATTTGGGTTATAAGGAGAGCGTCAAACCCGTGACCGTGACGTCCATCATCTAATCCTACATAATCATGCCTATAAGCAACCCTTGCCACAGGCATTTGAAAAAGCAACACGGCTACCCTGAGCAGCGCTTATTTCTGCTCAGGGTAGCCGTGTTTTATGATTATTTGACCCGGATTTCTTTTGGAATCTTCCCAGAGTAAGGGAGAAGATCTATAAGATCACTCTGCGTTGGATAGGCTGGACCGTCTTTGAGCTGGTTGAGAACCCAGCTCAAGTATCGTTCCGGATCTACCCCGTTCAGTCTCGCGGTTGCCATCAGGGTCATATATCCTGACAACCGTTCTGCTCCCGCTTCCGAAAAGGCGAACAATGAGTTCTTGCGGTATAAAACCAGCACTTTCACGAGACGCTCATCTCGCAAGTTGCTTACTTCATACCGGCCATCATCG
>JADGIS010000173.1 GCA_015233825.1 Erysipelotrichaceae bacterium RD49
AGATGTGTATAAGAGACAGCTATTAAGAGATATTGAAGATAGTTTGTTATCTTAAAATTCCGGTTACAATAGTAACAGAATTTTCGGAATAAAACAGTTAATAGCCAAGCAAGCAGAACGAACAAAGCCACTTTATATAAAGTTAAATTTAATGTATAAAGTTGCTATAAAATGTTATTTATCTAATGTCTGTTACTATTTTATGAAAAGTTCAGGTTATATCGTGATTGATTCTGAAACTATAGAGGCCCGCCAGGTCAGTGAAAAGCTGTATTCAAGATTTGGTATTGAAAAAATGCTGATCTGCGGGGGCAGAATGACCGACTGGACGTTTCTTTCAGTCGGCATGGTCGATGAACTTTCAATGTTTCTCATTCCAGGTGCTGATGGCGATGCAGCCAGTGCTTCGGTTTTTGAATGTGCGCCAGGACTGCCGCAGGATCAAACCGTTTCTTTTGCCTTAAAAGACGTCGAAAAACTCAAGGATGGCATCCTGCATTTGGTTTATATACCAAATAATATCGAGGCTTAGATTCAGGAAAACACAATTCTTTTCGAGATTGGCCATTGTTCTGAACCAAACACGCTCTGCAATAATGTTTTGGATGATACAAAAATGCCATGTCTTTTCAAAGCCGGTCCTCATGAGATCCCGAAAAGACATGGCCATATTTTATTTATAAAGCTGCAAGAAGGATGGTCCATAAAGGCAGGGAAACCATCGAACAAGCCGTAGAAAGGAAAATCATCTTGCTGGAAAACTTTGCGTTGCAGTCATATTTTTGCGAGAGCATTGCCATCGTCACGGGTGCGGGCATGGCACTTTCCAGTACGCAGATCTTAAGCGGCATGCCATTAATTCCAAAAAGCATCAGCGCGCCAAGAACCAGCAGTGGAAAAACCACCAATCGAAATGCGGTGTAGACAATTGCATATTTGGCAAATAAGTCTTTCAAAGGAACTTCGGAAAGAATGACTCCGATGATGATCATGATCAATACCGTATTGCACCCGCCAAGCGAACTGACAGTCTGGGTAATCAGGATAGGCAGTTCATAGCCAAAACTTTGCACAGCCATTGTCAAAATCCCTAAAAAGATCGCAATCATGCAGGGATGGCGGATGACTTTGAGAAGCAGTTCTTTATAGTTCACAACGTGGGAGCGGTTATAAAGCAGCAATCCGTAACTCCACATGACAATACGAAGCGGTATGGCGTAAATCGAAGTATAGAGAACACCCTCCTGGCCAAAAGCGGCTTGGCCAATGACCATTCCCAGCGTTCCTGCATTGTTGGAAACCGTTCCATATTCAAGATTGGTTCGCTCGCTTTCATCAGAAACAAACCGCCACATCCATCTTGAAATCACGATAAAGACGATTTGAATCAGGACAGCCAGAATGAGAATTGACAAGGTGGAGTTCAGAATTTCAGCCGTGAGCTTGGTTTGAAATGCATGAAAAATTGAGCAGGGCAGAATCAGATTCATCACTAAGCCATTAAGCTGGTTGGCAGACTGGCGTGAGATCAAATTCTTTTTGCCAAACCAAAGGCCAATCGTCAGAAAGATGAGAATCTGAATTTGAAGCCGGATCATTTCCATACCTTTTCCTTCTTTCCAATATCGGTATCAAGGCTGCCGAGGCTTAAAACGTAATACACTGATGGTTTGTTATGGCCAGAAGAGGAGTAAAAACACTTTTTTAGAACCTTGATCTGGTCAAAAGATATCCAATGTTGAATATCAATTGTTGGTTGCCAATTTAAAAAGAGTGAGTATTCTCTTTGGAAAAAGTGCTTTGAAAGAAAATCTGCTTGAGTTTTCAGTTGTGCGTTTTTTACGATCTGTCAGGCGGCCGGAACAGAACCCATTATAGCCAGTTTCGAGAAAAGTACGAATCGATCGTAAATTTCTGGCTAAGAAACGTGAAAACTGCTCGATATTATGAAGAAGAAAATGCTCTGGTTGGCCGCATTTCCAAACCTGCAGGTGAAAAAACCAGAAAGGATGGAAATTGAAAAAAAGTTC
The DNA here is from genome assembly GCA_015233825.1 of Erysipelotrichaceae bacterium RD49. Lineage (GTDB taxonomy): Bacteria > Bacillota_I > Bacilli_A > Erysipelotrichales > Erysipelotrichaceae > Allobaculum. The sequence continues at coordinate 2,031 of JADGIS010000173.1, forward strand.
TCTATAATTGATGGAGTTGAATAGCAAAGAAAGGCTTAGGTGGAAGTTTCATGAAATTGATTAGAACTCTAGCAATCAGCGGGCTGTGTCTGGCTACCCTGATGGGCTGTTCCAAAAATCCGAATACGACTTCCACCGATTCTACTTCGAGTACCAGCCAGGTCGTTGCCAATACACGCAAAGAATTCAAGCCAGCCGACCAGATCCAGCTGGATTTGACCAACCAGGGCTGGAATGTAAAATTTACCGATCCCGGAACGATTGGATTGTTCGATCCATCCCAGGTCGTCTACATTTTTGCAGCCAAAAACCTGGATGGCATGATTACTTTTGGAGCTTGGTTTAATACCCCTGAGCAGGCAGCAGCGGGGTATACGACTCTTGTTCCCTCGAAAACGGCTGAAGGTGTTACTGACGAAAGCGGCGACAATTACCAGCAGGCTTTAGTCACTCTTCCTGATGGCGGTGGATACTGGCTGATTCGTCAAATCGGCGGCTGCGTGTTTGGCATCTGGTCGGATTCCCAGATTTCTGAACCCGCTATGGCAGCTATGCTGGATTCCTTCCAAACTGTATAATAGAATACGAAAAACATGTTGGATTCTAATCAAGCGAAAAGAGATAGACAGCAAGTCAGCGAGAATGGATGAGAAACAGCTGAGAATCAGCTAAAAATTGATCGCTGCTTGCCAGGTTTTGAAAGCCGTGTTACAATCATTTTCGCAAAACAGGATGTAGCTTAGTTTGGTAAAGTGCTTGGTTCGGGACCAAGAGAGCGCGGGTTCAAATCCCGCCATCCTGACCATCGAAAATTAACTCCCTTAGATAAGGGAGTTTTTTATTTGCCTAAGATTCGATGCGATAACAATGCAAGATTTATGGTTTTTACTTCTTTTTCATTGCCGATGAAAGGGGATCGTCTCCTGTTCGGTGAGAGATTCATTTTCATTTTGGATCAGCGATTGGTAGATATTGTTTTGAAATTTATAGAGCGAGTCATCACTGGGCAAGAAGAAATGTCTTTCACTTTATCGCAAGTGAATTGGGTGTTGAGCAAAATCCGGGATGAAAATGGGTAGGAAAAAGCAAAAATATTTTCATGAGTTTTCAGAATGTATCCGATTGGTTACAATGGACGCATGCAATCATTAAGACAACGTGTTCAGCAAGCCAAACGGATCGTGATTAAAGTCGGATCCTCTTCGCTGACCTATCCCGAAACCGGGAAACTCGATTTATCCAAAATGGAACTGCTCTGCAGACAGCTGGCTTCTTTGCGCAATGCTGGTAAAGATGTCGTGCTGGTCTCATCTGGCGCCATCATGGTCGGCCTTCAGACTTTAGGGCTGACCAGAAGACCGCATGTCCTTTCGAGAGTCCAGGCTTGTGCTTCCATTGGTCAGACTCGCCTGATCATGCTTTACCAAAAATTTTTCTCGGAATACAACCAAACCTGCGGACAGATTCTGCTGACGAAGTATTCCATGATTCGCAAAGACGCATGTATGAACGCGCGCAATACCTTTGAAGAATTATTGGATATGGGTGTAATTCCCGTCGTCAATGAAAATGACACCATTGCGACCGACGAAATCGAATTTGGCGACAATGATTCCTTATCAGCACTGGTCGCCAGTTTGATTCATGCCGATCTTTTGATTTTATTATCGGATATCGATGGATTGTATGACGATGATCCCCATACCAATCCTAACGCCAGGTTTATTGATGAAGTCTTTGAAATTGATGAGGTGATGGATGTGGCTAAAGGCTCATCCAGTGCGGTGGGAACCGGCGGGATGACAACCAAACTTCATGCCGCTAAAATCGCCTGTGCGAGCAATTGCGACATGATTATCGCCAATGCCAAAGATTTTCATATTATCGAACGCTTAGTAGCAGGCGAAGTCGAAGGAACGTTCTTTGCGGCCAAATCGGATCCGAACTTTTCCTTTGAAGCCTGTGTGGAGGAATGTTAAGTTTCTACTTTGAAAGGCTGCTTTATCAACTTTCATTGCGGCATGTGGCCGTAGGCCATGCTGTCGAATCAGTATATGCTGATTAAACCAGATTCCCTTTACCTATCGGTTACTTCGTAAATTTATGGTTGATAAGTTGCAAGGAAAAAACGGGTTTTTGCTAAAAAAGCTTACCCCTTGGCCATGTGGGTGACTACTACTGTCTTTGCGGTATTTTCAATTTCTGAATTTCTCTTCCAAGGTTATGGTTCTTACAAGACGATAAGTAAAGTGCATTTGATCATATTACACTTTTTACTTCTCCGGGAGAATTTCATCTTTTTAGGTAGTTCAGCGACTTTCCAAATTGATCAGCAAATACTCATTATCTAGTAAAATCTGATGCTTTCTAAAGACAGTACTGTTTCTGGTGCCTGTCCAGCCAGCAGCAGATTTCGCACGTCCTGGCTTATGAAGAGCCAGAACTGCCAAAGAGTCTTAAAAAGTGTGAATTTGACCGCCGCCAGCTGGATAATCTTCTTCGCAGAACGATCCGCAAATGCAAAGGAGCAATTCCTGTAAACAGAAGAAAGCGGTCGTTTCTGATTGATGGCCAGCAGTATTCTTGCCGAGACACAGAGGAAGGAATGTTCATTGAGATTAGCACAATGATTCCTTATGAAAAGATATCTGGATGAAAGGCTCAACTATAAAGCAGAATAGGATCACGGCCAGGTCACTGATGTGAATCCAGCCTATACAAGCCAGCTCTGTCCAAAATGCCATCATTTAGGGATTCGGCAGGGTGAAGCCTTTAGCTGTCCCAGCTGCGGCCATCAGGGAGATGCAAATTTGAATGCCGCAAAGAACATCTTAGATCGAAAGAAAGATTCAGAAATTACGATTTACACAAAAGCGAAGGATATAAAGAAAATCATCCTTTGAAGAATTGAAGAAGAACAACAGAACCAAAATACACCTAAGAAACCAAGGAAAACAAAAATAGCTAAGCAAAACTGAGAATCAACAATCAATCAGCTCATCCTATGCAAGGCAAGAGCCTGCATGACCTTCGGGAGGTGGTGAAGCCGATTGCTGGAAGGAGGATCGGTTTTCTTAGAGGAAAAGGAGAACGCAGTATCAAAAGGAGAAACTCCATTCCAAAACGGCGGTTGGAAGACGTTCAGGATCTGTCTGCTTTTTCGCAGCGATGCGAATGATAGTGACGGTTTGTTCGACTGGACCCGCTCGGGCTTTCTTTCCGGAAAAAAGAAAGATGTATCCTGAACTGTTGTGAAACAGAGCACTCTCATAAAGTTTAGGTGATAAATGAATAAATTATTAACTAATTATTAAGAAAATATTGACCAAGTGGTTCTTGTGGAGTCTGTCGATCTCAAAGAAAGCTTAGAGCATCTCCAGCTCCACTTGATCTGAAAAAAAGGCCGCACTAAAAAAGGAAAAATACAAGTTTAATTTTTAACGCTGGCTGTTGACTGCTTTTTCGTCTTT
>JADGIS010000174.1 GCA_015233825.1 Erysipelotrichaceae bacterium RD49
AATAAACGGTAGAGTGCATATGGATCTCCTGTCTGTATGGATTGTTCGTCTCTGGTAAGACTCTTCCATCCTACGGGAGATCTTTTTTGTTTTCCATATTTCTTTTTTGACATACCAAATTCAGCCATCAACCCAATCCCACCAATTTTTTCAGAGACCCAAAAAAGTGCAGGGAAATTAGAAGAAATCCCAATTTTCCTTGCACTTATTATAGCACAAAAATAAGAAATTTGCTTTAAAAAAAGCATTTTTTAATTAATCAGCAAATACTAAATAGCTGAACAGGCTTATAATTCTTATAGGGATTCCAATACTTACAAACGGACGAATGTCCAAGGGAGATAACGAAATGAAAAAGAACATTCTTCTTGTGTGCAACGCAGGTATGTCTACTTCCATCCTCGTTCGCAACATGCAAAAAGCGGCTGAAGAACTCGGCGTTGACTGCCATATCGAAGCCAAATCTTTAACAGCAGCAAAAAAAGAACTGGGTAATGTTGATGTCATCCTGCTTGGACCGCAGATCGGCTATGAACTCAACAACGTGAAAGAACTCGCTCCAAACACTCCATCTGCTGTTATCGATATGAAAGAATACGGCTCCATGGATGGCAAAAAAGTTCTTAAAACTGCCTACAAATTAATGAAAGCTGCTCAAAAGAAATAAGCAAATAATCCATCAGAAGAAGTAAGGGCCTATTTCTTCCGATTCTCAAAGCTGCAAGCCGCCAGGTTTTGCAGCTTTTCTTTTGGCCATGCAAATTGGTTAATCGCTTACTTTCCGATGGGTAAAGCAATTCTCCGGCATTCGAATAGTCATTTTCCCAAGAGCGTGGATAATGGATAAGGTATACCAGACTCATTTTCAGCCCAGCAGATTTGATCAGGGCCCTAGTTTTGAAAACAAAATCACAACCAGTCTGGCAAAACGAGCATTGATCAGGAGGAACTGTCTATGTATCACTTTATCGAATCGGTTCAATCATTTTTTATACCCAGATTGAATCGAACTGAATTTTATGAACAGGAACAAAAGGAAGCTCTGCCTAAGCCAAAAACCTGCCTGATCGATGTTGGCGGGGGAATGCGCAGCATCTATGCGGCTGGGGTTTTGGAAAAGTTAATGGATGACCAGATCCAGGTTGACTTCTGCATCGGTGTCAGCGCCGGCAGTGCCAATCTGGCTACCTATATTGCCCACCAGCAAGGACGCCTATTTGCCTATTATCACGATTACGCCTCCCGGCAGGAATATGGATCGGTGCAGAATTTTATCAAAAAGCGTTCCTATTTTGATATGGACTATATTTACGGTACCCTTTCGAATACTGGCGGCGAATATCCGCTGGATTACCAGGCCATTGAACGCTCACCCATCGAATTGATTACAGTCGCCACCAATGCCTTAACCGGAAAACCGGCTTACTTCACCAAAGAGCGGATGGACCAGGACGATTATTCCCTGATGAAAGGTTCCTGCTCGGTTCCATATTTATGTACGACCAACAATATTGCTAACGTTCCCTATTGCGATGGGACCGTCAGCGATCCGATTCCTATTCAAAAGGCATTGGATTTGGGTGCTGACAAAATCGTGGTCTTGTTTCCCAGGCCGGTAGAAAATGATGAGCCAAGCAAAATGATGGACTTGACCTTGGCGATGCTCGCCCATGGGTCCCAATATGGCCGAACCTTTCCCGCTGTCGGGCAAGCACTTAAAAAGCGCCGCGACCAAAACAATGCCTCTTTAAAGCTAGCCCTCCAGCTGCAAAAAGAAGGAAAGCTCTTATTTGTTTATCCTGAAACTCTTCATGATGTAAATTCGCTGGGCGGCTCGCCAGAATCCCTTCAAGCCCTGTATGATGAAGGATATCAGGATGGCAGCAAGGCTGCAGAGTTCCTGATGCAAAATTAGACCATTCAACTGCTGCCGCAAAGATCTTGCAAGAATGGAAAAGAAGATGCAGATTGGATTTGAATTTCTGGTCTGGAATATTCTGATCCATATAAGATGGAAAAGAGATCGTGCCAGACTCTGCGAAAAGATTTTTTGGGCTCCGATTCTTTCATCGAAAAATCTTCCAGGCTCTTTAAGCAACGGTCAAGATTCTTTGTGAGGTGGTTTTGCAGGCAGGATTTCAGGAAGGATTTCTCCATGAGCAAACTCTCAATTTTAGCGGCGAAGACCTCATTTTCGCTGCTTTCGCTGATTGGGCGGGGTGGTTCGCTGCCCGGAACGATCGCTTTAAAAGTCGATCCCCAATCTCTCAATAAGCTGAAGTTTCGCGGTCCGGTGATTTTGGTCACCGGAACCAACGGCAAGACTTCAACAGCCAATATGATCTCTTCGCTCTTTGAAAAAGCCGGTAAAAAAGTCGTTTCGAACCGCAAGGGCGATAACTTAAAAGCCGGTATTACCGCTGCGCTTTTACAAAATGCCAAAGGCGATGGAACCATTGATGCGGATGTGGTGGTTCTGGAAGTCGATGAACTCAATATCCGCCACATTCTGCCTTTCCTGCCGGTTTCCATGCTGGTGGTGAACAACTTCTTTCGCGACCAGCTCGATCGGGCCCGGGAGATGGAGCAGTTAATCGAATCCATTGAAAACGTTCTGCCAGAGTTCAAGGGAACGCTGGTTTTAAATGGCAATGACCCCAATACGGTACGCTTGGCCCTCAAGGCACCCAAAGCCAAGGCCTTGTATTTTGGTCTGGACAAAAACCAGTACTCTTTTCAAGAGTCCAAGGAAGCCAGTGAAGGCAAGTTCTGCCCGCGCTGCAATACCAAACTCGAATACGATTACTACCAGTACTCGCATATCGGTAGATTTCATTGTCCAAACTGCGGGTTTGAAACACCAAAACTGGACGTTCAGCTCGATGCCATCGATCTCAACCGCCAGACCTTTCATTATGGCGGCCATAAATTCCAGGGTCCCTATGAAGGCATGTATTCGATGTATAACTACGCTGCGGTTTTAACTGCCGCCCAAAAATACAACCTGCCTCTGTCGGCTTTTGAAAAAATGCTCAAAGATGCCCCGCATCCCGCCGGCCGCAACGAGCGTTTTGAAAAGGGAAGCAAAGAGGTCGTCCTCAACCTCGTCAAAAACCCCACCGGAGCCAATGAGGTGATGAAAGTCATTGAGCGCGATGGTACGCGCAAGGCTGTTGTCATCGTCTTGAATGACCGGGAACAGGATGGAACGGATGTCTCCTGGATTTACGATACCCAGTTTGAAAAGTTCATGAATCCACAGACCATTGGGGTTATCTGTTCCGGAACAAGAGCGGGGGATATGGCGCTTCGCATGTACTATGGAAACTATGCCGGCGATTTAAGCGTTGAACCAGGCATTGAAGCAGCGGTTCATCAAGCGCTGGACAAATCGGATACGGTATACGTCGTGGCCACCTATACCGCACTTTTGCCAAGCCGCAAGGCGATTAAGAAGGAACTGAACGTATGATTGTGAAATGTGCTTGGATGTATCATGACATCATGGATTTGTATGGGGACAAGGGCAATATCATGACCTTGACCAAACGGGCCAAAGAGCGGGGAATTGAGTTTCAAGTCACAACCGTGGGCATCGGCCAGCAGGCAGATCTTTCTGATTTTGATCTGGTGTTTATGGGCGGCGGAGCCGACAAAGAGCAGGCTGTCCTGATTCCCGATCTGCTTTCCCGCAAGGAAAACATCCAGAAAGCTTTGGATGAAAATACCTTCTTTTTACTGATCTGCGGGGGATACCAGCTATTCGGCCAGTACTATGAAACTGCCGATCATGAAAAAATTGAAGGACTGAAGTTTGCCGACTACTATACGGCTACAGGCAAAGCCAAATCACGCTGCATTGGCAATATCATCATTGATGCCAGACTCGATGATCAGACTTTGCGCTTGGTCGGCTTCGAAAACCATGGCGGCCAGACGCAGAATGTTGCCCATCCGCTTGGCAAAGTCGTCCATGGCTATGGCAACAGCTTTGATGCCGGTTATGAGGGCTATTATGACGGCCATATTTTGGGAACGTATCTTCATGGTCCCTTGCTGCCCAAAAACGGCCAGCTGGCTGACTTTATTTTGACCAAGGCCATTCAAAAGCGAAATCCAGACTTTACTTTTGACAAGCTTGCTTCAATTGACCAGCCCTGGGAAGAGATTGCGCGCAAGGCTCTTTTAGATCGCTGGAAACTTCAAGACAAGCCGGAAATTTCATAATCGGGTTTTGGCCAAAGCGGATCAGCAGAAAGCTGCTTGAGGCAAAAGGAAATCCGTTTGAAAGCAAGCTAAAGAGGTCTGCTTGTTTGGATTATACTTTCACGATAAAATAGAGCATTATACGACGGTTTTAACCGTCATGAAAGGAACTTATCAAAAATAAAATGAATCGTTTAGCTGACAAAGTTGCTGTCATCACCGGTGGAAATGCCGGGGTGGGAGCGGAAATTGCCAAACTGTTTGCGGATGAAGGTGCCCAGGTCGTCATTTCGGCCAGGAGAATGGATAAACTCGAAAAAATCGCCGAGGAAATCCGTGAATCGGGCGGAGATGTTCTTCCGGTCCAGTGCGATATTTCCAAACCTGAAGATGTACAGAATTTAGTGAATCAAGCTATTCATGAATATGGTCAGATCGATATTCTGGTCAACAATGCCGGCATTCTCGAAGCAGGCATGAAACCGATCGAATGTGCCAAAGATGAAGACATCAATCGGATCATTGACACTAATTTGAAGGGCACGATGTTTGTAACTCGGGCTGTTCTTCAAGAGATGCAGGAAAATGACCGGGCATCAATTGTCAATATCGCTTCGGTTGCTGGTGAAAAGGGTTGCGGTCCGGCGGCGTATGCGGTCGCCAAAGCTGGAATTATCGGCTTGACCAAGCATACAGCCTTTCGCTTTACAGGCACCGGTATTCGCTGCAACGTGATCTGCCCGGGTACGATTGCTACTTCCATGTCCAACCAGGATGTCTCTACGCTCAATAAGGATATGATGAAAGCCATGCGCTCCCATCTTGATCTTTCCGCTGGGGTAGCAAATGTAGAAGATATTGCCAACATCGCCCTGTTTTTGGCCTCAGATGAATCCAATGCGATGACAGGTCAGGTTCTGGTTTCTGATTTTGGTGCTTCTTTATAAAGGCGGCTTATTTCTTTGAACTTCGCTTTCAAGCAATGAAAATCGGCTTTCGAATTCTTGACGGATTCGAAAGCCGATTTGTTTTTTGTTTTTTGAAAATGAGGATTCATCAATTTCGCGATAAGGATTGAAGTTCAAAAACCAGATGCGGTGTGGTGAGCGTATCAAAGCTTTCTTATCCTCAATCTTCATTGCTTAAATCAAGCTTTACTGGATAAAAGAAAAGCCCTTCACTCAAAGCAAGCTTCAAAAGAAGATCCTTAGGAACACCTTGAAAATAAGTCCCTATAAGTCAGCTTTTGAACCCTTTGATTCGATAGTTCCATTTATTTACTTTCCCAAAGTATGTGATATCGATGGCATCCATCTCTTCGTCTGAAACTTTTTGGCCGAGTG
>JADGIS010000175.1 GCA_015233825.1 Erysipelotrichaceae bacterium RD49
AGATGTGTATAAGAGACAGAAATAAGACAATAGAAGTGGAATTGACGGCAGACAGATCCCTATGAAATGGTACTCATAATAAGCCTAGTTTGGTTTATTTGAACGGTATAGATGGACCGTTAAAATGGACCGTTCATGAAGTAGGAAGAGTCAAATCCTTCTGTTTTATTTTCGCATATTTTAAAGGAAGCAAAACTAAGTGAAATTGCGGTTAGAATGACGCTTCCTGACAGAATTTAAGGATTGTGGGCAAAAGTGAAAAAGTGGGCAAAGTTAATTCTCATTGACAAAATTGACAGGGAAAATTTTCCATAAAAGAGATGAAATAGACCGAAACATAAAGCAGAAGGAAATCTAGAATTTTAACTGTGCCACTGTCATAAAGCCCATAAAAGTAAATCCAGCTTGGTGCTTCGTGAAGTAAAGAGCTTACAAACCCAACAAGAGTGATTAATAATGCCGAATATGAATTCAAATGTTAGAAGCTACAGCTCAAACTGAAATTTGCAAAATGATAGAGGATAGTTCAAAGAGTTGAAAGTGAAGTGCTATAATCACAATGAAATCAGTTTCAGGAGGAAAACTATGGAAAACAACAATATGCTCGCCATGATTCTGGCTGGCGGGCGTGGCACTCGTTTGTATGACCTGACAAACAAGACTGCCAAACCTGCTGTTTACTTCGGTGGTAAATACCGCATTATCGATTTCCCCCTCAGCAACTGTGCAAACTCCAACATTAACGTAGTTGGTGTATTAACACAGTACGAACCTGTTCAGCTGAACGCATATGCGGGCGCTGGTCAGCGCTGGGGTCTGGATACCCGTGGAAGTGGTGTCTATGTATTACCACCAAGTGAAAAAGATGGCACAAAATTCGGTGTCTATCAGGGAACTGCTGATGCAATCTACCAGAATATCGATTTCATCGACGAGTTCAAACCAAACTATGTATTAATTCTTTCCGGAGACCACATCTATAAGATGGATTACGACAAAATGCTTGCCGACCATCGCAATAATGATGCAGATCTCACTGTTGCAGTCCGCCCTGTACCTTGGGAAGAAGCTCCCCGCTTTGGAATCATGAATACGGATATGAACAGCCGGATTCTTGAATTCCAGGAGAAACCTGCCGAACCCAAATCCAACCTTGCTTCGATGGGTATCTATATCTTTGACTGGCCGCTGCTCAGACAGTGCTTGATTGAAGATGCCAAGGATGAAACTTCCGAACATGACTTTGGTAAGAATATCATCCCGACACTGCTCAAAGAGAATAAACGCTTATTTGCCTATAACTTCAACGGCTACTGGAAAGACGTTGGAACCATTGATTCCCTTTGGGAAGCCAACATGGACTTGATTTTCCATAATGATCAGTTAGATCTGGGCGACAAAGAATGGAAAATCTATACCGCTGATATCCCTGTTCTTCCACAATACGTATCCAGAACCGGTAAAGTTGAACACTGCTACATCAACCAAGGCGCTGTTATCCGCGGTTATGTAAAAGATTCTGTTCTGTTTAACGGTGTTACCGTTGATGAAGGGGCAGAAGTTCTGGCCTCTGTACTGATGCCAGGATCAAAAATTGAAAAAGGCGCGAAAGTTTCCCGTGCGATCATTGCGGAAAACGTTGTGATTGGCGCTGGTGCTGTAGTGGGCGATCCAGATTCGAAGAAAATCGAATTGATTGCTGCTGATGTGAAAGGAGAAGAGTAAGATGACAAATGCACTTGGAATTATTTCCTTTACTAGCCCCGCTATCTTCGTTAAAGGAATTTCTAACTATCGTCCTGTTGCTGCATTCTCCTATGTAGGGCGTTATCGTTTAGTCGATATCCCAATTTCCAATATGACAAACTCTGGAATTCAGAATATCCAGGTTTACACCAATGGAAATCCAAAAGTTCTCTTTGATCATATCGGCAGTGCAAGACACTATAACATCAACAATAAACATGGCCATATCGCCATTATTCCAGTAATGGCTGATGGCTTCTCCTCAGAATTTATTTCTGACATGGAAGCGTATTGGACAAATATTGATGAGATCGAAGACAACATTCATGACTATGTAGTCATCGCTCCAGTCAACTGGATTTATAAAGCAAACTTCAATGACCTGATTCAGGCCCACATTGATTCTAAAGCTGACATCTCAATGCTCTATTCGCATTACGATGAAACCAATAAACCAGCAAACCTGCTCAACGCGACTTTAATCGTCAGCGGCGAAAAGGGTGAGTTCAAAGGTGTAAAACGCTATATCGGCGGACCAGCAACTTTGGATGTATCTTTAGACACTTACATCATGTCTAAAGATAAATTTGTTGAACTCGTAAAAGCAGCTCATGACTATTCTCCAATGTTCTGGATGACCGACATGCTGAACACTCTGGCTGCTGAAAATAAAATCAAAGTCAACAAGATCGCTTATGCTCATCCAGTCTTCCCAATCCTGGATTTGAAGAGCTACTACAACTCCAATATGGAAATGCTTAAAGAACGCAATATGGCTTTCTTTAACGATCCAAACTGGCCAATCTACACTCGTACCAATGATTCCTCTCCAACTATCTATATGGGTAAAGGAACTGCAGAATGCGCTCTGATTTCCAATGGCTGTGAAATCAGCGGAACAGTTACTGAATCCATCCTGGGCCGTGGCGTAAAAGTCGGCAATGGTGCGATTGTCAGCAACTGCCTGATTCTGCCAGGCGCTGAAATCGGGGATAACGTGATGCTAACCAACGTAATCGTGGATAAAGATGCCAAAGTTATCCACAAACAGGAAATCACATCCTATGATGACAACCCACTGTATATTGGCAGAAGGGAGATTATCTAATGGCATCCATCCTGATGGCTGCAGCGGAAGGTCTTCCATTCGTTAAGACTGGTGGTCTGGCCGACGTTATCGGTTCGCTGCCTCAAGCGCTTGCAGAACTCGGTCACGAAGTAAAAGTTGTCATGCCCTTGTATAAAAAGATTGCTGAAAAAAATTTCAAGGATCTGACATGGTGTGCCAGCTATACCGTAAATATTAATTATCGAGAAGTTCCCGTCACGATTTACTCGCAGACGATTGGCAAGGTCGCCTACTTCTTTGTTCAACATCAGGGATATTTCGAAAGAGATTCTCTGTATGGATATTTGGATGATGGAGAGCGCTTTGCTTACTTCCAGAAGGCTGTCATTGAGATGCTCAACCAGCTCAATTACTGGCCAAACATCATCCACTGCCATGACTGGCAGACAGGTATGATTCCTTGCATGGTCAAGGAGACCCACTCCAGTGATTCCCGCTATACGTCCATTAAGTTTGTATACACGATCCATAACCTGCTGTTCCAGGGTAACTTTGGTCCTGAGATGACAGACTCCTGCCTGGGCCTGCCTTACTATCTGCTTGATAATGGAAATATTCGCTTTGATGGCGGCGTTTCCTTTATGAAGTCCGGCATTTTGTATGCCGATAAGATTACTGCCGTCTCCCCAACCTACTCGCAGGAAATCCTGACTCCGCAGTATGGCGAACACATGGAAGGCGTTTTAAATATGCGCCGCTATGATTTGTGGGGAATCGTCAATGGCATTGACATTAATAACTGGAATCCGAATACGGATCCAGCCCTGCCTCATCACTACAACAAGATCACGATGTCCCGCGGTAAAGCCGAAGACAAAGCCGCGCTGCAGCGTGAGCTTGGCCTGGAAGTCAATCCAAACGTTATGTTAGTTGGGGTTGTCTCCCGTTTGACTTACCAGAAAGGCTTCTATTTGATGCTTGAAAAGTACCAGCAGTTATGCGACGCTCCAATCCAGCTTGCAATTCTTGGAACTGGTGAACCGGCCATCCAGAACGCCTTCCGCGATATGGAAAACCAGCACAAAGGCAAGATCTGCTTCTATCAGGGCTACAATGAAGACCTCGCCCACCGTATTTATGCGGGCAGCGACCTGTTCCTAATGCCGTCCCTGTTTGAACCATGCGGTCTGTCCCAGCTTTGCTCCCTGCGCTATGGTACGCTGCCGCTCGTTCGTGAAACGGGTGGACTGAAAGATACTGTCACTCCATATAATGAGTTCGACAAATCTGGTGATGGATTCTCATTTGCCAACTACTCGTCTGACGAAATGATGAATACCCTTAACAACGCCATCAACGTTTATTACAACCGTCCAGAAGATTGGAAGCTGCTGCAGATGAATGCCATGAACAAGGATGTGTCCTGGCAGAATTCAGCTCAGATTTACAATCGGATGTATGAAACTTTGATGTAATATCCGTTCTTAAAAGCTGCATTTGCATTGGCTGTAAAAGAGAAGATTATGAATGATCGCAAAAAAATAGCAGTCAGTGCCTGTCTGCTTGGCTGTCCCTGTCGTTACGATGGCAAAAGCTGTACAAGTCCAAAAATCCTTGAGCTTCTCAAGGATTACACCCTCATCCCGGTCTGTCCGGAAGTAATGGGCGGACTTGAAACCCCCAGAACGCCAATTGAAATTACAGGAAAGACAGTCATCAATCAAAAAGGACAAAACTTAACGGCTGCATTCGACTACGGAACTGAACAAGCTCTGGCTGTGATCTTTGAGGAAGGCTGCCAATCAGCGATTCTTCAGCAGCGCTCCCCAAGCTGCGGGTGCGGAAAGATCTATGACGGTTCATTTTCGGGCCGGCTCATTGAAGGAGACGGCTGGCTGACCAGGCGGTTAAAAGAGCAAGGCATCCGGACAATCAGCTCGGATGAATTCAATGAAAAAGGTATTTCGTTCGAATAGCAGAAAGCCTTTGAGTTGACTATACGCATAAGAGGTGAAAGACCTTACTTATTTAGAAAATCCGTATCGCTTGTAGTTGTAAAATATCGAGAATGCTCTAAAATTAACATGTAAAGATTCAGGAGGAAATTATCATGAAACAAGCTACTGTTAAAGTTATCGATCCAGTTGGATTACACGCACGTCCTGCAACTGTTGCTGTAAACGCTGCAAACAAATGTAAATCCGATGTTAACGTTGCCTTCAAAGGACGTGAAGTAAACATGAAATCCATTATGGGTGTTATGTCCCTTGGTATCCCAACACAGGCTGAAATCGTTATCTCCGCTACTGGTGAAGATGAAGAACAGGCTATCCAGGCTATCGAAGAAGCTCTCAGAGCGCAGAAAGTGGCTCACTGAAAAATCCGGTGGGATTTGGGATTCTTGACTGTCGTATTGTATGACGCATCGATGATCTTCAGGAAAAAATATCCATCGTCATGATAGCCAAAAGCCTGTCGCCTTACAGTCTTGAT
>JADGIS010000176.1 GCA_015233825.1 Erysipelotrichaceae bacterium RD49
AGAGGAGAACAATACTGTTGATTTCCATATCGGATTAAACGGTTTGTCTTTCCAATATAGCGGTTTTCATGGTACGAGTTTCTGCTTTTCTTTAGATGCTCGGCCATTCAATGACCGAGTAGTTCACTATAGCCAGCAAATAGGAAACACTCTGTAAATAAGGTATGACATCCAAGTCATATCTTCGCTGCGGAGACCATTTTATTCAGTAAAAAAGGAAAAAAGCTGTAACGGATCTTAGATCCGTTACAGCTGAAAAGCAGCGTCCTTCACGATCGGTGAAAGGACGCTGCTTTTTTGTGAATAAATTTGAATCTACGATTGGAGACTAGAATCGTTTTACTTTTGCGATTCTTTCCAGGCGCGGATTTCATCGAGTGAAACTTCAACTTCGCTGCCATCAGATAAGGTAACTGGAATGGTTCCTTCTTTATAAGCTTCGAAGAATTTGCGCTCTTCTGGTTCGACATTGACTGCCAGATCGAGTTCATCAAGCTGGTCAGCATCGACGATGTTTGGTGCATCGGACATTGGATCGCGAGCAGAAGCGTTTTTCGGGAAGGCGATCACATCACGAATGGAGTCAGTGCCAGCTAAAATCATTGCAATACGGTCTAAGCCAAAGGCCAAGCCGCCATGAGGAGGAGTTCCGTATTGGAAAGCATCGATAAAGAAGCCGAATTTTTGCTGGGTCTGTTCCGGAGTGAAACCGAGCACTTCAAAGATTTTATCCTGCAGATCCTGTTCGTAAATACGCAAGGATCCGCCGCCCAGTTCATAGCCGTTGAGGACACAGTCATAGGCATTGGTTTTCACTTGGCCAGGATCGGTATCCAGCAAAGGAATATCTTCCCGCTTTGGCATCGTGAACGGGTGATGCTGGGATACCCAGCGGTTTTCTGTTTCAGACCATTCAAACATTGGGAAGTCGACAACCCATAAGAAGGAGAATTCGTCTTTTTTCTTCAAGCCTTTTTCAGAAGCGATGTCATTACGCAGGGCCCCTAAAGCGGTGCAGGTTTTCAGCCATGGATCAGAAACGATCAATACGCTGCCGCCGTCTTTGACCTGGCTGGCTTGGGCCAGAGCGTCAAGCTCCTCAGGGGTTAAGGATTTAACAGCTGAACCACTAAAGGCACCATCTTTGTATTTCAAAACAACCAGTCCGCTGGAACCATTTTTGCGGGCATCAGCAGTCAGTTTCTTGATTTCTTTATTGGAAGGGGCAAAGTCGTCGACTACGATGCCTTTGATCACGCCGCCATTTTCAATTGCATGTTTAAAGGGAACAAATTCGCTGGCTTTAAACAGATCCGTGAAATCCTGAAGTTCCATGCCAAAGCGGTTATCTGGCTTATCCGAACCATAGCGGTTCATGGCCTCATCCCAGGTTAAACGCAAGAATGGAGTAGGGATATCCAGCCCTTTGACATCTTTCATCAGCTTTTTGAGCATCTCTTCCATCATGGACAAAATCTGGTTTTCATCCAGGAAAGATGTTTCGATATCTAACTGGGTAAAGTCGGTCTGGCGGTCCGCACGCAAGTCTTCATCACGGAAGCAGCGAGCAAACTGGTAGTAGCGTTCCATACCCGCAATCATCAGCAGCTGTTTGTAAAGCTGCGGAGACTGGGGCAGGGCATAGAAAGTTCCTGGATGCACACGGCTTGGAACTAAGAAGTCACGGGCTCCTTCTGGGGTGGAACGGCCTAAAACAGGAGTTTCCACTTCGATGAAGTCATGGTGATCCAAGAAATCGCGCAGCGAACGAACAATTGCAGCCCGTTCAATCAAGTTTTTCTGCATGACGGGGCGGCGCAGGTCAAGATAGCGGTATTTCATGCGGGTATCTTCGAGCGCATCGGTTTCATCCGCAATAATCAACGGGGTAACTTTAGCCGGGTTGACGATTTCAACTTCGTCCACGATGACTTCAATATCACCAGTAGGCAGCTGTGGGTTTTTATCTTTTCGTTCTTTGACAACGCCTTTGACTTTTAAGACATATTCCTGGCGGACATCTTTGAGCTTCTCGTTGAAGCTTTCATCAAAGACAAGCTGAACCAGCCCGGAACGATCACGCAGGTCGATAAAGTTCATCGCACCAAAGTTTCTTTTTTTCGAAACCCAGCCGATCAGCTCTACGGCCTGGCCTTCATTGGCAAGGCGCAGCTCTCCATTATGATGGCTTCTATTCATAAAAAAGTAATACTTCCTTTCATGCCTGATCGTAGATCAGGCTTTGGTTCGTCAGCAGCCGAAAACAAAAAGTGGTCATAGCTGCTGATCCATATTAAATAGGGAATTGATTGAATAGGGGAATGCCTCTTTGAATTTCAATCAATCAAAAGACCAAAGACCATTTTGCTTTCGATCAACAAAACTGCTTATTCGTGATCATGGTGGTGATGTTCTTCCTCTTCATCACCCATGGCATGATCCAGATAGTCAATCAATTCATCGACTGGCATTGTGACCTGTTCTTTGGTGGCTTTATTTTTTACTGTGACAGTGCCATTGGCCGCTTCATCTTCACCAATTAATAAATTGAAACGAGCCTTGGCCCGATCGGCTGCTTTAAACTGGCCTTTGAAGGATTTTTGCATGAAGTCCATGTCGCTTCTAAAGCCATTGGAACGCAGTCCCGTCAAGATCTCGAATGCATAGTCGCGCGCTTCCGGATTGAGAACCATGACGTAAGCATCCAATGCTGGCTTGCCGCCAAGATCAATACCTTCCGCTTCTAAGGCCAGAAGCAGGCGTTCTTCACCCAGCGCCCAGCCAATACCAGATTGCTCCGGGCCGCCAAAGTAAGGAATCAGATTGTCATACCGGCCGCCGGCAAGCAGCGTGGATTGGGCCCCCATGGCTTTGTCTTCCGAAACGATTTCAAAGACGGTGTGGGTATAATAATCCAAGCCGCGAACCAGATTCGGATCGACACGATATGGAATCTCCATCTCATCCAGTAAGTTGGTCACCGTTTCAAAATATTCACGGCTTTCGTCGGTTAAATAATCGGACATCACTGGCGCATGTTTCATGCATTCTTTGTCGTGGTCGACTTTGCAGTCGAGAAGACGCAGCGGATTTTGTTCATAGCGGCGTTTGCAGTCGGAACAAAGGTCATCGACATACGGAGCAAAGTATTCTTTTAAAGCGGCCCGGTAATTCTTGCGGGATTCATCGTCGCCTAACGTATTGAGCAGAATGGTAATGTTGTTTAATCCTAAAGCCTTTAAAATTGAATAGGCCATGACCATGGCCTCAACATCGGCATACGGGCTTTTTAACCCTAACGATTCAATCCCAAACTGGTTGAAGATACGCAGGCGTCCTTTTTGCGGGCGCTCGTGACGATGCATTGGGCCGCAATAGTACAATTTGACCGGCAGATCCGGATTAGAATACATTTTATTTTCAACATACGAACGAACAACTCCGGCTGTTCCTTCTGGGCGAAGCGTTACAGATGTATTCGAGTTGGCTGGCGTGAAGGTATACATTTCCTTGTTGACCATGTCACTGGAATCATTTTCACGTTTAAAGACGTTGGTATGCTCAAAGATCGGAGTACGGATTTCATCAAAGTTATACAGATAACAGAAATGACGAAGCAGTTTTTCTAGCTGCTGCCATCTGTATCCGTCATCACCATAGATATCCTGTGTTCCTCTTGGAATCTGATAACTCATTTTTTCCCTCCAAATCAAAACAGAAAGCCAGATTCTGGCTTTCACTAGAGTCACTACAGAAAATCTTACTATACTTTTTTCAGACTTGAAAAAAAGAGCATTTGTTTGGCTAAGATTAAGCGATTTGTGATGATTGCCTTAGTGAAAAACCATGGCTTTCATTTTGGTCAGATTCAGAGGAGGGAATTGGACAAGAAAGCAGGGCTGATTTTGCCAGCCAGGATCGAAGCACAGATGGCTGTAGGCGTGGCTGGAAAGGGTTGTTCATACATCTTAGGCATGGAGGGATATTTCAAATAAGTATTGGAAATGGCCCAGATTGTGAACTACGGTAGGTTCATCAAGAAACAGTTTACTGTAGGCTGGTTTTGACAAATACCAAAACCAGCCAAGGAGGAAAAAGGATGAATGTACTCAACGAAACAACCAAAATGGCCAATGGTCTTTCGATTCCAAAACTTGGACTTGGAACCTGGTTTATTGCCGACGATCAAGCGGCCAATGCTGTTAAAGAAGCCGTCAAGATTGGGTATCGCTTAATTGATACTGCCCAAGCATCCGGTAACGAAGCCGGTGTTGCCCTTGGCGTGCATGAATGTGGGCTGCCAAGAGAAGATCTTTTTGTGACCAGCAAGATTGCCGCTGAACACAAAGACTACCAGTCCGCAAAAGATTCGATTGATCAGACGTTAAAGAAGATGGGACTTGAGTATCTCGATTTGATGCTGATCCACTCTCCTCAGCCTTGGAACCAGGCCAATCAGAGTGAATACCGTTATGAAAAAGAAAACGCCGAAGTTTGGCGGACAATGGAAGAAGCAATGAAAGAAGGAAAACTCAAAGTCATTGGCGTTTCAAATTTCCTGCAAAGCGATCTGGATGCTTTATCCAAAAGTGCCCAGATCCAGCCGATGGTCAACCAGGTTCTCTGCCATATTACCAATACGCCCCAAGCTTTGATTAACTACTGCCAAAGATCATGACATTGTGGTTGAAGCCTACTCTCCAGTTGCCCATGGCGAAGCCCTGAAAAATCCAGCGATTGCCAAAATGGCTGAAAAATACGGTGTTTCCATTCCACAGCTTTGCATTGCCTATGACTTACAATTAGGTCTGGTCGCTTTGCCCAAAACAGCCAATCCGGATCATATGAAATCAAATGCTGACATCTGCTTCACGATTTCGGATGCGGATATGGAAATTCTCAAACATCTGCCGCGCATCGAAAACTATGGGGAATTTGGGATTTTTCCTGTATATGGCGGCAAGTACAAAGACTGATTCGTATTGAATAAAAAATTTTTGATCATCAAACACAGACAGAAGTGGCTGTCTGTTTTCTAATCTCGTCCTCTAACCTTTTTTACAGCATTGGAGAGGAAAAAGTTCAAGAACCACTCTTTGTGCAAGATGATGACCCTCATAAGCCATTTCCACGATTTTGGAGATGGCTTTTTGAATGGGCTGCCCGTTCAATAAGAAGTAGATGAATATTTTAATTAGAACTTTCCCAGTCGATTACACTATACGTATAGTATCCTAATAAGCCTATAAATCATCATAATCGATGATTCGTAGGCTTTTATTTTATCGTTTTTAAGAATATACGGCGAATCGATACTGCGAGCAGCTGAATAACCCGATAGCTCTGCTCTCAAAACAGTTACTTTTTGAACTGAAATCAGCCTTTGTATAGTTAAATAATAACCGATATATGATATAATATCCCTATACATAGGAGGACTATCTATGGCAATTCCAGCTGAAATCAG
>JADGIS010000177.1 GCA_015233825.1 Erysipelotrichaceae bacterium RD49
CAATAAGAAAAAGCCAATCTTCTTTTGTTCTTTTCATGATTTTGTCCTCCTGAAATGTTTAATAATTTCAGGAAAATCATGACAGAACTGAAGATTGGCTACCATACCGGTACTTTGACGCTCTCCTATTAGAGACAAAATTGGAACAAAAAAACAGACTCAATCCCCCAGCCAGTTTCAAATAAACCATTCAATCCAAGGAACCTGGCAATGATCTTTCACAATCAACTGGCAGAATATGCCGGCAGACTTTATCTTTGCATTCGTACGCATCAATTAACAAATCTTTTTCGTTTTCAGCCTTGTAGTAACAGATCAGCAATTGGTACATGATCATCAACATCGCCCAGTTCAGCTGTTTGCAGCAGATTCTGATCATTTTTTGTTTAGCAGCCTCAACTCCTACTTTATCCTTTTCTAAAATCGCCTTTAAGATAGAATGAAAAGCCTTATCGTCGCGGGTAAGCGCTTCTTGACTGAGTTCAGCCATTGAAAGAAGACATTGGTCCAGTTCACCAAGCCGATAATAGCAATAAGGAAGTAGAGATCTGTTTCCTATATAGCGCTCTTCATCATCTATCGGGTACTCTTTTGAAAACTGGATAGCCTGCTCAAATTCTTCCTCCATAACCAAAGCCAAAATCATAATTGATACTGCAAGTTTATGGAAGTCGTAACCGGTAAATAATTTTTGAGAGAGCAGAACCCTATTCAAGATGTCTTTTACCTCAGCATATTCCTGTAGGCAAATTAAATAGTTTGCTTGATTAAAAGAGCACATCAAAGACCTAACATAATTTTCGTATTTAGAGAAAATTTCTTGAGCTTCTTGCCCAATTAAATAAGCCGCAAAGAAAGATTGAGATGCTGCAATCTCAATTGCATAATTCATCTTGATTATTCCTTCAAGCTGTGGCCATTTTTTCCCATTTAAGGTTTCTATAGCTTTTAAATGATCACTAAGAGCTTTCTTTAAATCACCGTTCTTTCTAGCAGTAAATGCTTTGATGTAGAGAAAAAGAGCTTTTTCATCTGGAACATAGGCAGGAAAATATTCTAGAACTTCTGAGAAAGCGTTATATTCATCGACAGATAGTTGATTAGGTTGTTTCTCATTTGTTAAAAAAACATCTAGGAAAGGAAGATATAAACACCCAAAAGAATATTCGTATTTATCTCGTTCTAAATTATAATTACGTGTAATCTGCCTTTCTTTCTCAAAGTTCTTATACGTGTAAGCTTCCATTAGCTCCTGCAGAAGCTGTTCTATCTCATTCAAAAGCCCAAGATCAAAATCAAAATTGATTTTATAGCGCTCTACAAATTGTCGGAACAAAGCCTCGTTAAGTGGCCGCCTTCCATTTTCTATCTCGCTTAAATTCCCTTTTGATATCTTTAAGTCTTTTGAAACATTCTCTAATGATAATCCCTGTTTTTTTCTAATTCGTTTTTCGATAAATCCTAAGCTTTTAGTAATGTCCATTTTAATCTCCCCCAACGTTCTCGAATTTTTGGGACTATAATCCAATCCGGAAATACACTAGTATTAAATCATGAAAAAGAAAGGAGAAAAAGATTGATGAAGTACTTTAAAACATTATTTTTATTAATGATTATGATCATTATAGCAGGGTCAGTAATTAGTCCGAAATTTTGTGAAAAACATCATAAAGATGATTATTGTTGGACTGAAGGAGTTAATCCAAATGGTGGGACATCACCCATGCCAAACTAATAATGAAAGCAGAATGATTAGTCACACCAGATTCGCATTAAATAATTAATATTATAAATTAGTTATTTTTAATATTATTTATTATATAGGACGAAGCTGGTTATAGAATACTTTGGAGGTGAAGAAGAGACTATAAAACTGATCTTCTATTAATTTCTGCTCTGCTATCAATCGAGGAGCAGGGCAGAAAAACAAGACTAAATAGCATAGTTCTGAAATCATAATCATAGTTTTTAAATACAGCTTGATAGGAGGCTAAATACGAGTGAAGTTGTATTGATTATGGACTACAATACGAGGAGAAAAAGATGAGAAAAAAATTAGCAGTTTTTGCACTTTCAACCATTATGTCGTTGGTTCCATTACCAATTCAAGCAGCGACAACGACAGATGGTAACGTACAAGTGAGTGATGAGGGCACTACAATCATTTATGACACGTCATCTTTAAATGGTGGCATCGATACAAGTACTCCACTACTTATTGATGAAAATATCGATAAGAGTAATGTTCCAATGGCTCGAGCTAGTAGCGTAGAAATCTCGATTCCATTCCAAACTCAACAAAATGATTACTACTGCGGTCCAGCTTCTGCGAAAATGGTACTTGGTGGTATTGGCTATACGCGAACTCAGGACCAAATGGCAGCACTATTAGGAACGACCACAAATGGAACTAATGCTGGAAATAACGTAGCCAATGCCCTTAACTCAGTGGTTGCTGGTTCAAAATACCAGTTCAGATGGCAATGGCATACTTATAGTGATGTTTCTACCATCAAAGGTCATGTAGTGGAAGCCCTAAATTATGGTAATCCTGTAATGGTAAATACAATGGAGAGTCCTGGAGACGTTTATTTGACTGGACACAATATCGGAACTACCCTCTACCATTACGGAGTAGTTGCAGACTACTTCGATAACGGAAACCAGGTTACATATACAGATCCTGGCTATGGAAGATACTCTGGTTTTGTTATGAATCAGAGAGCATCTATCACCAACTTAAGCTATGCAGTTGGTGGTAGAGGTTATGCTTGGTAAAAGATTAAATTCTCTTAGCCTAGGAATTATCCTGACACTTGCTTTGTGCGGGTGTCAGGATAATTTATCTTTGAGTTCTGAGAATTTACCTTCTAAAAATAGTCAGAATACTAATATGGAAACATCAAGTAACGAAACAAAGGCATTAAGTGAAGTAACAGTTATTCCTCCTTCAACTTCGGACTATGATCAAGCGCCTATTAGCAGCCTATTTATTGATTCAAAGAGATATGAGTATCCTCATAACACTAATTTTATTCCTACCTATTTGAGTGAGAATAACATCTTGTATGGCGAAGGGGATGAATCTAGTGACCGAACTGCCTTATTTTTGGCAGCCTATGATTTGAATAGTGGAGAGTTTAAGAAAATTGCAGATATTAAGAGCAAATCAGAACAAACATCCATTGGAATAATTTCCGCTAATAAAGATTTAATAATCTATGAAGAAAGTGATCAATCTAATAATATTTCTCGATATTATTTATATGATTTAAAAAACAACAGCACTAAAGAAATCTATTTAATCACCAATATTCCAGCCTTGCATTATACGCAAGCTGTTATTTCAACAAATGGAATAATGTTTAATTTTTATAATCCAGATAATGCATTTTACACCAACCAGTTCTATTCGTTTCAAGATGGGGATTTCACAACCATTGAAAATGATAACTGTGGATTCCCAATCGAATGTAATGGATTATGGTATTACATCAAAATTGATAATCAAAACTTAGTAACACAACTGATCGAGTTCGATTTAACCACTCAAAATAAAACTATTCTATACGAAACCAAAGATGGAAATAATTATATTTCTGGTTTATATAGCAATGGTACCGAAATCTTTATCACGGTAAACAAAGAAAATAACATATGTCTTGGACAAGTAGACTTAGAAAAGCACCAGATTGAATACTTACTTGAATCAGATTGGATTGAATCTATTCAAGTAAACGAAGATTATATTTCATGGCTAGGTTCAAATACATTATCTGATCGAATTCGTCCGCAATACTATTTATATGATATAGAAAAAGGAATATTATATCAAAACGATGGCGGAACCATATTCCTTGCTAATGATTCAATGGTATGGGTGGAGTATAAAAAGAAGGATTCCGAGATAAAGAAGGGTGAAATATATCAGAATAAAAATACTGACCTTGTTTTGAAAAAATGATCATCATCTTTATATCAGGTGATATTCCTTCTTTAGACGAAAGGATTGACTTATGAAATTACATAAATCATTATTTGCAACTTTCCTCTTAGCAAATATAGTTTATCTTTCAGGGTGTTCTAACACAACCGATCAATTTTCAGAATCTAGAAAAACGTCATTCGAAGAATCTTCAACCCTAAACGATAGAAGTATAAATTCAAGTGATTCTAAAGTAGTAGAATCAGTGTCTAAGGCTTCTTCAAGTAATGCCGTAAAAAATGATAAATCTGAAACAGCTAAGTTGGATACTAGTACAAATAGCAATAAAAATACTGGATCAACTGGGACCAAAATCGAAGTAGAAAATGATACAAATCAAATTCCTCAAGATAAAACGAATCGATCTGATAATGCGGAAACACCTAAACAGAATGATCAGGAGCAGACACAATGGGATGAAAACGCCAGAATGGCGAACCCAGATCAAGGAGCCCGAATTGTAGTCGATAAGATTCGCCTTCCACTTGAATCTATTGTTCAGGAAAACAACTATTATTGTGTTCCAGCTTGTATGCAGATGGTTCTTCGATATAAAGGGATTGAAAAAACACAAGCTGAACTTGCGAGTGAAATGAATACTAGTCCTACCACCGGGACGGAATACGTTGATTTGGCCAAAGTAGCCAATAAATACTTATTCCAAAATGAAAATGTAGGCCCTGACGAACCAGGATACCATATTCAAAGAATTTCACGTTATGATGCAAATCCTGACTTATATACCCAATTTGAACGGCGGGTGCGGCAGGATATCGGCACCAATGATCCGATTTTTGCAGCAGTAGATGTCCATGCGTTATATCCTCAACACAAATCCGCCAATCACATGGTTTTGATCACTGGATATGCTTTGTTTGCTGGAACAAATAACATTGCTTACTACTACTATATCGATCCCTACTATGAGCAGGACAGTGTATATGGAGGGTTAAAAACCGTAACGGCTGAGCAACTAATGAATGCTATTGTCGTCAACGAAGAACCGGCTTATATTTGGTAAATAAAGTTATCAAATTGGCTATAGACAATTTTTATCCACCGAAAACGACCAGAAGTACCTTTATACAATGGGCTTCTGGTCGTTTTCGTGGCTGAAGGTCTTCTAAAAAAAATCTACTTGCAATCCAATATTTTCATTCTTTCCTCATATTATCTATTCTACTTATTGAAGAATCATTTAAAGTATCTGTAATTATTAGAAGGATGCGCCCGATAAAAGTGCAAAACAGTACCTCATGTTCATCGAGCACAGACAAAGAGCCATTGCTCTAGCGAATTGATTTATTACTGTTATTACCCATAGGCCGATTGGTATAATAGTATTGTACAATTCGGAGGGTTCTCTTATGTCACAAAGTAAGTTTAAATCAAACCAAGCTATTCAGTTGAATACTAATATTCTTGTCACTCCCAGACTTCTGAG
>JADGIS010000178.1 GCA_015233825.1 Erysipelotrichaceae bacterium RD49
CAGGTATACTTGTGAATTTTGATTTAATTTCACAAAGTGATTAAAACTGTAGTGAAGAAACGATCGTGACAGATGAACAATTAGGTCTTCAAATCGCCATAAACTCACTTTTGTCTGTCGCATCTTTTAAAATATCCTCTCCAAAAGGCTTTGAAAACCGCATCTCTTAACCTGTAGTCTTTCAAATTTTAAGAATAACCACCTGATTCTCTGATACACTCAACGTATTGAAGCGGTAGTTGCTGACCGAGATCAGGCTAATACGATCGTGGCAATCATGATCCGCCGTTCGACGTTTTTTCGGGAGTTTTTTTCACTTGTTTCCCGAAGCACAAAATTATTCGATTTCTTTGTCAGCGTGGAAAAGAATCCGAAGTCGGATGCTGCTCTTTATATTCCTTTCGCAGACGATACGATGATTCGTCCGCTGGTTGAGCTGATGGGTATGGAATATGCCAATAAGGATGAAAATACGCAGCAGATTCTCAAGCCTTTGGTTCTCACCTTTTTTCTGTATCTCATGCGCCAATATGAAAAAAGCGAAGCCAAAGAACAAAGTGAACTTCCTTTTTCCATGCAGCTGGAAGCCTATATTCGCTCCAATTGCCCCAGTATAACTTTGCAAGAACTGGCTGATCATTTTTCCTATCATCCGAACTATCTTTCCAGTTATTTAAAAAAGGAGCTAGGCAAAGGCTTTTCACAGATCGTTCTTGAGCAGCGGATGGCCAATGCCAAAAGCTTGATGGCTGCCACCAGCCTGTCACTTGAAGAAATTTCCGATCTGGTCGGCTATCCAAGTCCATCAAATTTTTATAAGGCATTCAAAGCGTATTTCAAAACCACACCCCGTGAATAGATGGCATCTATGGCTGCAGAAAACCCCAAACAATAAAAAGCCGGCATTACTTTGCCGGCTGAGGAACATTAACCCTGAATTTATTTTCGTTTAAAGCACGGATGGAATTGAGGATACATAACATCGCTACTCCAACATCCGCGAAGACGGCGCCCCACATATTGACAATGCCAAACGCACCAAGTGCAAGCATCAGCACTTTGACCGTAATCGCAAACGCGATATTCTGCTTGGCAATCCGCAAGGTCTTTTTCGAAATCTGGATCGCGGTAATCAGTGAGTCGAGCTGGTCATCCATCAAGACGATATCCGCCGCTTCAATCGCGGCATCACTGCCCAGGCCGCCCATCGCAATGCCCACATCCGCTCTGGTCAGAACTGGCGCATCGTTAATACCATCGCCAATGTAGGCGACTTTGCCTAGATGCGGACTGGTCAGGATTTTTTCCAGTTCTTCGACTTTCTGTTCCGGCAGAAGCTGAGCATGGGCTTCGGTAATTCCGGTCCGTTTCGCTACTGCTTGAGCAACCGTTTCGCTGTCTCCTGTCAACATCACAAATTTGTCGACACCATATTTGGTAAGCAGTTCAAAGACGGTTTTGGCTTCTTCTTTCGGTTCATCAGCCACTTCGATAACCCCTGCATACAAACCATCTACTGCCACATAAACAACGGTTCCAAAGCCGCTGCCAACTGGCAGATCAGCTGCCGGAATACCAAGGGATTCCATCAATTTGCGGTTGCCGCAGGCGACTTTTTTGCCGTCCACATCGGCAATCAATCCTTTACCAGCAATTTCTTCAACATTGCCAACGCCTTCTTTTGGATTGGAAAGTTTGGCGGCCCGTTCAATACTAAGCGCAATTGGGTGGGTAGAGAAGGATTCAGCCTTGGCACAAAGCTTCAGCAGTTCGTCATTATTCATGGTCAGGGATTCAACGCTGGCCACTTCAAAAGTTCCTTTGGTTAACGTTCCAGTCTTATCAAACACCATCGTTTTGACTTCAGACAAGTCCTGTAAGTAGGTGCTGCCTTTAACCAGGATGCCGCAGCGGCTTGCGCCGCCAATTCCGCCAAAGAAAGCCAGTGGTACGGAAATCACCAAAGCACATGGACAGGAGATAACCAAAAATTCTAGAGCCCGGTAAATCCAGGTCTGCCACTGGCCGGTAAGGATCGAAGGGAGAAGAGCCAGGGCCACGGCACTGTAGACCACGATTGGGGTATAGATTCTGGCAAACTTGGTAATGAACTGTTCAGAACGGCTCTTTTTATCAGTGGCGTTTTCCACCAGATCCAGGATGCGGCTGACGGTCGATTCTTCATACGGTTTGGAAACGCGGACTTTGATCACGCCGCTGTTATTGATACAGCCGGAAATGACCTCACTGCCCTCACGAACCGTTCTAGGCACGCTTTCGCCTGTGAGGGCGGAAGTATCAATCGCGCTGGTTCCCGAAACAACCTCGCCATCCAGGGGAATGCGCTCGCCTGGCTTGATGACGATAATATCGCCAGGCTGCACCTCTTCCGGATCAACTTCTTCAACCTGGCCATCTTTTTCCAGGTTGGCATATTCAGGCCGGATATCCATCAAAGCGGAAATGCTTTTGCGCGAGCGTTCCAGGGCATAGGATTGGAACCATTCCCCGATCTGGTAAAACAGCATCACCGCAACGGATTCGGAATATTCCCCTAAGATAAACGCGCCCAGCGAAGCCACCGTCATCAAAAAGTTTTCATCCATAAAATCCTTATTCTGGATATTTTTAACGGTCCGCTTGAGAACATCCCACGAAATGTACAAATAGATCGCCAGATAGACGATCGCCAGGACCACCGGGTTCCAATGAATCCAGATCGTAGAAAGCGCTACCGCAAAGTAGCAGACAGCCGTAATCAGGATTCGCCGCAGGTTTTTCTTTTGTTTTTTTGTCATAAAGCAAGCCTATCTAGCTGACTAGAAGTAAATCACAACCTCGTCATCAATTTTCTTCATTTTGTCGGCAATTTCGTGAATAATGCGATCCTGGTCTTCTTTTTCGGCATTGATGGCCAGTTTCTGGGTCATCAAATTCACAGCGGCTTTTTCTACGCCGTCAATTGAATTGGCACAGGTTTCCAGTTTCTGAGCACAGGTTGGGCAGTCGACTTCAATTTTATATGTTTTTTTCATGATGATTCTCCTTTATAGGTATTGAAATTAGTTGAACAACCGTTCAACTGTTTACACTCTGATTATAGCTCAGTTTTACAATTGCGCAACCATTCAATTGTTAAATTATGAATTTTTGACAAACCGGGTATACTAATCTCATGGACACATTGAATCTTGAAAATGCCGCCAGCTATGAGATCTTCGATGATCAAGCTGTCAAGCAAGCCAAAGCAGCCATTCCCTGCGAGGCTGCTATCGAAAAACTGGCTGATTTTTATAAAATTATGGGAGATCCCACCCGCCTTAAAATTTTAACTGCCCTGGAAGCTGGTGAACTCTGCGTTTCGGATCTGGCTGTGGTCGTTAACATGTCTCGATCTGCCATCTCTCACCAGCTGCGCGCTTTGAAAGCCGCTAAACTGGTCTGCAGCCGGCGGGAAGGCAAAACCGTCTACTATGGACTGGATGATGAGCATATCCACTCCATCATCAAAGTTGCATTTGCTCATATCTGCGAAGAAGAGTGAGCAGCTGGCCGCTCGCGGGATCCACTTTCTTGCGCACAGCTTTTCCAAACCATCAATAACTTTCTTTCAAAGCCTTGCCGACCTTGATCCTTTCAGTTGGTGTGGGGCTCTTTCGGCTTGATGCACTGCAAAGACTAAAAACACCTCTGATTTAATTTTTAATCAGAGGTGTTTATATCCAGTGGCTAAAAAGAAATGGGAATCGATAGAATCAATCTGGCTTAGAAACCAAAGAGGACAGCATCGGTTGTCGTATACGGAAAACTGGTGAAATCGTAAGCATAGCCAGGACCCTGGATTGGTTCGTAATGAACCATCCGGTTGGTATCATCGGTAATGCAGGTCTGGAAGACGATGCCGTTGTTGGCTCTTGCTCTGGCAATGGTGTCAGTATCCACATGGTCGGTTGAAATCCAGGTATCCCACAGTTCATACACCTGGCCATCCACTTCTACATATTGCGGCAGCGAAGCGATTTTATCGCCGTTTGGCATATGGGAATGAGCAATAAACCATCCATCGGCCCAGATTCCGATCGATCCATCGGCTGGAGCAGCGGCGGCATTCCAGGCTGGAAGATAAGAAACATGCCAGATTCCATCGTCAACCTGTGCAGCGGCAGTCGGCTGGACAGGAGCGGGGGTTGGTTCAGAAACAGATGCAGGTGCGACTTCTTCAAAAAGCGACTCCGTTTCTTCAACGGCTTGGATCGTCTCTTCCCCTGGCGCCTGGGATTGAGTGGCTGGGGTTTCGATCACGGTTGGAACGGTGGATTCAGCTGTTTCAGTCTATTCTGCCTGCTCTAAAATCTGGGCAGGCAGTGCTTGTTGGCTGGTTGTCGCTTGGACAGCGGGCGTTTCCATTAAAACGACTTCGTTGCTTTGAAGCGGATTCAAAGCCGCTTCTTGTTTGGCGGGCGCTTTGGCTTCTTTGGCTGGATCTTCCAGTTCAATTTTCGATTCATTCAAACTGGACTTGTCCATCGTGCTCAGGGCAATTTTATTTTCATCGGTATGATGATAGGCTTGAACGGTAACAGGTGCTGGTTTTAAGACGGCATATCCAACAATCGCGGCTGCCGATAAGCTGGCAGCGAAGGCGGCAAAGCGGCAGATCTTCGTATCTTCACGAGATTTTAATGATTTAGATTGTCTATCGCGTGTCATGATGGTTTCCTCTGATCCCTTCCTGGAATCAATGTCTGCTCATTTTCTTTTGGAATCATTTGCGAAAACGGAAGGTGGTCAGCTTGCGTTGAATTATGGCTACTTGGCTGATTTGCCGTTTTCTTTATTCTTCCTTAACCAATGTCATTAAGCTAACCATTCTAAGCTTAATATGTCTTTCTTACGCGAACAATTCTCGATTTATAAAGATGGGTCTTTGGTTTGACAAACCAATATAATCTCAAATCATTTATATAGTAATGACGATAAGATTTTTAATAGTCATTCCGAGGTCCGCTTTATGAATGTTAAAAAAGTCACAGCACTAATCACAAGCTTTCTAGAGCTTACTGATTCTTTCGCTAAAGAAGAATCCGAGAAACTTGCCAAAAATACAGGAGCCTACTCTAGAACGAAGTCAGAGAAAATCAGTCTCGAAGACTTCATCATGGCCAGTGTTCTTCGCTGCGGAGTTACTCTTTCTGA
>JADGIS010000179.1 GCA_015233825.1 Erysipelotrichaceae bacterium RD49
CTATTCGTCGGCAGCGTCAGATGTGTATAAGAGACAGGTTGTACACAGTGGTTCTACCATGCACCAGATTGTTTTTCTTCATGCATATAGTATATCATAAATATGATTAAATATGCTTAAATAAAATAAAAATATATAACATCCAGTAATGCATCTTTATGCACCAGTCGCTTTCATCTCGGTCATTGAATGGCCGAGGATTCCCGCTCCATGTCCTAAAATCTCGAAACGTTCCGTTTTCAGGGCATTGATAATCGCAGCATCTTCAAAATGGTCCATCGTTTTTCCTCCTTAAAGATCGGTTCCTATTCAAAAGATCGCAATCGGTTCTCTTCAACTGAGACTTTGATCTTGAATGGGGCATTCATTCTGATTTTGGGTTTTTCTTCGTCATACAATTCATTCCAGCAAGAAGAAAGCGGCAGTCTCTTTATCAACCGAAGAGGCTGCCGCAGCAATTTTTGGTTTTCAAATCCAAGCCATCAGCTGAATTTGCTTTGAAATGTACGCGTTGATGACTTAGAAGGCCAGCAGTTTGAAGCTTTCGGGGTCTACATGAACCGATCCGGAAATTGTTTCGGTCTGGCCATCCATTAAGTTTTCCATTTCAGCATTCATATTGACTGGAATATCGATTGGATCTGGAGTCAGGTTGATGCAGGTCCATACGGTTTTGCCATCAAATGAGCGCTGATAGATGCACCAGGGGTTGTTGATGGCAATCTGCTCGTAGTCACCATAGATCAATTCCGGGTGTTCTTTGCGGATTTGGCCCAGTTTTGCGATGACATCGGTCAGTTCATTCCATTCTGGTTCTTTGACTTCCGGACGGATGGAGGTGTCGTTATTGTTTTTGACACCTTCCATGCCCCATTCACTGCCATAATAAACCGCTGGAATCCCAGGCATGGTATAGAGCATCGCATAGATGGCTGGAAGCAGGTTCTTGTTTTCCAGCGTTGAAGCGATCCGGTTGACATCGTGGTTGTCGACAAAAGCAAGCAGATGTTTGCCGCGGTACAGGCACCATTGCTCTTTGCCAAACTGGCGGTTGAACGAATACAGAATTTCATAGAAATTCTTAGAGTTAAAGGAGGAATACAAGCCTTTGTAGCACTCATAGTTGGTGCAGCTGTCTAGCATTTCATCATTGACCCAGGTGTTGTAATCACCATGGAGAGTTTCGCCAAGCAAGAAGAACTCCGGATTTTTGCTTTTGACATGATGCAAAGCTTTTAAGAAATCATGGTCCAGGAAATAGGCAACATCCAGGCGAAGTCCATCCACACCAAATTCATCGATCCAGAAATCCACAGTATCCAATAAATACTGAACGACTTCCGGATTGCGCAGGTTCAGCTTCACCAATGCATCATAGCCTTCCCAGTTTTGGTAGCTCAAGCCATCGTTGTAGCCGTTGTTGCCATTGAAATCGATGTTAAACCAGTCTTTATAGGGAGAGTTTTCACGGTTTTTCAATACATCCTGGAATTGATGGAAGTCGCGGCCGACATGATTGAACACCGCATCAAACAGAACGCTGATGCCGTTTTCATGCAAAGTCGAAACAAGATCCTTTAAATCCTGGTTGTCACCGAGTCTGGTATCCACCTGGCGATAATCAATCGTGTCATAGCCGTGGCTGGCAGATTCAAACAATGGGTTAAAGAGAATCATATCCACGTTCAAGTTTTTATAATGATCCAGCCATTCTTTCTGGCCAAAGTGTCCCAGCCGATGCGTAAGTGCATGGTCGTTTTCAAAGGGGGCTCCCGCTGCGCCAAGCGGGTAAATTTGATAGACATTCTTTTCAAAAGCTTTCATAACGGTCTCCTTCACGTTGAATCATCAAGCAAATAAGCATTCAAAGTCCCTATTCCAGGCAAGACTCCCGTCAATATCCAAGCCAATCCATAACGAGTCTGGAAATGGATTGCGCTCGACAGGTCCTTCGAAGTATCTGAATCTTCATTTGCTTCAACCAACAGGATTGTATCCGGGATTCGAAATTCGTCTTTAGTCACTGACCGGAATCTGACCGGAAAAACAGGCTTGAATTTTAAGTCATTTTACCTTTAGCCAGATTGAGTGCCGCACAAGCACAAAACGATTTTGATCCCTGATCAGTCTGCCAAAATTATACAAGAATGCGTTTTCTATCCATTCTGGCATACCTTTATCCATTCAGCAGACCATCAGAATTGCGGCTTGATTCTTATACTTTTGCGTTCCCTCTTCTCTTGATTTCTTATTCCTATGCTGCATCCTTCGGTCCTGTCCATGTAAAAAAGGCAGCGGTATCTTTCTGCTGCCTGAATCAAAAGCCTGAAGATCGCAATTTTCTTCATCCAGAAAAAAGCTTGACACTGCTATTCCTCGCAAAGATCAAAGGGCTTGGCTTTGGCTGCTTGTTCGAGTAGCTTTGGGTCCATCTGGATCTGGACGCCGATCTTGCCGCCGGAAAAATAGATGGTTTCAAAATCCAGGGCACTCTGGTCAAAGAAGGTAGGAAACTGTTTTTTCATCCCCAATGGCGAGCAGCCGCCATGAACATAGCCGGTCAGCGGCAGCAGCTCTTTTTGCAAAATCATTTCAATTTTCTTCTTGCCGGCTGCTTTGGCTGCTTTTTTGAGCGACAAATGCTTCCCGGCGGGGATCATAAAGACAAAGTGTTCCTTATCATTGGAAACAGTCACCAGCGTTTTGAAGACCTGCTCTTCTTTAGCCTGCAAAAGCTTGGCCACGCTGCTGGCATCAGCAGCTTCTTTTAAATTGAGTTCAACGTGCTCGTAAGGCAGCTTGAGGGTATCAAGATGCCGCATTGCATTGGTTTTTTTTGCTTTCACTTGAAATACGCTCCAATTTTCGCATAATCTGCCTGGCTGCGGCAGATTTGGTCATGGAATGGTCCATGGCTGTTTTCAATATATACTGATGGGCTTTTTCTTCACTCCATCTGCACATGGAAACCAGCTGCACTTTGCATTGGCTGACCAGCTTCTCATCTTGAAAGCGGCGCTTTTCTTTGTTGATGGAGTCCTGCAGCCGGCGCTTGGTGTCGGCATTTTTGGAAAGATAGGCCATAATCTGCATCAGCACCGTTTTGGGTGTCTGCAAAGGCAAAATGAGAATCGGGGCACTGCGAAACTGGTAGCTGATCGTATCCAGCCGTTCGCTTGGACAGAAGACGACAGTGGACAGCGAGTAAAGCATACTCAGCTCCAGCACGCCAGGGC
The DNA here is from genome assembly GCA_015233825.1 of Erysipelotrichaceae bacterium RD49. Classification (GTDB taxonomy): domain Bacteria; phylum Bacillota_I; class Bacilli_A; order Erysipelotrichales; family Erysipelotrichaceae; genus Allobaculum. Next base: position 3,237 of record JADGIS010000179.1, read on the forward strand.
CGAGGGCAGAGGGTTTGGGCTGCAGCTGAACTGCAAGAAGATCAAATGTAGAAACGCCCAGCAGCCGTTTGGCTTTTTCCAACGTATCCGCTTTGACAATTTCCCATTCCGAGCCTGAAAAAGCCTCCAGAGGCAGTACTGGACACTCTTGCAGCACCAGCAGCCGTTTTTTCAACACTCTTCCTCCACAGCCAGGTAGGCATTGAGGATATCTTCGTGAATGGAATCTGCTAAAAGCTTGGAATTTCGGGCCAGGTCTTTGGCTTCTTTTAAAGAGGCAGCCACCGCAAGCGGCTCACCTTCCGGCAGATCCAGGTTTTCCTGGATTCCCTGCAGACCGGCAATTAAGACTAACGTAAAGTTCAGGTATGGATTGGAGAGCGAATCTGGAAGCCTGACTTCAATCACATCTTTGGCAAGCGGCGGAATGCGGACCATGACATTGCGCTTGGTATCGGACACATCAAAAAAGCTTGGCGCATTCCAGGAAGCCAGGCGCTTGACGGACATCGGCGACGAGCACATAAACAACTGCATTTCCGGCAGATATTTGAGCAAGCCGGCAATAAAGGCCTCTTTTTTCTCCAGCCCTTCGACAAACCGGACTTGTACATGCATCGAGCTGCCGGCTTCATCTTCCAAAGGCTTTGCACTGAAATCGGCATACAAGCCATTGGCATTGGCGGTCGTGCGCACGACCCACTTAAACAGGCTGGCTTCATCTGCAGCCTGCAAGGGATCGGAGAAATGGAAGTCAATTTCATTTTGGCCAGGCCCAGACTGGTGGTAGGACTTATGCGGATCCAGGCCCATCTCTTCTAAAATCATGCAGATTTCGCGGCGGATATTCTCCCCCTGGTCTAAAGGCGCTACATCCATATAGCCGCCATGATCAAACGGCTTTTTGGTTGGCAGGCCGTTTTCATCCCGTTCAAACAGGTAAAACTCGTTTTTGGCCGCCATCAAAAGATCGAGGCCGGCTACATCGACATCGTGGAGCACCTGCTTGAGCAGCCTTCTTGTATCCGCTTCAAACGGCTGGCCGTCAATCGTATATAAATCGCAAACCATATGGATCACGCCGTTTTCCATGCTCCGCCATGGCAGCAGGACCATCGTGGAAGGGTCCGGCTTGATAATCAGATCGGTGCCTTCATGGGTGCAGTTTGGAAATACCTGCGAAGCATCGATGGCTACACCCTTTTCAAAGGCGCGGTTAAGCTGGCGGGGCATAATGGATATATTGCGCTGTTTGCCAAACAGGTCATAAAAACCAAGGCGGATAAATTTCACGCCTTCATCTTCGACGTAGTTGAGCACATCTTCTCTAGTCGTCATCGTCATTCCCTTTCAAACAACCAAAAACACCTGCATGACCATCAAGCGAAACCTGCTGCCTGCTCATGAAACGTTTTGGTTGTACACTTTCGTTTTCCTTCAATAACCAATTGGATTCAAGCAAACCTGATTGTCATCTAATGCGGCAAGGAAACCCCATAGCTTGCTGTGGGGAGAAATTGCCGCCTACACCTCCTGTTCGATATTTATACTGCCGCCTTTTGTTTATCCACAAGCCATCCATTCGATGACTCAAGTCTTCTTAATTTCTTCCATGAAACAGATGCAGATACCGTAGTCCCATCAAACATCCTGATATTGAAGCTCCCGGATGTTCGTTTTCCAAAGATAAAACACTCC
>JADGIS010000017.1 GCA_015233825.1 Erysipelotrichaceae bacterium RD49
TTGTACACAGTGGTTCTACCATGCACCAGATTGTTTTTCTTCATGCATATAGTATATCATAAATATGATTAAATATTCTTAAATAAAATAAAAAAGATATAACATCCAGTAATGCATCTTTATGCACTATTCGCTTTCATCTCGGTCATTGAATGGCCGAGGATTCCCGCTCCATGTCCTAAAATCGTCAGGCCAGCTCTGGATGCTGCGACAGGAAGTGAACCAGGGCGCCTTTCATGCCCGCCGCATTCTGGTGGCTGGCAAATTCGATCCGGGTTGCATTGGAAATGAGTGGAATCGAAGCTTTGGTAAAGCTCTCTTCAATCAAGGGGCGCAATACTTTTTCCTGAGCCATAATTCCGCCGCCCAGCACCACAACTTCCAGGTTGAGAATATAGCAGATCGCTGCAATTCCCTGTCCAAGATACGTACACAGGCGTTCAATTTCTTCCTGGCAGATTACATCGTTCTGGCTGGCCAGCTCAAAAATCTTCCGGCCATTCCACATTTCAACGGGTTCTTGTTTTCGGTCTGCAACTCTGGTCACCATCACTGAAGCTGCTGCCAGGTTCTGGAAAGGTCCGCCAAAAAGCGGCATATACCCCACTTCGCAGGCGGAATACGTATGGCCATGATGAAGACGGCCCTGATCGATAAAGCATCCCCCAATTCCCGTACCAATTGTCAGGACCAGGGCACTCTGGCTGCCATTGGCACTGCCATCGGCATATTCGGACAGTCCGGCACAGTTCACATCGTTCTCAATTTCAATGGGCAGGTCCAGGTCGGCAAGCTCCTTTCGAAAGTGAATGCCTGCATAACCAGGAATGGCATCGGATGCGTATAATATGGAGGCGTTTTGGGTATCCACGATTCCTGCGCTGGAAATGGCAACTCCTTTTACCTCTGGGAAGGCTTCTTTACATTCCTTTGCGAGCTCAAATACCTTTTTTGCCAGGGCTTTTCCGCCCCGGCTTGCTTCCGTCGGTGTTTCCTTGGCCTTTACTACGGTTCCATCGCTTTGGACGATTCCATATTTAATGGCCGTTCCGCCAATATCAATGCAGATAAACTTGTTCATTTCTTGCCGGTTCTAAAAATCGAAACAAATCTATTTCAATCTGCTCAAATCTTTAGATTTCTCCTTTCTATCTGTTTCACAACAGTTCAGGATACATCTTTCTTTTTTCCGGAAAGAAAGCTCCGGCGGGTCCAGTAGAACAAACCTTCACTACCAGCCCTTCGCATTGCTGCGAAAAAGCAGGTAGATCCAGAGAGTCTTCCAACCGCCGTTTTAGAATGGATTTTCGCTTTTTGATGCAGCGATCTCCTTTTCCTCTAAGAAAACCGGTCCTCCTTTCATGAATCGGCGAAACCACCTCCCGAAGGTCATGCAGGCTTTGGCTTACATATGATGAGCCGATTAATTGTTGATTCTCAGTTTTTTTTAGCTTTTTTGGCTTTCTTTGGTTTTTTAGATGTATCTTGTTTTTGTTGTTCTTCTTCGATTCTTCGAAGGATGATTTTCTTTACATCCTTTGCTTTTGTGTAGATCGTAATTTCTGTATCTTTCTTTCGGTCTAAGATGTTCTTTGCAGCATTCAAATCCGCATCGGCTTGGTGGCCGCAGTTGGAACAGGTAAAGGATTCACCCTGCCGCCTACCTAAATGATGACACTTTGGACAAAGCTGGCTTGTATAGGCCGGATTCACATAGGTGACCTTGCAGTTATGCTGCTCAGCTTTATAGATGATCTTTCATCCAGGTATCCCTTCATCCAGGACGACAACCTTCGATTGACGCCAGGGTTCTTGCTGCTGTTCCATTTTGACCAGGTAAGATCTTCAACGATGATCTCTCTTGGATTTTCAGTTTCAAAAAATTCATCAAGAGCATGATTCATGCTGCTTTTAATGGGTCCCAGCTTTCGATTGGCTTGCTTAGTGTAGTGCTGATCTCCAATGTTATTGGCAAATAGAATATCAGCCAACTGATCATTGCCGTTTTCAAGAAGATTCAGCCAGGCCGATCGCTGCTTGTTTCGATTGGCATTTTTTTCCACTTCCCAATCTGACTTTTCCTTGGCAAAGCCATTTACATCCGTCCCATAAACATTTCCAGTACTGGTTGCGACTGTCTTTTTCATTCCTTTATCAAGACCGATCGTTTTTCTTCTTCCTGGTTTTCTTTTTTGCCATGATCAGGCTGTTGATGACTGCCGATGAATTATCGAAATCTACAACGACTCGCAGGCTGCCTTTCAGGTGATTCTTGTCTTTTACTGGAATAGAAATTCTTTTTCTGAAATCCATTGTGCTGATCTCAATGAACGTTCCTTCCTCTGTATCCCGGTAAGAATACTGCTGGGCATCGATCAAAAACGACCGTTTTCTTCTATTTACAGGAATTGCCCCTTTACACTTGCGGATCGTCCTGCGAAGAAAGTTATCCAGTTGGCGGCGATCAAATTTGCATTCACTAAGGCTCTCAGGAAGTTCTGGCTCTTTATAAGTCAGAACTTGCGAAATCTGCCACTGGCTGAACAGACACCAAAAACAATACTGCTTTTGGTCATCATTGAGATGTTCGTTCTCTAAAACTCTCTTTCTGGCCTTGTTTAAAAGATTTGACCACATAGAGCGAATTGTTGCTCCGGCATCATCTAAAGCTGATTTCCAGAATCTGGCTGGAACTTTTGCCATCTGTTTTTGAAAGGCTTTATCTTTAACAAGGACATCACGGCAATTTTTTCTGGTACTGGTTTGAGAGACTGTATTAGTCCGATTTCTATCTCAAAAGTCAAGAATAAAGTCATATTTTCAATAAGCAATCCAAGAGATAGAAGCATAATTTGCGTAATAGCAATCCGTTAGAAAATATTATTAGAAAGCATCAAATTTTACTAAATAATTAGAAACTTAACATTCCTCCTTTTTTCTCCTTTTCTGGGTTGCTTCTTTGCAGGTTTTGGTTTTTTTACAGGAACAGTGTAAACGGCAGGGATGTTTTTCCATAGGTTGTGATCCTGTAAGCTGCCCATCGTTTGCGCTCATAAACCGGCAGTTTTCTTTATTTTAGTCAACAGAATCCACGATTGGAATCCGGCATGAAAAAACCGTCTTTCGTGGCTGCAAAAGACGGTTGACCCGGTTCAGAACTGTAGACTGGATCAGTCAATTCTGACTTTAAAGATCGCTTTTTTAATCGTTTCTGGCTGATCGCCGGCTTTGATGGCGGTGCGATGTGCATCGTTTGGATAGCAGACCAGAAAATCACCCGGATTCATGACGACACTGGCCATCTTGTCTCCAAAGGCCGGCTGGAAATCCCCAGCCTTTTCATATTCGCCTTTCTCTAAATTTTCAAGGAAATTCAGGTCGATCTGTTCCGTGCCCACAAGAGGAACATGGACATCCAGATAGTCTTTATGGGCTTCCCAGAATCGTTCTTTTGGGGTTTTGGTTTCATAGCTTACGATGTTGACAAACAGGCGGTCACCATCAATGGGATGAGATCCATTTTCAAAGGAAGCCAGGTCATGGCTTAAGGCAAAATCTATGGCTTCCTGAACACCGGGTTCCAGTTTTCCCCGGCTTGCCGTATCCGCTACTCTTGCAAAAATCATGCCATACCTCCTGCTGATGCATCCTGCACTTCAGCCAGTTCTTCTTCAGTTTTGAGCCCTTTTTTAAAATCGGCATACACCGTAAATTGTGGAGCATCGGTTTTCTTGCCGGTCATTTTGTTATACAGCCAGCTTGCCGGCAGGCCCACAGCCAGGCAGACTGCAATCGAGATCAAAGAGTAGGACCAGATCGATACGTTGGTCGCATAGTATTTGACAATAATCATCACGATCGTTGAAGCGGCAAATCCCGCAAAGGCACCACAGGCATTGGCGCGGCGGAAGAAGACACCCAGAATAAAGATGCCCACCAGAATTCCCAGAACAAGACCCATGAAGCCATTAAACCATTCGTAAGCCGAAGTAATTCCACCCGAAGCCAGCAGCATAGCCACGACAATCGAGAAAATTCCAACCGCAAGAGAAACGTACTGACCAATTTTTGTCTGTTTTTCAAAGCTCATTTCTTTTTTGGTCAGGCGGGACTGAATATCCAGCGCCCAGGAAGAAGCAATGGAGTTCAGGCCTGTAGACAGTGTGGACTGGGCTGCGGCATAAATGGCCGCCAGCAGCAAACCGGTAATCCCCACTGGAAGTTCAAAGGCAATATAGGAAGCAAAGATCTGGTCCTGTGCAGCAGCGGGTGGAAGAGGATGCTGCTGGTAGAAGACGAACAGACCTGTACCAATCAGATAGAACGCAGTGGCAAGACCGATGGAAAGAATTCCATTGGTACGCATCATTTTGTTCATTTTTTTTGTATCGGTTGTGGTAACGAAACGCTGAACGATATCCTGGCTGGATACATAAGAACCCAGCGTATTGAGTCCGGCACCAAAAACCATCAGGAATACGGAATCGCGAAGCAGGTTGGCATCAAAGATCGGCTGGTCCGGAGCCAGGAATTTATGTTCTGTCCAGAAGGAAGAGAAAACGGCACCGATACCGCCATCAATGTTGCTCATCAGATAAATCAGGGCAAAAATAATTCCGACAATCAGGACGGATCCCTGAATGAAGTCGGTCCATAATACAGATTTCAAGCCGCCGGTATAGGAGTAGATGATCGCAATGATTCCCATGGTCAGGATCAGGACATTCACATTGATGCCTGTTAAGGAAGCCAGTACCATGCAGGGCAGATACATGATGATGGACATTCTTCCGATCTGGTAGATGATAAACATGACCGCACCCAGAATCCGCAGGGCTTTCGATCCGAAGCGCAGCTCAAGGTAATGGTAAGCGGTGTCGATATCCAGCTTGGCATACACGGGCAGAAAGTAGCGGATGGCTAAAGGAATGGCAATCAGCATCCCCAGCTGGGCAAACCACATAATCCACGTGCCAGCATAGGAGTTTCCAGCCAGCGAGAGGAAAGAAATCGGGGAAAGCAGTGTTGCAAAAATCGATACTGAAGTCACCCACCAGGGGATGGTTCCGTCACCTTTGAAGTATTCCTTGCCTTTCATGTCTTTCTTGGCGAAAAACAGACCGGCCACAAGGACAGCTCCAAGGTAGACAACGAGGATGATGAAGTCGTAAATCGTAAACCCTTGCATAATTTGTCTCCTTTATAATTACTCGTAAAACTTGATTGAATGAATCCTGGTTCATCATATTGCGATTGCCGGGCTCAGATCTTGATGGGCGGATCCCTTTTATGGACCGCTTTTACGGATCGCTTTAACCGAATGATTCTGATCTGGCTTGACTGTCGTTTTTGTGGTCTGATCCAAAGTCCGCCCAGGCAGAATCAGCATCGCTGCCTGGGAAAGCCTGGAAAAAGAAGAGAGTTGAATTCAAAGACCGCTCACATCTAGAGATATTTAGCGCGGGCATCGCGGATCATCTGGGCTGCTTCTTTGACGATCGCTTCATCTTCTTTGGCAAGTGGAGCAAGAGGGGCCGCCACGCTTCCAAGTTCCAGGCCTTCATTTTCTTTGAGGATGGCTTTAATGACGGCATACATGTTGCCATGAGCCGAGCACATCTTGTAAATGATGTTGTTGACATCGTACTGGATGGCTTTGGCCAGCTGCCAGTCCTTGTTTTCGAGGGCTTCATTCATTTTCAAAAACAGATCCGGCATGACACTATACGTACCGCCGATTCCGCCTTTGGCACCCATCAGTCTTCCGGAGATAAACTGTTCATCCGGTCCGTTGAAGACGATGTAATCCTCGCCGCCGTCTGCCACAAACATCTGGATATCCTGCACAGGCATGGAAGAGTTCTTCACGCCAATTACATTGGGGTTTTTACGCATTTCGGCATACAGAGCCGGCGTTAAGGCAACACCAGCCAGCTGAGGAATGTTGTAGATCACAAAGTCTGTGTTTGGCGCCGCGGCAGAAATGTCATTCCAGTATTTGGCGATTGCATGTTCAGGAAGCTTGAAGTAAATGGGTGGAATCGAAGCAATGGCATCGACCCCGAGCTTTTCAGCATGGCGGGCAAGTTCCTGGCTTTCTTTGGTGGAGTTGCAGGCCACGTGCGCGATCACTGTTAAGGAACCATCATTGGCTGCCATGACATTTTCCAGGACGGTTTTGCGCTGCTCCGGCGTCAGGTAAATGCACTCGCCGCTGCTGCCGTTGACATAAACGCCTTTGACACCCTTTTGAATGAAGTAACGGGTTAAATCCTGTACTGCTTTTGGGCTGATTTCCCCATTTTCGTCGAAGCAGGCGTAGAATGCTGGAATTACACCTTCGTATTTCGTTAAGTCTCTCATTTTGTTCTCCTTCTTTGCTGCCTGGGGCAGGCTTTTTTGGGCAATGAATTCAAAATCAGGTTTTTTCTGGCCAGTCCCTTTCCTTGCAAGACAATTGGGGGAAATTGAAACTGGGCCGCGCGAATTTTTCGATGTTTCTTTTCTCTTTGCTTGTTTGTGCTTGGCTTGTTTTCTCTTTTAGGCTTTCCGTTTTCCGGCTCAATTTTCAAGAGCGTCTGTAAAACGCTTGGTGATCAGCTGCGGTCTGGTGATGGCACTGCCAACAACACTGGAGAAGCAGCCCAGTTCCATTACGCGGCGCAGTTTGGATGGGGTATCAATGTTGCCTTCCGCAATCACTGGATGCTTGACGTTCTTTAAAATCGTGCGGATGATTTCAAAGTCATTTTCTTCAATCCGGTCACTTTGCGACTTTGGCGTGTACCCAACCAGTGTGGTGCCGATGTAATCGAAACCAAGCTGGTCCGCATGGAGGGCTTCTTCAATCGTTGAGCAGTCGGCCATCCATTTCTGCTTAGGATATCTGGCTTTGATTTCAGTGAAGAACTCATCCAGGGTTTTTCCATCCGGCCGGACACGGTCGGTGGCATCCAGGGCGATAATTTCCGGTCTCACTTCCATCAGCTCTTCGACTTCCCTGATGGTGGGGGTGATGCGCACCCCGTTTTCTGGATAGTCGCGCTTGATAATCCCAATCACCGGAAGATCCACCTGCCGCTTGATTTCGGCAATATCTTCTACAGAATTGGCGCGGATTCCGGCTGCTCCTCCTTCTTTGGCTGCCAGGGCCATTCGTCCCATAATGAAGGACGAATGAAGCGGCTCATCAGGAAGAGCCTGGCAGGAAACGATCAGTTTGTGCTCAATGGCCTGGGCTGTTTTATCTTTCATGTGTGCTCCCTTCTTTTGACAGGTATGAGTATACAAGGCGTGAAATTTATTTCAAAAGAGTAAACTAATTTAGAAATTACTTTCACAAAAATTCTAAATAAGTCCAAATAGGATTAATTATATTCCTTATTTTGCTGAAATTTTGAAATTTATTTCCTGGCAAAACAGTTTCCATGATATCTATTTTCTGCTACCGGTACTGGATCAAAGAGAAAGGATCTCTGGCTGGCAGTCAATAAAATCCTGTAAAACAAAATGAGGTTTTGAACCCTGACGCTTACAAAAAGCATGCAGGGATCAAAACCTCATGAAAGTTTAAAACACAGAAACGTTCAAGCGATCTGCAATTGAAACTGCAATTCCTGGTTTAAAATCGTCTTTCTTAAATAGAGCTAGTCAAACTTTTTCCGTCTTTTGGTGGAGAGCATCATCATGGATTTCATGGTCTGCTCATCTTCGTTTTTCAAGGCTTCCGTAAAGTCATCGAGTGTCGCCCTAAACTGGCTGATTTCATCGAGCAGGTAATCCTTATTCAATAAGAACAGCTCACTCCACATATCTTCATTAATGGACGCAATGCGGGTTAAGTCCCTGAAGGAGTCTCCGGTGTATTCCACCAAATGTTCGTTTTCGTGGGTATCCATTAAGGTGACCGCAATGACATGGGTCAGCTGGGAGAGAAAAGCGATCATCGTATCGTGTTCTTCGGGTGAAAGAACGGAGATGTTTTTGCAGCCAAGATCTTTGGCCAGGGAGCTGACTTTAACAATCGAAGAAGCCGTATTGGAATCATCAGGGATCAAAATGAAGTTGGCCTGGTTGAAGATGGCTGGATCGGCATGGTCGATGCCTTTGGATTCCCGGCCGCACATCGGGTGGATCGACATCAGCTCGCAATCGTTTCGAAGCATTTCATGAACGGGTTCCATAATGGCCCGTTTCACCCCGGAGATTTCGAGAAGCAACGTGCCGGGCGCAAACTGGTTCTGCCAGGTTTCGATCCATTTCGGAAGCAGGGAAGGATAAATGCAGAACAGGATGATTTCGCAATCGGAAAGCCCCTGCGAGAAATCCGCAAAGCCTTCATCAATCCAGCCGCGCTTGCGGGCGGTCCGCAAGGACTGGCCGTTTAAATCAAAGCCATAGACGCGGTAGCCCAGCTCTTTTAAGCGGGCCGCAAAGGAGCCGCCCATGACGCCTAAGCCGACAACACCGGCTGTTTTCATACTTGTACCTCCTTGATTTGGCAGTGAATCGTTTCCAGATCTTCAAAGAAATCGGGATAGCTTTTGGCCACGGCCTGAGCCCCTTGAATGAGGCTGTCCGAACCAGCGCAAAGGCCGAAGACGGCCATCGCCATGACGATGCGGTGGTCATTGTGGCCATCGATGACGACCATTTGATCGGATTGGTAGGCTTTAGCAGGCTTGCCGGTAATGGTGATCGAGTCTTCATCGCTGGTGATGTCCACGCCCCATTTTCGCAGTTCGTCTTCCATGGCCGCAATGCGGTCACATTCTTTATAGCGCAGCCGGCTGGCATGGACCAGCTTGCTTGTACCCGGGATCATGCTGGCCAGAACGCAAAGAATCGGTCCTAAATCCGGGCAGTTGGACAGGTCAAAGGTAAAAGGAACGAGCTTGTCAGGAAAGACGTCCAGATCACCGTTTTCTTTCCAGCAAAGCGTTCCGCCGGCCTGCTCGATCATCGAGGCGATGACGCCATCCCCCTGCAAAGAGTCTTTTTTCAAGCCTTTTAAGGTAAGCGGCGCATTGAGCATGCCAAGCACCAGGAAAAAGGCGGCCTGGGACCAGTCGGATTCGACCTGGACGCTTTGGGCTTTTAAATGCTGGTCAGCAATCAAATAAGCATGATCGGTTGGCTGCTTGACGTTGCAGCCAAACTGTTCAAGCATCGAAACGGTCAAATCGACATAGGATCTGGACTGGTAAGGCGGCAGCACCGCAATTTCAATGCCCTCCAGCAGCGGCCCGGCTAAAAGCAGTCCGGAAATAAACTGGCTGGAGATATCGCCATTGAGCGTATACAACCCGCTTTGCAAAGGACCATGGAAATGCAGTCCTTCTGGTCCCTGTTCAAAGGGCAGGTTTTGTTCGATAAAAATGTTTTCGTAAATGCCAAGCGGCCTGGTCAGCAGCGAAGGCTTGCCCAAAAAGGTTACTTCTTCCTTTCCACAGGCCGCAACCGGAATCAAAAAGCGCAGGGTGCTGCCCGATTCATTGGCATTGAGCGTAACGGGAGAGGTTCCATTCTGTGGCTTGCATCCCGTGACCAGAAGGCAGTCTGGCTGATCGGCGGATGGATTTTGTTTCGTTTCAAATTTGGCGCCTAAAGCTTCCAGGCAGAATTTAGTCGCTTCAATATCCTGCGAGTGGCCAAGGTTATAAATCGAAGAAATTCCTTCGGCCAGCGCCGCACAGATCAGTGCCCGATGCGACAGCGACTTGGATGCCGGGATAAGCAGGGCACCGCTTGGTGTACTGGGTGTAATTTGTATATTCATAAGCTTTACTATTTTTTATTAATCGATTCAATTGATTTCGATTCTTGCTTTTGTTTCTATTGCCACTTCTATCTTTAGTTCTATCTTTAGTTCTGTTTTTGCTTTTTCTGGTTCTATTTTCGTTTCTGTTTCTACCTTTATTATCAAAGTTATTTTTCAAAAGCCATTGTGGCTGCGTGCTCCATCCAAAGATCCAGCAGGCCAAAAGCCGTCATGGCATCGACGACTGCTCTGGCTCGATGGATGATGGCCGGATCGTGGCGGCCTTTGATCGCCAGTTCAACGGGTTCTTTGGTCTGGTAGTTGACGCTGGCCTGGGGCTTATAGATCGAGGCGGTTGGCTTGATCACCGTCTGGAAGACGATGGGCATGCCGTTGGTAATGCCGCCATTGATGCCGCCGTTGTTGTTGGTGGTTGTCACAATGGTTCCATCCGGGCCGATTGTAATCGGGTCATTGGCTTGCGATCCATAAAGGTTGGCAAATTCAAAGCCGGCCCCAAAGCTGACGCCTTTGACGGCAGGAATGGAAAAGAGCAAATGGGACAGGTCGCTTTCAACCGAATCAAAGAACGGTTCGCCAATGCCTGCTGGCATGCCGGTGACCACCGTCTGCAAGACGCCGCCTACGCTGTCCAAATCCATGGCTGCTTTTTCAATCGTCTCCTGCATCAGCCGGCTGGTTTTCTCATCGATGGCTGGAAACTGGGCTTTATTTAAAGCATCCATCTGGCCAGCCAGGACGGATTGGTTCGTAAAGTCAAAGACGGCATCTTCAATGCCATGCAAAGACTGGATATGACTAGCAAGGCTTACACCATGGGCTTCCAGAATCTGGCGGCAGATGGCTCCAGCCGCAACGATGGGCGCGGTCAGCCGGCCGGAAAAATGGCCGCCGCCGCGGTAGTCCTGGGCTCCATGGTATTTTTCAAACGCCGCGAAATCCGCATGGCCCGGGCGCAGGCGGTATTTGAGCTGGGCATAGTCCTGGGAGCGGGTATTGGTGTTATCGATTAAAATCGTCAGCGGAGTGCCGGTCGTTTTGCCTTCGAAAAAGCCGGAAACGATATGGACCTGGTCGGCTTCATGGCGCTTGGTCGAAAGCAGGCCTTTGGCTTTGCGCTTTTCCATCTCCCACTCGAGCTTTTCAAGGTCAATTTCAAATCCAGCCGGCAGGCCATCGATGACAACACCGATTTTTTCGCCATGGCTTTCGCCAAATAAAGTCAGCTGGATATTTTCACCGATTGTATTTTTCATCAAAGTCTTCCTTATATTCTTTTCTACATCTCTAATCCGCGTTTATATCTCTAATCCGCGCTTCCGTCTCTAATACACCTTGCGATCGACCAGGGTATCGAGTTTTTCGACGGGCAGGTTTTCAAACTGGAAGCGGATTGCCAGGTTTAGGCTGTCCAATTCAGGATCAGCCAGTCCAGAGGAAGCATCCTGTTTGATCAGCACGCAGTCAATGCCCTGGTCGTTTCCTTTTTTATCGTGGCGCAAAAGTTCTTTGACTTTGGCCGGATCAAAATCTTTGATTTGGGGCAGGTTGAGCTTTTCTTCAATCGCCAGCACGCGTTCTTTTAAAGCCGGATCTTCAATGAAATAAAGCATGCCGGCTGCGACGCATTCGCCATGCAGGTATTCATGCTCATCAAAGCTGCCTTCAAGGGCGTGGCCGATCGTGTGGCCAAAGTTCAAGGCTTTTCTTAAACCCGCTTCTTTTTCATCCTGCTCGACTACGATGCGCTTGAGATCGATGCTGCGGGCGATGATCTTGACCAGGTCTGGATTTTCTTTTTCAAATTCGCAGACTAAATCTTCATCGAATAAGAGGCCCATCTTCAAGGCTTCGGCAAGACCGGCCGCAATCTGGCGGTCATCGAGCGTTTCAAGAACCTGGGGATCGATAATCACGGCTTTGGGCTGCCAGAATGCTCCGACGATATTTTTGACGGGACCGAGATCCACCGCCGTCTTGCCGCCTACCGAGGAGTCAACCTGGGAGAGCACGGTGGTGGGGATGTTATAAAAGGCAATCCCGCGCATATAGCAGGCCGCCGCAAAACCGGCTAAATCACCGACTACGCCGCCCCCTAATGCGACAACCTGGCTTTTACGATTCAGTCCGGCATCGGACATGGCTACCAGGCATTGTTCTAACGTCTGCAGATTTTTTGAGCCTTCGCCCTGCTCAAAACAAAATTCAGCCAGGTGGGTAAACTGTTTTTTGACCAGGTCCACCCATTTTTGGGGAATGCCGGTGTCATAGACGAGCATGGTCTTTTTATCGGGATCCATATATTGGTTTAACTGTTCAATCGCACCCTTTTCGATAATGATCGGATAGGATGCGCCGGGAATTTGGACGTTGAGTTTCATAGTCTTTCCTTCTTGTTTTTCTTCCTGATTTTTCTTTTTTTGGGTCTGTCTTGATGACAGTTTGTTTCTTTCTCACATTTCTTCGCTTGCATCGACCCGCCAGCCAATAAAAAGGATAAACATCCAAAAGGCTGGCAGCCAGATCTGCTTGGAAGGGCTGATTCCATATTTTAGCGTGTTTTTGATGGGGCTTGAAAATGAAACTGGCTTCAAAATTCAATCTGTCACCAAATTGATCACACATATCCTGAAAACGGATGAAAACCAATGAAAAAATGAACAGGTTTTCTTTTACGGCCTCAAGAAAAACACCCTGACTTTAAGACATTCTGATCTCAATGCTAAAATGACGAAAGATAAAAAGGTGATGATTGTGAAAGAACTCAATGCGATTCGAAAGGAGATCGACGCCATCGATGACCAGTTAGCCAGGCTGTTTGAAGCCAGGCTCAATCTGGTTTTAGATGTCGCTCGCTATAAAGATGCGCATGGTCTTCCGGTTTTTGATGAAGCCAGAGAGAAGATCGTGCTGGAAAAAGGAAAGAACCGGATTGAAAATCCGGATTTTAAAGAAGACTTCGCTGTCTGGCTCCAGCAGCTGATGGACTTGGCCAAAAAGCAGGAACGCGAACTGCTCTCCATCAATACCGTCGCGTATTGCGGCGTAGAAGGGGCATTCGCCCATTCGGCAGCCAGCCGGCTGTTTCCGTATGCCAACCTGAAGTCCTGCTCGAGCTTTGGCAAAGTGTTTAAAGCCGTCATCAACCATGAAGCCCAATATGGGGTCCTGCCGCTGGAAAATTCGAATTCCGGATTGGTTGGAGAAGTCCTGGATGGCTTGATGAACTATCCGGTCTATATTGACCAGGTCGCAGACGTGCGGATCAAGCAGTGTCTTTTAGGAACCCAGGAGGCCGATCTTTCGATGATCGAATGGGTTTACTCCAAAGACCAGGCTTTGTGGCAATCCAAAGATTTCTTAGATGCCTTGCATGTGCAAACCGTCCCCTATCCCAATACCGCCATGGCCGCGCAATACGTTGCCCAGACCGGTGATCCGAAAAAGGCAGCGATCGGGGCCAAGGAAAATGCCGAATTGTATGGCTTGAAAGTGCTGGCCGAAAATATCGAGTCCGATTCTTCCAACACGACCCGCTTTCTGGTGATCAGTGCCCATGAAAACCCAAAACCAGGCGATCACTGCGGCTTGTTGATTTCGGTCAACAGCACCGTCGGCTCGCTGGCCAAAGCGATCAATGTCATTTCCGCCTTCGGCTTAAATATGGACTCTTTGCAGTCCAGGCCCCGCAAAGGCCATCCGTTTGAGTATTTCTTCTATGTGCAAGCGGAAGGCGATTTAAAAGGTCCCAACTTAGAAGCCTGCATGCAGGCGCTTGGTCCTGTCTGCACCATCCGCCGATGGCTAGGCAGTTTTTCGATCAGAAAGGAAGAAGAAGACTTATGAGTTTTGTAAAAGACAGCGCAAACCGCACCCCGATTGTCGATACCGTTTTTGCGGTCGTCGAACTGGCGAAGCAAGCCAAAGAAAAATATGGTGATGACAAAGTCATCGATGGCGTCATCGGTTCCTTATATACCGAAGAAGGCAAATTAGCCACCCTGGATACCGTATTCTCGACGCTGAAAAATTTAGATGATGCCAAACTGGCTAAATACGCCGTCAGCTTTACCGGCAACCCGGATTACCAAAACGATGTCATCGACTGGGTACTGGATGGCAACTCCAATTTATATAAAGAAGTCATTGCTACACCCGGCGGCACAGGAGCCGTGGGCATGTCCATTGAAAACTGCCTGGAACCGGGCCAGACCTTGATTATTCCCGAAATTGCCTGGGGATCTTATGCCCTGATGGCCCAGATGAACGGCCTCAACCTGGCTAAATATTCCTTATTTGAAGGCGACCACTTCAACATGGCTTCCTTTAAAGCCACCTGCAAACAGGTTATGGAAGGCCAGAACCGCCTGGTTTTGATCATCAATGACCCTTGCCACAACCCAACCGGCTACTCGCTGACCATCGAGGAATGGAAAGAAATCATCGCCTTCTTAAATGAATGCTCCAAAACCTATGATGTAGTTTTGATCAATGACATCGCCTATATTGATTTTTCCGCAAGAGGCGCGCAAGCCAAGAAGTATTTCACCTGCTTTGACGAAATCAGTGACAACGTCGCCGTCATCGTTGCCTTCTCCATCTCCAAATCCATGACCAGCTATGGCTTGCGGTGCGGCGCTGCCATCTTACTGGCCAAGACATTAGAAGGCGTGGAAGAACTCAAAGTTGTCTTTGAAAAATCCGCCCGTGCGACCTGGTCGAACATCAACAATGGTGCCATGGAAATGTTTGCGACTATCATGGAGAACAAAAAGGACGACTACATCGCCGAAAAGCAAGAATACGTCGACCTGCTCAAACAAAGAGCAGACCTGTTCTTAGAAGAAGCCAAAGAAGCCGGCTTGGAAGTCTATCCGTATAAAGAAGGCTTCTTTGTTACCCTTGCCATGGACAATGACACCCGTGATAAATACCACGAAGCCTTAATGAATGAGCTGATCTTTACCGTTAAAGTCAACAACGGCATCCGCGTTGCGATTTGTTCAATGCCGCTGGCCAAAGTCAAAGGCTTAGCCGGCCGGATGAAAGCCATTCTGGATACGGTAAAATAAATAAAAAGATCCAATAAACAAAAGATCCAGTTCAACAGAAGCGAAGATCCAGCAGCGTAGAAGCGAAGATCCAAAAACTCAGCTGCACAGCCTGGAAGACTCAAAAATCCAACAAACAGGGAAATACATGTTTCAATCGGTTCTGCTGCTAAAAACTGGATCTTGAAAATGGATAGAGAGCAACGAGTCTGATCGCTTCTACTGCTTTAGGTTAGTTGGCCATTCGAATCCGTACAGTGGATCCAATTCGAATCATCAAGAAAACCATCAGTCTAAACCAAACCACCAGCAATACCAAAAGCCCGCCATAGATTTATAACCTATAGCGGGCTTTCAATTGCTCTATTTTTGAAAAGAAGCAGCTATGCTTTCCTATATTCCAGTATTCCAGCATGTCTCAGGTTTTTGAATTCAATATTTCCTGAATCGACCAATCTTTAAACCGGCCGTTTTTGCATTTTCTTTTGGATACTCATTACATGCTTGACAGAGGTTTGTAATACATCGGCGATGAAGTAAGGATCGTCGCCGCCCTTTCTAAAATAGTTACGGATAGACTCGTTTTTAATTCGACTGCTTGTTTCCTCTCGGACTCTTTCAGCCGTCTCTTTTCGGACTTTTTCAGCCGTCTCTTTTCGGACTTTTTCAACTGTTTCTTTTCGGACTTTTTCAGCTGTTTCTTTTCGGACTTTTTCAGCTGTTTCTTTTCGGACTTTTTCAGCTGTTTCTTTTCGGACTTTTTCAGCTGTTTCTTTTCGGACTTTTTCAGCTGTTTCTTTTCTGACTCTGTCGGCCGTTTCTCTTCTGACTCTTTCAGCTATTTCTTTTTCTACTCTTTCAGCTATTTCTTTTTCTACTCTCTCGGTTACTTCTCTCGTGATTTCTTTTGCAACTTGATTTCTAGCTTTTCGTCTGGCTCTTCTGACTGCTTCGGCTTCTTTTCGGTCAATGAGTTTTTGGAAGGAAGTTGACATGATTTCGTGTCCTTTCTTTGATTGCTTGAGCATTTTTTCTACTGTACGCAAGATTGGATTTTTGATTTGATAGGGATTCGGGTTTCGCAGATCACGCAATATATCACCGAGTTCGTCATTTCCGTTATATGACAAATCAACTACGCAAATATGAGAGTATCCATTTTCCATCCGTATATACTTATTATGCACCAATTGGGACCATTCAAAGTGGGCAACTGGCCCATCTTGGAAAATTTCTTTGCCCGTATCCGCCCAATGTGTTTGATTGGTTAAAAAGATGATCCACGAATCTTTCATCTGCGAATAATCAAATCCGGGTGGCAAGGTTTCCTTGGTCAATTCAGCTGAGTAGGCGACCAGCCTGGCAAAGGTGAAGGGAGCCAGCTGGAATTCAAGATCGAAAAGCTGATCGAATTTGTCTTTGGCAAATAAATCCATGACAGCCGAATGACTGTACAACTCTTTCATGTCTCGCTGAGATTGCGCGTAAGTAATCTCTAAATCTGGCCACTCGAGAATTGGTCGGATGATCGCTTGAGCTAGTGCGCATTTCTGCAGATCCGTGCAGTTTCGTAAAACAACGCGCCCAAAGAGATCCTCCAAAAATTTTGCTTCATAAATTGCCCGGCTGAGTTCTTTCTGGTCCCTGTCCTTATGGCTCGTTGACGAGCGTCTTCTTGGTTTTGTCATCGAAAATAAAGACCTCCTTTCATACGGGGCACTTGTATATCCGTAAAAAGAGGAGATCTGCTTTCATTGCGGATGAAATTTCATGCATTGCGGATGAAATTTCATGAATGCTCGTCAAAAATGCAGGGTTTATCGCCAAAGTTGAGAGCGAAGCCTGAATGGCAAGATCGATCTAAGCAAAGAGATCGGCAAGCTATCCTTGCGGGTAAAGAAAAATCGGCATCAATCAAACCTTGCAAAAACAAAGGCGGAAACGGCTCTGGGATATCGGCATAAATGAATGAATACTAAACTTGCTTGAGAGATTTATTTTCTATATTGGGCGATTAAAAATCTAAAATATACTTCCGAATGAAATTGTAAATGTTACAATAAAAACGGAGAAAAGACAGCCAAGGATAGATAATCGTTGAGCTGAACCTGTTGAGCAGACTAGCGAACTTTCAAGAACGCTGGCCTTTTTTCGTGGTAAAAAGAGGATCTGCAAGAAGACAAAGACGAAGATAAAGATTCAGAGGCAAAAAGACAAAGACGAAGATAAAAGGATCGAGAAAGATTTTGCATTTATCTTAAATAGACTCACTTGCAATCTCGTCCAATTGAAATCAAGTCTTTGAAAACCAGGAGATAAAAAGAGGCTTGATCCCGCTTTTGCCACGAAAAATGTGAAAAGAAAGGCCAAAACAGGAAAGTTCCGCACAAAAGATCGGATTAAAAATGGTATTCATGCCTGAAATAAAGGATAAAACCCGATTCAATACGAATGAGGCAGAACGCTGCAAACAAAAAATCTGCCGAAATTCAGTCGGCTGGGGGAGTCCTAGAGGCGATTTTTGTCAAACCGCTTGCGCAAAAGTTTTCAAAATACTTTGGAATTGTATGAAAAACATGCTAAAATGACCCGAAAACATGGTAGAATGTCAGTAATTCGAAAAAAACAGGAAAAACAAGAAATAGAATAGGTGATTGGAAATGGAAAGACAAGCCGGGATCTTACTGCCTTTATTTTCCGTACCTGGAAACCAGGGAATTGGAGACTTAGGGCAGAAAACCTTAATGATGATCGACGAACTGACCAAAGCTGGAATCAAGATCTGGTCCATGCTGCCAATTCAAGCTGTTCAGGAAGACAATTCTCCCTACAGCATGGCATCCGCCTATGCGGGCGATCCGATTTATATCAACATCGACCGTTTAGCGGAAATGGAACTGCTCACCCAGTCTTCCGTTGTCAACTGCAACAAGTTCAAAAGTGTAGTGGACTACGATACAGTTCGCAAATTTAAAGAACCTTATTTTCAAAGAGCATTTAAGGCCTTTCGGAAAAACTATAAAAAATGGAAACCAGAATTCGAGCAGTTCAAACGCGAAGCCTGGTGGTTAAATAACTGGACTGCTTACGAACTGTTCAGACAGCTCAATGAAGGCAAAGGCTGGACCAAGTGGCCAGAAGACTTCAAAACCTGGCCAGAATTACAAGGCATCAACCTGCGCGACTATGTAGAACAGATTTTCTATATTCAGTTCTTGCAGTTTATCTTCTATCGTCAGCTGGATGAAGTCAGTGCCTACGCCAGAAAGAAAGGATTGATCCTGATGCAGGATGTGCCTTTCTTTGTCAACCTTGACAGTGCGGATGTCTGGAGCCGTAAGCGCGAATATATGGTCCAGCGCGATGGCCGAGTGGTGCAGTTAGCGGGCTGTCCGCCTGATCCTTATCATGAAAAAGGCCAGGTCTGGGAAAAGCCGATGTACAACTTTGATGTGATCAAAGAAGACGAATACAAATCCTTCAGAGACCGCTTCAGATGGGCGGCCAGAAATTTTGACGGTATTCGGATTATCCACTTCAAAGGATTCGACTTCCTTTGGAAAGTGCCTGAAAACCGCAACCCGCAATATGGCCAGTGGGCACCAGGACCTGGAAGGCCTTTGTTGGAAAAAGTGAAAAACGACCTGCCAGGCGTATTGATTACCGCCGAAGACCAGGGCGAATTAAGACCTTCCCTCAAGGCTCTCGAAGAAGAATTCGATATTCCAGTCATGGATGTTTTGCAGTACCGTATGGAAACCAAGCTGCTCAAACGCCCAGCCCAGGAAAACTCTGTCGTGTATACAACCTTCTACGACACCCCGACTCTCGAACAGGATTATGCGGATTTCAGCAATAACCGCAAAATCGCGCTGCGTCGTTTCTTCAAGAAAAGAAACTATCTCCACCGTCCGTTCCATGATCTTGTCTGCCACTACGCCATCGACTCCAACGCAAAGATCGCAATGATCCCGATGCAGGATATCATCGGCTTAAAAGAAGCAGGCCAGATCAACGACCCAACCAACCCGCAGGGCGACAACTGGACCTGGAAACTGAAAGACTTCAAAGTCTTCCCGCATGAACTGGAAAAAGTCCGTGCCTGGCTTGAAGCAGCTGGCAGAATTCCAGGCATTGAACCAACAGCCTCCGCTGTTGAAATCGTTGTTGAAGATGACAGCGACGAAGATGAAGAGTAGATCGAACCAGCCAAAATCGACGAAACGCAGCTAAGCTGAACCAAAACCAGCTGAATTCAGCTGGAATCAACTAAAATCAGCTAAAGCCAAGCAAGCATTACCCTCGAAAATAGGCCAGATCGTATCCAAAGCACACAAATAACAAGCCAAACTTAACAGATGTTGCAATCTATACAATGGCTGAATAAAAGTGCAATACAATAAAGATGCGAAGAAAAAGGCTGAATCCAGGTGAATAAGACGATGCAAAACCAAAACTGCACTCGTCAAATAAGCCAAAATGGAGCTTAAAGGCCATAAATCAGCCACGGCGGGTCAGCCCAATCTGCAAACTAAACCGATTGCAGCCAGGCAACGAGAATCCAGAAAAAAGAAAACTTTAAAATGGAAACTCAAAGTGCGTTCGCAAGAGAATTGAAAAGAAACTCTCAAGTATGACCGCCAAACGGGGGACAAACCGTGCTTTACCAAATGAATACAAGCAGCCCAAAAGCCGGAGTGGGATCTGGCTTTGAAAGCCGCTTGTATTTTTTTGCTTTTTGGCAAGCGGAAGAAAGGGCACGTTGGAAGAAAGACGAATCGCGCGATTGGACGAATCTGGAGATGGGAACAAAGCAAAGAAAAGAAATGAAAAGCCGGCTGGCTTGAAGTGAGGCTTGAAGAGTAGAGGGAAGTGCCTTCCTGCTTTGAAAGTTCGCTTTCTCTGCTCTCGTTTCGGCCTGCGGCCACAGGTGATGACGTCTCCTTTCAACATTTCAACTGATTGTTTCAACAGATGCTCCTTCTTGTTTTTCCTGGCCTGGCTATACTGAAACTGCCTGGTCGAAAAGACAAAAGGGCAGGCAGGAAAGCCAGAAAGAAGAAGAGGACAAAGAAAATGGTAGAAAAGAAAACGCACCTGATTCGTAAAATGGTCTTTGGGGTGCTTTGCATCGGAATAGGAAGTGGGTTATTTCGATATGCAGGCTTTGGTGCGGACCCATTTACAACGATGAATCTGGGAATCAGTTCATTGCTCAATCTCTCATTTGGGACCTGGCAGCTGATCATGAATATCGTGCTGTTTCTGCCTGTCCTTTTCTGGGGAAGAAAAACGGTTGGATGGGGCACCGCTGCCAACATGGTTTTTGTCGGATATCTATCAGATGCAAGTCTTTCTATGATGAACAGCCTGCTTGATGAATCCACGCTGGTGATGCGTTTGATGATTATGGTTGTGGCTATGGTGATTGCTTCCTTTGGAGTCGCCTGCTATATCGTTCCTGAACTGGGAGTTGCTCCGTATGATGCTCTCCAGTTGATGATTGAGCAGCATTCGAAAGGAAAAATCTCCTATCGAGCCGCTCGGATTGGCTGTGACAGTCTCTGCATCGTAATCGGAATTGCAGCTTTGTTAGCGGCTGGCGGTAAGCTGTTTTCATTGGTTGGAATTGGAACGATCTGCAATGTTTTGATGATGGGACCAGTTATCCAGTTTTTCAA
Source organism: Erysipelotrichaceae bacterium RD49 (assembly GCA_015233825.1). Classification (GTDB taxonomy): domain Bacteria; phylum Bacillota_I; class Bacilli_A; order Erysipelotrichales; family Erysipelotrichaceae; genus Allobaculum. The sequence goes on from JADGIS010000017.1 coordinate 20,514, forward strand.
GGAACGAATGATGACTTCCAAACTCCAGCCGCGCCTTCCTGAAATCAGTGCTTATCAGAGCTCTAAATAAAGTAAATCGCAGTAGATATTGGCGCTAACGCCCATTCTGGCTCTATTTTCGGCGCGATCATGCAAGACTGGAAGGTTGCTGTTCATGGCTTCTTGCCGGGATTTGTTGTAGTTGCGTATAATAGTTAAAATATATAGTTTTAAATTAATTGATATTATAATTCAGGTATGGAAGGCCGTTTTAGAATTGAACCTAAAACGGCCTTTTCAAAATGATCATCCGCAAAAGCAATTTTCAAAATCCTCAGTCTCTCTTTTTTGCTTTTTATTCCTTGGATAGAAATTCAATATGCTTGCTAAGAAAAGAATGAAAAAGTGAAAATATGAGTTGAAGACTGGAAGGAAAAAGCCGATTTTTTAAAAAAATGAATTAAAAAACGCTGGTATCATTTAATACACGCTTTTTGGGAAATAGATTGATGTTCAATTGACTCGTTCAGACGATGAGGTTAGAAAGGAAGAAAGATCATGGAAAAAGCCCAAGTCATTGAATTCAGCGATGAAAGCCAGATTGATCTTGAACTCTGCTTTGCCGGAATCAGCCAATGTGCCCCTTTGCACAGTTATGGGCCGGCAGTAAGGCCAAACTATCTGATTCATATTGTTTTAAGTGGAAAGGGGAGTTTCCGTCAGGATGCTTCATCCTATACGCTCGAAGCTGGACAGGGATTTTTAATTGAGCCAGACCAGGTTACGTTTTATCAGGCAGATCAAGAGGATCCGTGGGAGTATGGCTGGGTAGGATTTCGGGGGAATCGGGCGGCAAGCCTTTTGCAGGCCCTGGATCTCAGCGGTGAGCATCCTGTCTTTTCCTGTAAGCATACCGAAAAACTTAAAGATCTGATTTTAGCCATGATCGGTATTCAAGGCAGCCATCTCTCTGCCAGGCTGCATCGAGAAGCAATGCTGACTGAATTTTTCAGCATTCTGGCCTCTGAACTTCATGTCGATTCCTCAAAGAACGAGCTCAGCCGCAGCGAATATATCAGGCAGGCGATCTCCTATATTCAAGGCAACTATGACCGCCCTATTCGTGTTTCGGATATTGCTGCCCATATCGGAATCGACCGCACCTACTTGTATATGCTTTTTGTCGAGCATCTGGATACCACGCCCAAAGAATATTTGAAATCGTATCGGCTGACGCGTGCCAGGGAACTACTAAAAGTGACCAATCTTCCCATTTCCTCGATTGCCGAAAGCTGCGGCTACAGCGATCCGCTTGTGTTTTCCAAAGCCTTTCGCCAAGCCTACCAGATCACGCCCTCCAACTGGCGAAAAACGCGCAATCAAGAAAGCAAAGCGAAAACGAAAGAAGAAAATAAATCATAGACGATGGAAAAAGACCTGCCCAGGCATGGCTGACTTGAAAATCAGCTAGCGGTGCAGGTCTTTTTTGTAACTTTGCATTCAACAAAATGACTGTTTGATTTAACAAACGGCTCTCTGAAGTGGAAGCGATTACAAGTTATACTTGGATCACAAGTAAGGCAGAAGCCTCAAGAAAAGGAGAAAGTTATGAGTCAATCTTCGCAAGCGCCAACCTATAAAAAAGTATCAGCTCGTGAAAAGTATGCTTTCGGCATCGGTGCGATCGGAAAGGATGCGATCTGCAATATGGTCGGCTCCTTTTTGATGCTGTACTTCACAGATACCTTGTTTCTCGCCCCCGCATTCGTCGGGATCCTGTTTTTCGTTGCCCGGATCTGGGATGCCATCAACGATCCGATGATGGGAATGATCGTCGACAATACGCGTTCCCGCTTTGGCAAGTTCAGAATCTGGCTGGTGATCGGAACGTTAGTCAATGCGGTTGTCTTTGTCCTGCTGTTCCGCACTTTTAACCTGCAGGGAACTTCCCTCTATATCTATGTCACGGTGATGTATATCCTCTATGGCATGACGTATACGATTATGGATGTTCCGTACTGGTCCTGGCTGCCCAACCTGACCAATGACCCCCACGAACGTGAATCTGTTTCCGTCATTCCACGCTTCTTTGCTTCTCTGGCTGGATTTAGCGTAGCAACCTTCGGCTTGTTTGTCATCAACTGGTTTAACCAAAAAGCAGGCCTGGACAATCTCTATGCTGAACATGGATTCACCATGTTTGCGATCATGATCGCCATTCTCTTTATCGTGACCATTGGCATTACCGTTTTTAATGTCAAAGAAGAATCTACGCTGGATGCAAAAGCAGAAAAAACAAGCTTAAAGCAGGCTTTAAAAATTATTGTGGAAAACGATCAGCTGCGGGCGTTTATCGGACTGCTTCTGACCTTCAACCTGGCTACCCAGATTGCCAAAGGATTTGCGGTTTACTACTTTAAAGCGGTTTGTGGAAATGAGTATCTCTACTCTGTTTTCGGAATGGCGATCCTTGCTGAAATGCTCGGCCTGGTGCTGTTCCCTTCAATCGCCAAGAAACTCTCCCGCCAGAAAGTATATTCCTTGGCTTGCACCTTAGCAGCGGCAGGCTTAATTCTTCTTGGATTCTTTGGTTTCATCCTTCCACAGTCTATACTGGGTGTTGTTCTTTCCTGCGCCGTGCTGTTTTTCGGATCCGGTCTTTCCTTGGGAGTAACAACCTGCTGCATGGCAGATGTCATCGACTATGGTGAAGTTCGATTTGGCGTTCGCAATGAAAGCGTGCTCTGCTCCGCCCAGACTTTCCTGATGAAAGCTGCGATGGCAGCAGCGGGCGGCTTAACAGGGATTGGTTTGAGCCTGGTCGGATATCAAGCAGAACTGTCCGTGCAGAGTCCGGGAACGATTCTGGGCATTCGCGTGTTGATGATCGTGATTCCGGTATTGCTTGCTGGTTTGAGTCTGTATATCTACAAACGTTTCTATACCCTTAAAGATGACCAGATGCAGGAAATCACCCGCAAACTCAATGAAAAAAGAGCAGTTTCTTACCAAACTGAACCTTCTGTCAATGAAGAATACGATCAAGAAACGGAAGATTTACTGCCCGAGATGTCCTGATCGAGACCAATCTATCCTCCTGGCCTGTCCTGTTCGCACTGTTTTGTTCATGAACCCAATCCGTATATAAGCATTCAGTTTCTCCAGGGACAGGCTCAGACAGCTCTGCAAAAAAGCAGTTGATCGCGACTTGTTTGCAGAGCTGTTTCTGTTGATGAAGATTTTGAATCCATTCAAATAGAAGAAAGAACCAAGCCAAGCATACAAACGCAAGCCAATACAAAGTACAAACCAAAAACCAATACAAAAATATACCAGAAATAAATAAATAGAATATATTAATAAATAAAATACCAATTTAAACACAGCCGAATGCATAAAAAAGAAAGGACTTTTCGCTATGGAAGCACAGATCTTCGTTTCAAACGACAATAAGGGATTCCATCTTACCAATGGATCTTTCAGCTACATCTTCCAATGTCTGCCTGATGGTCATTTATCCCATCTCTGGTCTGGAAAAGCGGTCCGCCCAGATTCCCAATATACCCATTTTCATGAGGTGTATCCCCGCCCGATGACCAGCTGCCCCAATGAGGACAGCTGGTTTTCACAAGAGCATACAGCCCAAGAGTATGGAACGTTTGGCAGTTCCGATTTTCGAGCCCCGGCTCTTGAAATCAGGCACCCGGATGGCAGCACGCTTTCCGATTTTCGATTGAAATCGTGGACAATCCAGAACGGCAAACCTGCTTTAAAGGGACTTCCTGCTACGTATTGCGAAGAGGACGCTGAAGCCAAAACGCTTGAATGCTGCCTGTGGGATGAGAAAAACAGCCTGGAACTGGTTTTGTCTTACACTCTCTTTTCCCGATACAATGTCATCGCCCGCAGCAGCCGGCTGATGAACCATGGAAACAAACCCGTCTACGTGACCAATATCCAATCGTTGTGTCTGGATCTTCCTGACAATGACTATGAATGGATGCAGTTTTCTGGTGCCTGGGGCAGGGAAAGGCATCTCAAAAATCGAAAGCTCGAACAGGGAATTACTTCCGTTGGCAGCCGGCGCGGCCATTCCAGCCACAACCATAATCCAGTTGTCCTTCTCAAACGGCCTTCAGCCGATGAAAACCAAGGTGAAGCCTTTGGAGTTGCCCTGGTCTATTCGGGAAATTTTCAAATCCAGGCGGAATGCGATACCTATGACCAGACCCGGATTCTTGCGGGGATTCATCCAGATGGATTTTCCTGGAAGCTGGAAACGGAAGAAGAATTCCAGTCTCCGGAAGCCCTTCTGGTCTGGAGTGAGCATGGATTGAATGATCTCTCGCAGGCGTTCCATGCCCTTTTCCAGAAACGACTGGCCCGCGGATACTGGCGCGATCGTCCGCGCCCGATTCTTAACAACAACTGGGAAGCTACGATGTTTGATTTTGATGAAGATACCCTGGTCAAAATCGCTTCTAAAGCCAAGGAATGCGGCGTCGAGCTATTTGTTCTCGATGATGGCTGGTTTGGGGCCCGCCGCAATGACAAAGCCGGCTTAGGAGACTGGATAGCCAGTCCTGAACTGCTGCCCAACGGCATTGCCGGCCTTTCCAAACGGATCCATGAACTGGGTATGGAGATGGGACTTTGGTTTGAACCGGAAATGGTCAACAAAGATTCCAACCTCTATCGCCAGCATCCGGACTGGATTTTAGAAGTGCCAGGACGCAAAGCCTGCCATGGCCGCAACCAGTTTGTCCTTGATTTTTCACGCCAGGAAGTGGTAGACGCCATCTATACGATGATGTGCGCGATTCTCGATGAAGCGGACCTATCCTATATGAAATGGGATATGAACCGTTCAATCACGGACTGCTATTCAGCCGCGTTACCTTCGGACAGACAACCCGAAACGGCTCACCGCTATATCCTTGGCGTGTATAACTTGTATGAGCGCTTGATTCATCGTTATCCCAAGATTTTGTTTGAATCCTGTGCCAGCGGTGGCGGCCGTTTTGATCCAGGTATGCTCTACTACGCGCCACAAGCCTGGTGCAGTGATGACTCCGATGCCATCGAGCGTTTGAAAATCCAGTATGGCACCTCCTATGCCTATCCGATTTCAAGTATTGGAGCCCACGTTTCGGAAATCCCCAACCAGCAGGTCTACCGCACTGTACCTCTCCATACTCGCGCCAATGTCGCCTGCTTTGGGACTTCTGGCTATGAACTCGACCTCAACTCGCTTGCACAAGAAGAATTAGAACAAGTCAAAGAGCAGATTGCATTCATGAAAGAAAACCGCGAACTGCTCCAATTTGGAACCTTCTATCGCCTGCAGTCTCCTTTTGAAGGCAATGTAACCAGCTGGATGGTCGTCAGCAAAGACCAGAAAGAAGCGATCGTCGGCTGGTACCGCACGCTCAGCCACGTCAACCAGCCTACGTCAAAGATTCGCCTGCAAGGACTGGATCCGGATTGCCGCTATACCATCACCACCCAAGGAAACCATCCTTACCAAACCCATCGACCCTATGGTGACGAACTGATGAATATCGGCCTGATCACCTCGGATGGATTATGCGGGCAGGTAGGCGAGATGGATAAATATTATGGCGACTTTGATTCCCGGCTGTTCCAAATCAAAGCCGTTGAACCCGAAGAACTCTCTGCCTGAACCAGAAACCTAAAGTTGTTTTCCCGATTCTGGACATTTGAATCCATGAGGTTTTGAATCTTGCCGGCAAAAAGAGCCTGCAAGTTCAAAACCTCATTTTGTTTACCGTATTGAGCATGAACAGGGAAAAGACCGAAAACCGGGACACCACGCGCGACCAAATCAAATGCCCACAGCCTGAACCACAAGCAGCATGGAATACAAACAGCCAAAAAGCCCAAAGGGATCTGGCTTTGGTCATCGCGAGACCTTTTTTGTCCTTTTCGCTCGATCCCATCAAATAGAATTGGGCAGCCATAAGAACTTTTCATATATGTTCATCATTACTTGAATAGAAATAATTTATCTGATTTTTTAGAAAGGTTCATCATTATAATGGTTGAGACCATATATTAAAACAAAGGATAAAAGCCATGTTTTATCCGATTAGAAGGAACAGTCGACGATGCAAACGACACCCTTAATTGCCACAGCCCAAGTCATGCCCGACTTTCAGATCATCCTGCCAAAAGCCGTTCAAGAAGTCCTTGGCGTAACCGAAGGGGGTCAAATTTTATGGATCGTGCAAGAAAACACAGTTCAGATTGTCAATCCAGCTCTTTATGCGATGCAAGTCTTCCAAACAGAAATGGCTGGTGAAGCAGAACGGACCAAACTCGTTACGGATGACGAAGGAATCGCTCTTGTCCAGGAACTGCGAAAAAATGCGGGCAGTATGACCCCATCCAAATGAAATCGCTGAATACCAAAGCGGCAGCAAGCCGGACTAAATTCAGTCCGGCTTGCTGCCGCTTTTATGTCTGATGAAAATTTTGTTAGAACAGCTTATAGCCAGCCTTGTTGTACTTGGCCGCTTCCTTGTAGTACGCATACATGTTGACCAGCCAAATCACGCAGACAGCAAGAGATGGTACAAAGCCAATGCCAAAGATCAAGGCACAGATGGCAAGGGCAGCAGCCAGAATGGCACAAGCCTTATTCGTTGCCCCATACGAAGCCAGAGCGCATTTGCCAATCATAATCCGCTCAGCTTCATCACAGCTCTCTAACCACTCTTTCTGAAATTTAGTATCGTAAATCGAACCTTTCTTTTCTGGGTTCATTTTCTTAGCCATATCCACACATCGTTGTTGGAGCATAACACCCTCAACCATGATCAAGACAAATGCCACAATACTCATAAAGAAAAGCGGAATGTTGCTTGCACCATCAAGGATTTCAAAACCACCCGAATAGGCTGCCGCAATCAAGAAGAAACCGAAAACCAAAGCTGCACTCGAAACCCAGATGACCTTGGAAAGCTTCTGGTCAATTTCATCTGAAACGACCTCGTCTTCACCATCCCAGGATGCATACAGACTCTTGGCCTGTTTATAGATTGGGATACAGACAACCAAAACAACAATTGCGACAATCAGCAGCAGCCAAGGCGCGATCTTTTCGCCAAAGAATGCCTCTGCATCTCCAAAACCAGCCGCCAAACGAGATAAACCATACTTTGCGGCCGTGTATCCAGCAACTCCACCAATAATTCCACAGATCAGCACAATCAAAATAAACATCGGCAAAGCCTTCCGGTTCGATTTCTTGATCTCATCATTTCGCGCCTCATTGGGCTCAAGACCATTCTTCATCATTTCGTTATTTGTCATTTTCGTCATCCTCCACCAGATAGAACACATCCTCAACCTTAACCCCGCACACCCTTGCGATCGTCAAAGCCAAAGTCACCGAAGGCGAATAATCGCCCCGCTCAATCAGACTGATCGTCTGCCTCGAAACCCCGCATAAACGCCCCATTTCCTGCTGATTCACATTCAAGGCCGCCCTGCGCTCCTTTAACCGATTCTTTAAAACCAACCAAGCACCTCCCAAAGACCCAAACGATTCCGATTCATCCAAAAGAATACAGAATAGTCCAAATCTATCCAGATAGACTTACAAAAACCCAGAATGATCCAAACTCCACCAGAATCATTCCTAACCTTCCAATCTCTCCAGGCAAAGACAAACTTGCTGGAAAACTGGAAACGGAAAATTAAAAACACAAAAAAATAAATCTGTAAAATTTCGAAAACCTACTGATGATCATGCAGAGTTGACAATTTGCCTTGCCGTTTTGACAATTAATCTTGTCTAAATGACAAAAATCTTTGTCAATTTGAATTGTATAGTTGTCATCATTCTCTGTCAAATACTTGCTTGAAAATTATTTTGGACCAGATGAAAAGCATTCTAATAAGAAGGAACATAAAAAGTGACAGGTCAGCTTCTGGTCAATTTTAACCAGAACTAACTTGCCACTTTAAATTGATTTAATATCGATTCTAAATCATGCTAATTCTCTTGCTATGGAGTCTAAATAACAGATTTAATGGCTCACTGAAAAATCCGGTGGGATTTGGGATTCTTGACTGTCGTATTGTATGACGCATCGATGATCTTCAGGAAAAAATATCCATCGTCATGATAGCCAAAAGCCTGTCGCCTTACAGTCTTG
>JADGIS010000180.1 GCA_015233825.1 Erysipelotrichaceae bacterium RD49
GTACAATACTATTATACCAATCAACTTACAGGCAAAAATAGGAATAAATCAATTCGCTAGAGCAATGGCTCTTTGTCTGTGCTTGATGAACATGAGGTACTGGTTTGCACTTTTATCGGGCGCATCTATCAAAGGATTTATTTTTGTGTCTCAATAATTCCCGATCCAGTTCTTCAAGATAATGAGATCTGGTTTCACCTGAATTTGGACGGTAGTTGAATTTTACAGTTCCCTGGATGGCTTTATCTTTCTTTTTGGGACCTGCTGATTTTCCAGGCAAAACAGACAGGATATACGTATTGGGTTTATCTGTCATTTCCAGATGGCACTGCTGGTTTCCAAACGTTTCTTCACTTCTTGGGATATAAGCCATCATTCTGTCTCTTGCTCTTCTAAACGCCTGCCGCCACTGCTTATGGTTCTTGAAGCCATTTTCTTTAAGAAAGTACTGGGCTTTGAAGAGTTTTTTAGTGCCGAAACATAAAGACAGCTTTCCAGATTTGATGGTTTTTTCCAGTTTCTTCTTTTTGGTCTCCATCCGGCCGATACTTTGCTTCATTTCATGCAAAGCAGTCTTTTCTCTTCGATAAGAAACAAGTTCTTCTTCGCTTAGTTTATTTCGGGCTGCCTTTTTCTTGAGGGCATTCAGCTTTTTGATTCGCTTCTTGTACTTCTCTTTTTTCTTTTTCAGCTTTTCTTTCAGAGAAGAAAGCTCAGTCTTCTTTAATTCCATCAAAGCAGCTCTTCGTCCTGCAATTGTCCGGACAATCGAATTAGCAGTTCTTTCTTTAATACCAAATTTCTTCTTCAGCCATTCATCATGCGGGCAGGTTGAACGCTCAGGATGATTCATATGATGCCAGACAAGCCGTCCCATATGACTCCAGTTTTTGATTTCATCTTTTTCAAAAACGATGAGTTTTTTTGCAGTCTTAGGATCAAGTCTTACTTCAATTGTTGTCATCATATTCATCACCCCTTTGATTTATTTTAACATTTCTCTTCCTGGATTTCCTCAATCTTTTGGCGAAGTTTTTTCTTGTCTCCTGCCCGTATTCCATACAGCCTTCCAGAAAAAGAAGCAATCAGTGAAAGAAGATCTTCAACGAGTTCTTCCTGCGGACTTTTATTTTCATCTGGTTCCAAAACAACAATTTCTGTCTGATGGTCTTCAAAGAACCACTGCAGGTATTCAAATCCAAATCTGGTCAGTCTATCCTTATGGGAGATAAAGACTCTGCTTACTTCATTATTACGGACCATTTCGACAAGTTTAAGCAGTCCTTTTCTTCTGGTGTTCAATCCAGAGCCAATATCTTTAATCAGTTCAACCCCTTTTAATCCGTAAGCAGAAGCTTGCTCCAGATCTAAAACAAGCTGCCTGTCCAAATCACCATTCCTGGCTTGGCCATGGCTTGAGACTCTGGCGTAGATAACGTCTTTTCTAGAGTCATCTTCCAGCAGGAGCTGATGTGTCTTGAGCAGACGAATCACTTCGTCTTTTGGAATCAAAAATCTATTTTTGGGTCCTTCTACAACGATGTGTTTAATTTCGTCTCTAAGGGCCCAGAAGTATGGAGTCTTCGGATGGAGATTGAGCATTCGGCCCACCTCGCCAGTGGTGTAATTATCTTTTGTAAGTTCAGACAATTTGATCATATTAGTCTTCCTTATCAATCATCTTTGAGTTTAATACAGGAAGATAATACTAATAATACCTAAATATCTCAACTGTTTCTTACCCTTTAGACAAAATCTATTGGCTCTATTTTTAATTGGCGAGACAAAAAATCAATGAGAATGAGCAGGGTGATATTTAAGAAGACAAATTTTAGATTCTTATTGGATTTTCTGTAACAAAACAGAAGGTTTCTTCGTCATAGAAGTGAAAGGAGTGAAAAAGCCATGCACCAGAATCTTGAGTCCCTTTATAGCAGCTACTCTAGAAAGGTTTACTATTACCTTCTTTCACTCTCCGGCAATCCAGAACTTTCTGCAGATCTGATGCAAGAGACCTTTCTAAAAGCAGCAATGAAGATCGACACTTTTCGCCAGGAAAGCTCTCTTTCAACCTGGCTGTGCTCAATTGCCAAAAATCTTTATCTCGATACGCTTCGCAAGCAGAAATCGTCCGTATCGGCCGAGGATTATCTGCTGGTTGCCAATGAGCCAAAGAGGGATCTGCGGATTTTCAGCTGTCTTCATGAATTACCGGAACCATTTCGGGAAATCGTTTATCTGCGGACCTTCTGCTCGATGAGCTTTCGCGAAATTGGTGAGATTTTAGGCAAAACCGATACTTGGAGCCGCGTCATGTACTACCGCGGCAAAGAAAAACTCAAAGCCTTATGGCTTATCAAACAGGAGGAACCCCAATGAATGAACATCTAAATTCTCATGACCCATCTTCTGCGAAGCAAAATCAATCCACCTGTGAGATTGTGCGCGACTTGCTGCCGCTCTATGTGGAGCAGCTTGCCAGTCCGGCTTCTGTTTCGCTGATTGAATCCCACTTACAAAACTGTCCAGAGTGCCAGAAACAATTCAAGGTGCTTCAAGAAACAGAACCTGAGCTGGAAGCACCTGATTTGCCGATGCAGGAGGCCTTATCTGCAACCCACAAAAAATTTTTCCGAAATCGTGTCGTAGTGTGGTGCTTGGCAGTTCTGTGTTTGCTTTTGGCAGGAGGCGGATTGGTTGTTTTTTGGAACCAGGCGCACTTGCATGCCTCTAATATTACAATCGCTAAAGTAACGAAATCTGACCAGCAGACCATTCTTTTATTGGGAAATGCTTCTGAAGGGAATGGATTTGCAAAAATGTCTGTCACATCTAAAGGGGAAGGCGAATATTCGCTTTCTATTCTGGGAGGAAGCGGCTGGTTAAACCAAAAGCCTGTGGAAATGGCGATCCTGTCCAATCCGGTTCATTCAGTTGAAGTTGAAGGAGACGTGATTTATCAAGATGGAGAAATTATCACCGCACAATGTCGATACTTTTTTCCAGATGCCAACGGGAATTCAGCGGATATTGAACGCATGTGGAGATTTTCACCAGCCTTGAGTTCAGCAGAACCTGGCGAGCGTCCTGATCTTAGGGCAGACACCAATAATCCCAAGGATTGGGTTTGGATCTTGCCAGACAATTCCTACGATTCAATGGATCACTGGCAATATCAGACGATCCAAAAACAAAGCCTGCTGGCATTGGCTTTGACACCTGGCTTAGAATCAATTTCCTTAAAGGCAGAGCATGGAGGGACACACATCGTTGCCAGTAGAGGCGAACTTGACCGTTTATTAGAAGAGCACAATGTCAAGGGGAAGATTGAAACCTATGCAGATTTGCAAAAAATTTTGAACTTGATTTATCCAGAAGAAGGATACGATTGGTCAGCTCAATATCATGCATAAAAGAAATATTCAAAAGCTGAAATGATCCTCTCGAAAGAGGGAGCTTCAAGGAGATGGAAGTCGTTGCGTTGCTAGGGCTTCCGTCTTCTTTTTTCGACTGCGTGGAAAGGAACAGATTTTGATTGGAACTCCTTGTACGGAAGCTGTCCAGAGTGTCTCCGAGATTCAAAAAGTGAAGAGACGAAGGCGAACCGTTTGAATTATCCTACCGGGAAGATGATGATGTAATATAAACCTAAGAACTACCAAAAAGTAGGACCCTATTTCAGCCAGTAATATGGCTAAGATAATCTGAAAGATTAATATAGTCCGGTATTTTTATGTCTAACGCTTGGTAAAGTTCTTTTACTTGCTTATTTGGTGTTTCAATAATGGCCTGGCCATTCTCATTTTTAAAACACATCTGTGATTTTGGCTTCCCAGTGAAATCTGGGAGGCTCAATCCTTGAGGGATCAGTTTCTTTCTCAGGAGCAAAATGACCAGAGTAGATATCATTTCGCTAAACAACTTGCCGTCTACTCTCTTCTTAGTCCACTTCGCTAATGGAAGAAGACTGGTATAATCCTTACCCGTTTTGAATACCTTTTCAATCTCAACTCGGGTGATATACCTTTCTAATATCTCCGCAGGATCGGTGTCAATGTTAGATATCAAGATAAAGAAGCCGCTTTGAACTTTATTCCAGTTTTTCTCTTTATCTGTCATCTTTTGGTACTCTGTCTCATGTTCTTCAATATAGGCAATATGACCATTTAGGGCATTGTACTCATCAAGATAGATATAGGCGAATAACGGATTACCAAAGTATTCTCGTTTTTTCTTGTAGGCGAAATATATCTTTCCATTTCTAATTAACTCATATTTCGCATTTGATAAAAGTGGCTTGACTTCTTCATATAACGTCTGAAAATGGAATCCGCGTTTTCTTGGCGACTTGCCTATAAACACTTTTTTAAATGTTTTTTTACCGGATTGTTCCAAAGTATAGGACTTTAGGAACTCTTTGGTTAAATAGCCAGCATCAAGAACAAGTGAATCAACCTCAACACCTACACTGATATATGTATCCGAAATAATGGTGTTAATTGTACTCAAATCGAGGACATTCCCTGGGGTTGTCCCATACCATGCTGGTAAATCTGTCTCATCATCCAGAACCAGGAACATTCTGGTCTGAAGACAGCTTCCCGCTGTCCCATGAGAACAATAGGCATTGCTCATTAACCGGCGGATCTCGTTAGGCAAAGGCGTTGAATCTACATAGCAGCCTTTTCCAAATTCTTTTGCACATTGAATATAGGGATTCTCTTTCTGAGACTCTTTTTCCATGAGCTTGACAAACTCTCTGAAAAAGTGAACGCGTAAAGAGTCATCCCCCATCTCAGAGTAATAGCTGCAATCCGACCGAAGGGAGGAGACAGGAAGATCCTGAAAAAGATAGGAGACAAAAGAGGCCGTAAGAAAATCGTTACATTTTGTTTTTAACTGATCGTATAAAACATCATGTAGAGTATGGACAATAACTTTCTCAAACAGCTCATTTTCTGAAAAAACGGTTCTAAAAACCTTGATCAGACCACATTTTTTCATAAATTCAAGAAGAAGATAGGTATCTCCAAAAATGGTATGTATTTGTGGTTCAGGAAATTGTGGACTGCCAGAAAGACGCCGATCTGCATGGTCAACTTCCGAAAATGTATCCGTGCAACTATCATATTCGGTCATTCC
>JADGIS010000181.1 GCA_015233825.1 Erysipelotrichaceae bacterium RD49
GAGGAGAACAATACTGTTGATTTCCATATCGGATTAAACGGTTTGTCTTTCCAATATAGCGGTTTTCATGGTACGAGTTTCTGCTTTTCTTTAGATGCTCGGCCATTCAATGACCGAGTAGTTCACGTATTAATATTCGATAGGGACCCTGTCGATTTCATGATAGGAAATCCGATCAAACCGATCGGAAAGGAGAAAAACGATGAACAACAGAAGATTTTTAATCAACTTAGTCCTGCTGTTAGGGATCTGCGCCATCACTGTGGGAATGATCATCGCCATTCTGCTTGGAAAGATCAGCCATACCGCCGGAATTATCGTTATCACAATGAGTGTATTATTTGGCTGCCTGGGACTGGCGTTTGTAAATTACCGCTACAGTGCCTATGGAAAGCAGTTTTCCAGCCGCTATCCAGACAGTGTAAATGAGTAATGAGAGAATTAACAATTTAAAAGCGTAAGAAAAAACGGCTGTTTTGATCCATTATCTTCGTGGTCAAAACAGCCGTTTTCTGCATGCACACAGCTGTAAGCAAAAGCAGTCTGTAAAACAAGCTAGAAGAAACGGAATAAATTCAGGCCGATCTCTTCACTGAATTCGCGATCTACTTTGCCTTCGATCACGGTGATGATCATCTCGCAGGTTGCACTGACATGGGCTTTGTTCAAGTGGCCGCCAAAAACTTGTCCTTTGTCATTGCCAGCACTCATGTGCAGATGCGAGTAGAACTTGCCATGCATGGTGTTGATGGTCCCTGTTAAGGAGACAATCTCATAAGAACCTTCAAAATGGTTGGCATGATATTCCTTCGTTTTGGTATCAAAGACACCAACAGTAAAATCATCAACGGCTCCGAGAGCCTGGACAGTAGCCAATTCGATATTTTCTTCTTGGGCGATGACTTTGACTTGCCCAAGAATGTCTTCGCCTTTATCTAACCTGGCCACAATCGTGTGGTTAAATCTGCGATATTCCATGTTTACCTCCGAAATAAAATTAGCAAACAGCTGGGCACGCTAGAAACGTTGCTTGCTGTTTTTCGATTTCCATCTTATCCCTCTTATTATCGAACGCGGGCGGTAAAATTTCATCTTTTAATCGTAAGCGGATAGTCATTCGCTTTTGAAGCAGCGGTCCAAATAACAATCCAGAAGGCTGGCCAACAGAGCAAGCCAACAGGCATGAGTAAGCACAGACTATTCTGCTTTCCTGTTTCAATAACCGTCAAAGCAATCAAATAACGCTTTGTTTTAAGCAAAAATCAGAATCCTTGACAGTTGTCGGAAAGCTTGGTCATCTTGGGGTGCATGTCCAAGCGAGATGGGCTTGCCACCAAGATGGAGAGATTGTGACTGCTATAATTTGGACATTGAAAGGTGGAATTTGATGCAATTTCATAATCTCTCTGTAACCCAGACCGCTGATGAGTTGAAAACCAACGTGTCAACAGGCCTGAGTGAGAAAGAAGCTGGAAGCCGATTAACCAAATACGGGCCTAATCAGCTCAAGGCCAAGAAAAAGAAGTCCAAGTTCGCGAAGTTCTTAGATCAATTTAAGGATCCGATGATTTTGATTCTTTTAGCCGCCGCAGCCATTTCGCTGACGGTATCGCTGATGAACAATGAAGGGATCAAGGGGTTGTTTGAACCTTTCTTGATTGTTCTGATCGTCGTGATCAACGCCGCAATGGGGGTAGCCCAGGAAGATAAAGCGGAAAAAGCGCTGGAAGCTTTACAGTCGCTGTCCGCTCCCAAGGCCCGTGTGATTCGCGATGGCAAGGAAATCCTGATCGAATCCAAAGATCTCGTTCCCGGCGATCTGATTCGATTGGATGCTGGCGATTTTGTGCCTGCTGATGCCCGACTTGTCCGCTCTTCTTCCTTGAAGTCGGATGAATCCGCACTGACGGGTGAAAGTGTACCCGCTGAAAAAGATGCAACTGCCGTGATTGAAGAAAACGCACCGCTGGGGGATCGCAAGGATATGATCTACTCTGGATGCACGATTTCGTATGGTACGGGTATGGCCATTGTTACCGCCACGGGTATGGATACCGAAATGGGTAAAATCGCCAACCTGCTTGATAACGAAAACGAAACCATGACTCCGCTCCAGCAAAAACTCAACCAGCTGGGAAAATACCTGGGTATTTTAGCGATTGTCTGCTGCGCAATTATCTTCGTCATCGGTATGATCGATGGCCAGAATCCGCTTGAATTGTTCATGACTGCTGTTTCGTTAGCCGTCTCGGCTATTCCTGAAGGGCTGCCCGCAATTGTTACCATCGTTCTTTCGATTGGTGTACAGCGGATGGTGAAGAAAAATGCAATTATCCGCAAGCTGCCAGCGGTGGAAACATTAGGTTCTGCTTCCGTCATCTGCTCGGATAAAACAGGAACGCTGACGCAGAACCGGATGACCTTAACCGAAGCGTATGTGGATGGCTCTAACGTTGTTGAAGACATCACGACCAATAACTCGGATGGCGTCAAAGAATTATTGAAATATGGAACTCTGGATTCCGATGGATCTGTAACCTGGGATGGCAAAAAATGGATTCATATCGGGGATCCAACCGAAACTTCAATTGTTATGGCTGCCCAGAACAATGGCATGCCAAAAGATGAATTAAATAAAGAATACCCGCGGATTGCGGATTTGCCGTTTGACTCAGATCGTAAGATGATGACCAGCATCAATAAGATCGGGGATAAATACGTTGCGATTACCAAAGGGGCCTTTGACCAGATGCTGCCCAGAATTACCCACGGCAACATGGAAGAGGCCAAGAAGATTAACCAGCAGATGTCAGAAAACGCGCTGCGCGTGATTGCCATTGCCAAGCGCGAATTTGACTCCATGCCAACCGATTTAAGCAGTGAAAATATTGAAAAAGATTTGACCTTCTTAGGAATGGTCGGCATGATCGACCCACCGCGCGAAGAAGCAGCCAAAGCTGTCGCTGAAGCCAAGAAAGCCGGCATCCGAACCATTATGATTACAGGAGACCATGTGGTCACCGCTTCTGCCATTGCCAAGAAGCTTGGCATCCTGCGTCCTGGCGATAAAGCCGTAACGGGTGCTGATGTCGATAGGATGACTGACCGCGAGCTGGAGCAGGAAGCACCAAAAATTTCGGTTTATGCACGTGTTTCGCCTGAAAACAAAATCCGGATCGTTAAAGCCTGGCAGAACCTTGGCCAGACTGTTGCCATGACAGGTGATGGTGTCAACGATGCACCAGCCTTAAAAGCAGCGGATATTGGTGTTGCTATGGGTGTTACAGGTACTGACGTTGCCAAAGGCGCTGCGGATATGACGCTGAGTGATGACAACTTTGCGACCATTATCGCAGCCGTCAAAGAAGGACGTGGTATTTATGCCAATATCAAAGATGTGGTCGGCTACTTGCTTGGTACCAACATCGGTGAAGTTTTAGTTGTTTTCTTCGTCATGCTTTTGTGGAAGCAGTCCGCTCTGCTTTCCATGCAGCTGCTTTGGATCAACATGGCCACTGACTCCTTGCCAGCCATTGCGTTAGGCATGGAACCGGTAGATGATGATGTGATGAAGCTGGCACCCACACCGAAAAACCAGGGTATTTTTGCCAATGGCTTTGGAACCCGCATTATTCTCCAGGGAATTATGTTTGGTCTTCTGGCTATCGTTGCTTTTAGAATCGGAGAAACCTGGACGGGCCTCGAAACCGGCGGCCGCACGATGTGCTTTATGGTTCTGGCCCTTTCGCAGATCATCCAAGCCTACAACATGCGCTCGGAAAAGAGCTTGTTCAAGATTGGCCCATTCACCAATAAAACGCTCAATATGGCGGCAGCTGCTTCGGTTGCCTTGATGCTCATTGTTCTGTTTACTCCTGGCATTATGACGGCATTTGATGTCATGTATCTGCCTTGGCAGTTATATGCGATTGCGGTTGTCTTAATTTTCCTGCCGGTTGTTGTCATGGAACTGTCCAAAAAATTCGGCTTGATTAAACATGCTGAACACAATGATGAACTTCATCATGCAGAAGTAGAAAAAGAAATTGACAATCGGACCATCGATCCTACTGACCAGAAGTAGACTTGAAATGAAATCCTGTGCAGCTTTTTAATCCAAAAAAAGTTGGACAGCCGCTGGTTTTAAGAAATATCGTTTTTGCAGATTCAATAAGAAAAGCAGAGATCTAGATTATTTGATCGTGGATCTCTGCTTTTTCATTTTTCAGTTCAGCGAAAGAAAAGCAGGTTTTAAATGAATCGCGAATAGGTTAAACCGAAATAAAACAGGCAGGTGACTTTGCGATGGTATTGAGAAGTTCGGTTTGAATCGCTCCTGGATAAATCGTTGTCGTCCGGATGTTCAGGCCCTGGGCAACAGCTTCGCCATGAAAAGAATCCATTAAACCTGAATTCCCGTCTCCTTTTCAACCTACAAAATCCATGCCCTTATTATATGATATATAAATATATCTAATAATTTGTTTTGTATATTTTATTTGGCTTTCATCTTGAAAAAACATGACTTTTCAGATCCTGTGTAGGGATGAACCATTCTACCTACACAGGATCTCTGAAGTTAATACACAGATCAAGATATAAAAGCACGGTACCTATAGTAGATATAGTAAATATTGCTTTTGGGCTTCTAGTGTTTCGTCTCAATGACATTTTGAATAATCGAATCTTCGATTTTCCCTTAGATCCTGAAGATTTTAAGCTATTTCGAAAACTTATTTTATAAAGAACATACGTTTTTGAAATCAGACAAAAATTGTCTGAATAAGGTTATATCTTCTCCCTGATTTTGGTATTATTGATGCTTAAATTAGAAGGAGAAAAGTCGATCATTTTTCGATTGATTAAGAAAATATAAATGATATGGGACTGTAAAGCTGATTTTAGAGATTTAAATCCCTGCAAAAAGTCTTATAATCGAGTAGAGAGAACATGAGTTAGTATCATGCCTCCCTCTCACAGCACCGTACGTACGGATCCGTATACGGCGCCTCAGATAAAACAACAATTTGCTATTTACGTTCATTTGTTTCTCTAAAAAT
>JADGIS010000182.1 GCA_015233825.1 Erysipelotrichaceae bacterium RD49
GATTGTTCGTCTCTGGTAAGACTCTTCCATCCTACGGGAGATCTTTTTTGTTTTCCATATTTCTTTTTTGACATACCAAATTCAGCCATCAACCCAATCCCACCAATTTTTTCAGAGACCCAAAAAATCTATGAATTATTCAGGAACATTAAATCATCAATCAAGAAAGGATCGCTGAAAATAAAAACAATTCATGAGTGAGGAATAGTTTTGTTCAAAGAATTAGAAAAATATCCTGGGAGGAATCATAAGATGAATAAGAAAAGAACCATCGTTTGGACTTTGTTGACCATTTTGGCCTATCTTCCGATTTTTGCCAGCCATGAGACTGTAAAGGAAAGCATTCCCATGGGCTATATCGTATGGGCTGTCCTGTTTGTCGGGATCAGCTCATTCGGCAATAGGTATCTTACCAATGATAAAGACAATTCGTTTTTGGCTGTTTCAGCACTTTGCTTTGTCATAGAAATCTGCGTGATGAATGCCGTTCTGCTTGGTTTTTATACGTACGATCTAAAATCGCTTTTGTTATTTGACTGTGTTTCTATCGCGCTTGCTGGGTCGGTGCTGCTTTACGGATACGTTAAAAAGATCCTGTAGCTAATCTCTTGAATAAAAGTAAACGTGCAGCCAAATTTCAACTAATGGAGGTGTAAGATGCTGAAGCAATGTTATCAAGAGACAATCAAGATTTTTAAATCGAGGTCATCTTTTATTTTGGCTCTTCTACTGGTCTGCTTTACCGCTGCTGCCTTCACGCAGACGGCTTTGGCCCCGGCCAGTGACTTCAATCAGACCATCAGAAACATCACATGGCAGCTGGACAATTCCTACTCGACGGCTAAAGCAGAACTGGACACCGTAAAAATGCATGGAACCGAAGCAGATATCCAGGCAAAATCGATCCTGCTTGATGCGGTTAACCAGCAAGAAGAGATCTGGACGTCTTTCGAAAAAGACTTCCAGGCGTATTTGCAGAATCAAATTTCCAGATCCGAACTGGATACGAAATGGGCTCAGACAATGGTCAGAATTGAGCTGCTTTGGGCCTTTCAATGCGGCATCAAAGATCTCGGAGATCCTGATCTCTGTCTGGAGTATTCACAAAAGCTTCCGTGGCTGAATCTCAAGCTTCTTGATTATCAGATATTTTCTGAATACCAGCAGGCTGACCTGGATTTAAGAGAACCCCGGCATTTGTATTTTCAGAACCTGAAAGTAGAAATTGAAAGGCTTCTCCAGCAGCTGGATACGGGAACCGTCCAGACGGATTTTAATCCGAAAGGACCAGGTATGATCAGCCGCAACTATTTTGCGCTGATCAACCTGTCCGGCTTTCTTTTGCCAGTTGTTTTTATTGCTTTCTTTTTGATGAATGCCATTGAACTTTACAGAAGCCGCTCCCTGTTTTATTCCAAAACACTGCCAATTTCTTCCCGCAAGTTTTTCTGGATTCAGGTACTCTCCTCGTTTATGGCCGCATTGATCATTTTTTTGGTGACCTTTTTATTTGGCTTTCTGCTGTCTGGATTCTGTTTTGGATGGCAGGATCTGCTGACGCTGGTTCCTGTTGAACCAGCCATCTGGAAAACCGGGATTGCGCCTTCGAATCTATTTGCATCCGGGACCATGACAGAGCCATTTTTCAGTTCAACCCTTCCAGGAGCTGGTTATCTACCAGGAACGATTCAATGGCTGTTTTGCTGGAAGTGGTGCCTGGTCATTCTGGGACTGCAGATTATATTGATCTTTATGGACTGCTTGACAGTTTATTCAATCGCTTTTCTCTTCCGCCCCAATACCAGCATGGTTCTCTGTGCCATCTGGATTCTCTTGCTTTGCCTGCAGAGATTTCATTTCAGCTGGCTGAACCTTCTGCCGCCATTCTGGCCTTCCGTTGTGGATTTGTTGTATGGCGGGTTTAGAGTCGGATGGGGAATCTGGCTGCTGGCTGCGGCAATCTATACGGTTGTACTCACTGTACTTGATTTCGGCATGGTTGGAAGAAAGGATGTCCAATAAAATGACACTGGAAAAAGAAAAGGATCTGCTTTTAATCGATCAAGTTTCCAAACGAATTAAACAGAAGCAGATCCTGGATCATGTAAATTTACAGATTAAGCCCGGAGAAGCGGTAGGTCTTGTTGGACCTAACGGGTCCGGAAAGTCATCCTTGATGAAATGCATCTCCACTGCTTATAAAAAGGATGAAGGCGCTATTTATATTTCCGGCCATGAAGTGGAAAAAGATCATTCTCAAGCGATGCAAAGCGTGGGAATGTGCATTGAAAATCCTGCTCTCTATCCGGGGATGAATGGCATGGACCATTTCAAACTGTATGCGGGATATAAGAACGTCTCTTTAGATACTGCAGAAACAAAAGAAATCTTCGATTATTGCAATTTAGGTTCAGCTTTAAAAAGGCGGACCGGAACGTATTCAATCGGCATGAAGCAGCGGCTGGCCATCGGGCTGGCTCTTTTGGGAAACCCTAAGCTTTTGCTTTTGGATGAACCGACAAACGGACTGGATCCGGAAAGCACCTTTAATCTTCGCAGACTGCTGGAAAAACAGAAGCAAAAGGGTGTTTCCATGCTGGTAACCAGTCATGTACTGGGGGATCTGGAAAAAATTTGTGACCGATTTCTATTTATCAAAGATGGGAAAATCATCCGTTCAGTCTCAAAAAATGAAATCAAGGACCAGTTTCATACCTATGCATTCGAAGCGGCACAACCGGATGAAGCCAGCCGAATTCTCCAGCCCTTCCTCCAAAAAGAATCCGGTTCTTATTTTGAAGCCATCTTTCCAGGTACCGAAACTTTTGAAGCCACTTTGAAACAACTGACTCAAAAGGCTGGCATTCGTGATGTTTACCGGATTGAAAGTGATCTGGAAAGTCTCTACAAACAGATCTATGGCGATCAAAATGGTGAGCAAAAATGATCCGGATCATTCTTTCATGGCTGAAGGTCGAAAAAAAGCAGCTCTTTTGGCTTCTCCTTCTTTCTGTCTGCCTGAGTCTTGGAGCAACTCTTGTTCAGGAACAGTCAGCCAGAAGGTGGGAAGAAGAGCAGCCCCAGCAGATTGAATCCTGGTATCAAAGTACTCGGATGGAAATGCATAAGGACGAAATCAGCGACTGGAACAACTACATTGGATCTATGCTCAGCGATCTTGGAATGCTTCGAGTGTTCTGGAAAAATCCAAAGCAGAACCAGGAGTTGATTGTTGAAACAGAGAACGCCTTTTATTTAAAGGCAGTCCAGGATCCGGCATTTTGCCAGCGAGCACTTGAACTTGATGCTTCCGAACTTGAACAGCGGATTGCACTCGCGCAGTCTTACAAGCAAAGAGGATGGAAACAGCCATTCAATCCTTTGAGAGCTCGTGCAGATTACTTGGTCTGGGAAATGGATCATTCTTTTTCAATCCTTCTGCTGATCATTCTTGCCATTTGCTGCCTGATCGGCGTCTGGATCTGGGCAAGAATGTATGAATCTGGATCAGCAAGATTGATGCTGGCTCTTCCTTACAAAAAGGGACAGTTATTTACCGCGTTTCTGGTCTTGAATCTAGGGCTTTCCTTCCTGTTTCTGGCAGCGGTTTGCGGCTTTCTATGGCTGTCGGGGTTCAGTCTTTGCGGAAATGATCCTTTGCTGATTGTTGAAAACGGCCAGATTCTCCCCTGCACCCAAGCCGTCCTGCAGAATCTGTCTTATACGGTTATTCTCACCATTATGGTTTCATGCCTGAGCATGGCCGTCAGTATGGTTGTCAGATTTACTTCTGATTCGCTGATCCTGCTGACTATCATCTTGATGGCCCTGTACTTTCTGTTCCGGCCAGTTTCCTTTTTCTGCCAGCTGCCTTGGTGGATATGGGCAATGATATTGATTGGGATCATTGGCTGTATCGTCTTGTCAAGAAAGAAATTTGAGTTTGAATGTTAACGATATAAGCAGCTATTGTTTTTGCCATTTCAATATTCGTTCTACGCCGGTATTAGGCTCTAAAAGAAAAATGAGGTTTTAAAACAAAGCAGCTAAAGAAGTTGCCTGTTTTAAAGCCTCTTTTATATAAATCCGTTTTAAAGATCTTCGAATTCGATCTAATTTTCAATATAGGAAGTTTCTGAATTGATATAAGGATTCATCGTATACACATTATCGTTGAACTGCTCTCCAAGCTGCTGTTCTACCAATGGATTTTCACAGGCAAACAAATCGTCCAGACTGAGCGTATAAAATTTGGAGATGAAATAGTCTTTCGTATCTGTTTGTTCAAATGTGACAGTGATGCTCAGTTCTGTATTAGGATCCAAAGCAATTCCTTCCCAGATATGGGTGGTCAGGTTATTCCAGTTCAAATCATCATTCTGGCCAGCTGGCTGCACAATCCGGTCTTCAATGCTCTTGCAAAGCCATTTCCCATTCGCTCGTTCTAGTTCAGAACGAAAAACCAGAGAGGCTGTTTCCGTCAATGGTTGATCAATGATAATCGAAGCCTGTGATGGGTTCTTGTCAAACTCTGCATTGGGTCCGCATACTGGCGTTTTTTCATCCAGCAGAATTGAAACTTTCGGCTTATGGATCAGCTCTGTCATAGTGTCCGCGGTTATATTCTTTTGCTGGGAGAAACATCCTGCCATCAGGAGGGATAAAGCGAATAAAGTTCCTTCAAGTTTTCTTTTCATAAGCAAGTTCCTCATTTTTTGCAATCCTATTTTTTAACCAGCCAGCCTTTACAATTTTGGTTCTAAGAGAAAGTAGTGTCTTGATATTTTTCATTGAGAGTTTGATTCATCTGCCAAGTCGCGCTGTTTACTATCTTTGTGGGTCTCTGAAAACTTTGTGGGTCTCTGAAAAAATTGGTGGGATTGGGTTGATGGCTGAATTTGATATGTCAAAAAAGAAATATGGAAAACAAAAAAGATCTCCCGTAGGATGGAAGAGTCTTACCACAGACGAACAATCCATACAGACAGGAGATCCATATGCACTCTACCGTTTATTCTTCCAATATTCAAGTTTCTTTTCCTAACC
>JADGIS010000183.1 GCA_015233825.1 Erysipelotrichaceae bacterium RD49
TCAGAGTTTTCAAAGAGCCATCTATTTGTGATGTGATTTGTATCACTCACAAGGCTTGTTTATCTTATCACCTGTAGAACCCGATGTCAACAACTTTTGTGAAATATTTTGATTCATTTCAC
This sequence comes from Erysipelotrichaceae bacterium RD49, assembly GCA_015233825.1. Taxonomy (GTDB): domain Bacteria; phylum Bacillota_I; class Bacilli_A; order Erysipelotrichales; family Erysipelotrichaceae; genus Allobaculum. The sequence continues at coordinate 123 of JADGIS010000183.1, forward strand.
AAGCGATTGTTTCACCGATATCTAAAGATGATTGGCGTGAAGTACTCGGCCTTGGCGGCCGTTCTCTCAACGCTCATATACTATAATACCGGACCAAGTCCGGGTCAAGCATTTTTGTGCAATTATTCAATGAATTTCACAAGCTGATTTTGAAAACCGAATCTAAATCCATATCAAAATCCATTCCAGCCAAAGAGAATTCTCAGCCTGGATTGCCGAATTTCTTTCGTGTTTTCAAAACAGCTTCATCTTTATACCGCATTTAGAAGCCAATGTCAAACAGGTAATGAAAAAGTATTTACGAGTGTGTACGACCCTGTATCCTGATGAAAGATAGCTTATATCAGTCCCTGTATCCCTTTTACTTCATTTTTTCCTCATATATTATGGATTCATGGATTGCTATAAATTGAATGAACTCCCCTATCTGTAAATATGGAAAACCAGCTCATCAGAGCGGACGAGCTGGTTTTCCATAAAGAATACGAAGAGATTGATTGGGAAAAAAGATCTAAAGATATATAAGGAAAGAGTAGGGACGAAAGCTCAATTCCGCCCATACTCTATAAGCTGCATTGTATAAGAGCTTTAAATTTTAGCCATTTGTCATTATCCTTTGACAGCGCCATTGGCTACACCGCTGAGAATCTGTTTCTGGCAGACAACATAGAACAACAAAATTGGAATTAAAGACATGGTATAGGAAGCAAATGCCAGGTTGTAGTTGGTGCCAAAGGCAGTCTGGAAGTTGAGCTGGGCAATCGGCAGCGTATTGATGCCGGTTCCAGACATAATGACCAGCGGGGTCATGACATCATTCCAGGTTCCCAACGCAGTCAAGATCGCTACCGTAGCGTGCATCGGTTTCATCATCGGGAAAATAACGCGCCAGAACGTCTGCCAGGTGGTGGCTCCATCGACTTCGCAGGCTTCTTCTAAAGCCACCGGAATATTTTTCATATAACCGGCATACAGCATCGTGTTCATTGGCATATAGAACACCAAGTAGAGCAGAATGACGCCAAGCTGGTTTCCAAGATGCATCTGCGCTGTTTCTTTGACCAGCGGCATCATCAGAATTGCGAATGGAACAAACATACCGGAAATCAAGTAGAGATAGATCCATTTGCTGAGTTTGTACTTCTGCATGGTGCGGCCTAAAACATAACCGGCCAAAGAATATACAACCAGACTTAAGGCAATGGTCGTTAAGGTAATCAGAAGTGAATTTCCAAGCGAATTCCAGAAGTCGGTAACCCGCATGGCTTCCGCAAAATTGGCAAAGCTCCACGTTTTCGGCAGTGCTAAGGCACCGGCGACGTCATTGGTCATTTCACTAGGCAGTTTGAAGGCAATAACAAGGGTCATATAAAGAGGAAAGAAAACCGTTAATGTTCCTAAAACCAGAACAGTTGTCAAAACCCAGTTGGTTTTCTTATGCTCTTTAAACTCTTTCGCTGGCTTTTCTTTTCGAGCAAACCGTTTCATTAGAGCTGTTCCTCCTTCTTGCTTGTAATCTGCTGCTGAACAACCGAGAACAAGACAATCACAATAAAGAAGATCACTGCGTTGGCACATTGGAAGCCAAACTGTCCGCCATCCAGTCCGTTTTTATAGATCAAGAAAGAAATGGACTCGGTAGACTGGGCAGGTCCGCCACTGGTTAAAGACATGATCTGGTCGAAAACCATCATGAAGTTCTTTGTCGTCAAAATCAGGTTGATCGACACAAAGGGAACAATCAATGGCAGGGTCACTTTGAAAAATTCAGTCCATTTTCCAGCACCATCTACCCGGCTGGCCTCATAGACATCTTCGGGAACTGTCTGCAGTCCAGAAATATAGATAATCGTGGTCATGGCCACAGCCTGCCAGACACCAACAATCAAAACGCCAATCCAAGCATAAGTTGGAGAAGAGAGAATCGAGTTTTTCAGCCAGCCAATATTCCACATCTCGCCAAGTGCCGGCAGGATATAGGTGAAAATAAAACTGAAGATATAGCCGATAATCAAGCCGCCCAGAATATTCGGGACAAAATAAGCCCCGCGCAGAGCGGATTTAAAGCGGATTCTTGAATTCAGGCCCAAAGCCATGACCAAAGAAATCACATTGACTAAAATCGTTCCGCAGATTGCATATTTAAAGGTGAATAAGTAGCTGTGCAAAACCCGCTCATCTTGAAACAGGTCAATGTAGTTTTGCAATCCGACGGTTTGGTAAGTCCCGTAGCCTTTGTAATTGGTAAATGAGTAGAAGAAACCATTGAGCATCGGCCAGGTGTTGAACAAGAAAAACAGAAGGACGATCGGCACAAGGATCTTAATGTAAGTGAGTTCCTTTCTGGAAAGTTTTTTCTTTTTCATACGTTTTCTCCTGCCGGAATTAACCGGCGTTTTCCTCTTGCAGGCGGCGGATGAGTTCGCGATTATACCGCTGCCAGTCTTTATCAAATTTCTGCAGGAAAGTTGTTGTAGAGTTTGGTGAATCATCAAGCAGATAAGTCTGGATCAGGGCATCGACTGCCATTTCACTTGGGTAATGATGGTCATGGAAGTCAGCCACATTGCCACTTTCGATGAAGTCTTTCATGCCATTCAAGTTGGATGGAATATCAAAGTCGCCTTCTTTTGCAGAAACCCCGCCCTGTTCTGCAAGATACAAGTCGACAATTTCATCCGAATAAAGGAAATTGAGCACCTCTTGAGCGGCTTCTTTGTCCGGGCAGTCTTTCATGATGGAAAACTGCAAATCAACACCAGAGTTGAGAATCCGCTCATCGGCTGTGTCAGTTCCTGGAAAAACCATGGAATCGATATTCAGATCGGGATTGTTCGAGTGAATCTGGGGAATGGCATAGCTGCCAATCGGCCACATTGCCGCCTGCCCATTCGCAAACACGATTGCAGCATCGTTGTAAGAATAGGCGAACGGGTTAGGCTCGCAATACTGAAGCATTTCTTTGATTTTTTCCGCTGCTTCCTGATACTCCGCTTCAAAGGTGGTTTCGCCTTTGCTGACTTCTGTGCAGACATCCGCCTCTGCAGTTTCAACTGCCAGAGCATTCCAGGGCGCAAGCGTGGTCCAGGTATCTTTAAACCCGAAATAGAGCGGCGTAATTCCCTCACTTTGAATGGTCTTGCAAAGTTCAATGAATTCATCCCAAGTGGTCGGGATCTGCCAGCCGTGTTCTTCAAACATGTCTTTGTTGTAGAGGATTCCAGCAGCATTGGCCGCAAATGGCAAGGCATAGACACCTTCCTTTGGAACCAGCTCCAGTGATTTTTCAATTTCCATGTAGCCGTCTTTGGCTTCACTGACTGCTTCCACATCGGAAATGTCTTCAAACAAATCGGCATCCAGGAAGTTAGAATAGTTAATGTCTCCTCCAATTCCGACAATATCAGGTGCGTCATCCCGGATCAGTCTTGTTTTGAGAATGGTCATCGCCTGGTTGGGGGATGAGATGGTCAGGTGGATATCATCATGGGTTTCATTGAATCGGTCTTCAATTTTCTGCATGGTATCGATCGCTTCCGGTTTGTAGTTGAGGATCTCAATTTCCCGCGTCTCACTTTGCGAGCCAGAGCATCCACTCATACAAAGACCAATTGCTGCCGCCATCAGCAGTGGCCAGACTTTCTTTTGTTTCATGTTGTGCTCTCCTTTCGTTTTCTCTTGATGGTCAAATCGTACCATTCCGCAATAGGCGTGTTAATGAGATAAAACAGCCATTTTTATACCAAAATGACGACTATCTCCCGAATAAAGAAAATAAGGCGCCATTTTGGTATAAAATCCACTGAAAGGGGTTTCTACCCGTTGGATTTTAAATTTATAAATCCCATTTTTCCTCCAGCCTCAAAGACGAATCTTAAAAACTGGATTGATTCGAATTATATCCATCTATGACTGATTCATTTTATCGACTGTAAAACCAATCCGCCTTATACGAATTTCAAAACCAAAAAGGAGCGTTTTTGAAAGATTGCAAGCAGGTAAAAGGGGACAGCTACCCAGCCAAAACGGCTGCTTTTGTTTTTTGAGAACTTGATGAAACGCACAATGAAGATCTGATCCTGTCCTAATCGGATTGAGTGAGCCTGGAAAGGAGAACCTGCCCATGGAAGGAGTCCCTGGCAATCGCAAAGAAAACGTAATCTTTACAATTTTTGAAAATTTCAACTCAGTCGATTTAACGGCTTATCAATGCGGCAAAGAAAAATGCCTCCCAGGGCATTTATTCGGGCCTGCCGCCAGAAGGCATTATTTACTGCACTATATCCTCAAGGGAAAAGGAACTTTAATCAGCCCGGATGCTTCTGGCGAGAATCGAAGCTATTCGCTCCATGCCGGGCAAGGCTTTTTGCTTTACCCGGAAACCGTGACGACCTATTACGCGGATGGCGAAGATCCATGGGAGTATATCTGGCTGGAATTTGACGGTCTCAAAGTGATGCCGGCTCTTGAACAGACTTCGATGACACCATCCCACCCGATCTACCAAAGTACCGACGATGTTCAGCGGGATGCGATGATCTCTGAAATGCAGTTCCTGCTGGAACACTCCAAAGCCTCACCCTACCTGATCAGCGGCCATTTGTATTTGTTTTTAGAAGCCTTCATCCAATCGGCCAGGCTTCCAGATTTGATCGAAAGCAATTCTTTGGCTGACTACTACGTTCGCGAAACCATTGCCTTTATCGAAAACAACTATTCCCGAAATATTTCCATCGAAGATATCGCTTCCTCCCTGGGAATCAGCCGCAGCTATCTGACTAAAATTTTGGGTCTCTGAAAAAATTGGTGGGATTGGGTTGGTGGCTGAATTTGATATGTCAAAAAAGAAATATGGAAAACAAAAAAGATCTCCCGTAGGATGGAAGAGTCTTACCAGAGACGAACAATCCA
>JADGIS010000184.1 GCA_015233825.1 Erysipelotrichaceae bacterium RD49
TAATAAAAAGTTAATGTTTATCCAAATAAAAAATACCATTTTTCGCTTCGGAATGTAGGAGAAACGAAAAATGGTAAATATAAAACTCACGACACCTAAAGGTGTTTCGAATTTATGAGAGTCCTCACTTATAAAGAAAGGAGGTTTTATGTTACTATTCGAGAAGTTGAATGACTGATCAAGTCAGATGGTGGAAACTCAAAAATGCAAGAGGTTCTCACTATCACTACACCCATCCAAATAAAATCTGATAACTTTTCATGAATTATACCTAAGACCAGATTCATTTCATTAGAGGAAGTTATTAGATTTATACTCAATATAGGATTTATTTTTGTTAACTAATTCAGATAGTCATTAGTGTTAGAAACTGCAATTGTGTAAGAGCCAAAAATCGGAAGGTGCAGCAATAGACTTCCGATTTTTCTCATTCAAAAAAAATCTCGAACCCCCGTAATGAGATTCGAGATTTTTAAGTTTATAAAGTCAACAGCAGTAAAGCTGGATTAAGCTTCTAATTCGCCAGTGGTCTTGAGGTATTCAAGATAACGGGCTAAGGCATCCTGCCAGGATGGAAGCTGTTCGAAGCCGGCTTGGGAAAGCTTGCCCAGGTTGAGGCGGGAGTTGGTTGGACGTTTGGCTTTGGCTGGGTACTGGTCCGATCCAACGGGGATGACTTTGACTTTGTTCATGCCTGCCTGTTTGAAGATTTCTTTAGCAAAATCATACCAGGAGATGTAATCGCCGGTATTGCAGACGTTATACGTACCGTATTGATCGGTTTCAATCATGTCGACAGTGAGTTTGGCCAAATCGACGGTGTAAGTGGGCAGACCCACCTGGTCATCGACAACAGTCAGCGTATCTCTGGTCTTGCCCAGCTTTACCATGGTACGGATGAAATTCTGGCCGCTGGCACCGAATACCCAGGAGATCCGCAGAATCCAGTTCTTGGGATTTTGCAAGACGTAGTCTTCGCCTTCGGATTTAGTCAATCCATAAACGTTTAATGGGTTCTTTTCATCGTCTTCCACCCATGGGGTCGTTCCCTGACCGTCAAATACATAGTCAGTGGAAAAGTACATTAAAGGAATGTCGAGCTGGCGGCAGACATCTGCGATGTATTTGGTTCCCAATGCATTCACGGCTTCGACCGTTTCGAACAGTTCCGGTTCTTCGGCTTTATCAACCGCTGTCCATGCTGCGCAATGGACAACGACATCATAATCGCCGCGGGAAATGACTTCTTCGACTTGTTCTTTGTTGGTGATGTCCATTTCAGCCACATCAACACCAACAGGATCGTAGCCTCTTTTTTTGGCTTCTACACATACATCGTTGCCGAGCTGGCCTTTGGCTCCGGTTACAAGGATTTTCATAGGGCTCCTCCTTTGAAAAACCGGATCCGAAAGGTAGATTCCGAATCCGGCTGATTGAAGATTGAAAGATTCAGTTTTGAAAGATCAGATAAACAAAAGGGCAAATCTTCTGTTCTAGAGATTGATTCCAGGTCTTTCCAGGGTTGCCTTTTCCTGTTTGCTTGATCTTTTTCTATCATTTTATTTTTACAACTGCTTGCCAGAATCTGACGATAGGCAGAATGGAAAGCCTGACTGTATTCTAGCGTCCAGCTTTTTGATCTGGCATTTCGTTTTTGAAAGTTCTACGACTTATTCCGAAACTCTTCCCTTGTCTACGTACATTTTCTGGAAGTAGTTTTGGTAGTCACCGGACAGGATGTTCTTCCACCAGTCTTCGTTATCAAGATACCACTGGATGGTTTTGGCAATGCCGGTGTCGAAGTTTTCTTCGGGTACCCAGCCCAGTTCGTTTTCGATCTTGGTTGGATCGATCGCATAACGGCGGTCATGGCCTTTGCGGTCTTGAACGTAAGTGATCAAAGATTCTGGTTTGTCTACGGCCTTCAGGACAGTCTTCACGACTTCAAGGTTTGTTTTTTCGTTGTGGCCGCCGATGTTGTAAGTTTCGCCGACTTTACCTTTGCGTAAGATCAGATCGATGGCTTTGCAGTGGTCTAAAACATATAACCAGTCACGGACGTTGGCCCCATCGCCATACACCGGCAGCGATTCATCGGCAGTCGCACGGGAGATCATCAAGGGGATCAGTTTTTCCGGGAACTGGTAAGGGCCATAGTTGTTGGAGCAGCAGGAAATCGTGATGGGCAGACCGAAGGTACGGTTGTAAGCACGGACAAACAAGTCAGCTGCTGCTTTGGAAGAAGAATAGGGGGAGCTGGTGTGGATTGGGGTGTCCTCGGTGAAGAATAAATCCGGGCGGTCTAATGGCAGGTCGCCGTATACTTCATCGGTGGAAACCTGGTGGAATCTTTTGACACCGTATTTGACGGAAGCATCCAAAAGGGTTGTCGTTCCCAAAACGTTCGTGCGAACGAAGATTTCAGGGTTTTCGATCGAACGGTCAACGTGGGATTCAGCCGCAAAGTTAACGACAACGTCTGGTCTTTCTTTTTCGAACAGATCATAGATGAATTCGCGGTCAGCGATGTCGCCTTTGTAGAATTTGTAGTTTGGCTTGTTTTCAACGTCCTTGAGGTTTTCAAGGTTGCCGGCATAGGTCAGCAAATCGAGGTTGATGATTTCATCTTCCGGATGTTCGTTGACCATGTAGTTCACGAAGTTGGCACCGATAAAGCCAGCGCCGCCGGTTACTAAAATTTTCATATTTTTCCTGCTTTCTAAGACACATCCTGAATCAGGATGCAAAATTTCAAATCATGTCGCTGCGAAGGAAAAGAAATCCGGACTAGTCCTTGATCATTTCTTCGTAGACGAACTGGTTGTTGCTGTCGGCCAGTTCGGGAGCGATCCGGTCTTTGTCGGATAAAATCGCTTCGCGGCCGTCTAATAAAGCCCCCCAGTCGACATTGACCGTCGGATCATCATAACGGATGGCGCCTTCGGATTCTTTGTTGTAGACATTGTCGACTTTATAGCGGAATTCAACATCCGGGCTGAGGGTTAAAAAGCCATGGGCAAAGCCCTGTGGAATAAAGAACTGGCGATGATTGTCTTCACTCAGCTCACAGCTGACCCATTTGCCAAAGGTTGGCGAGCCTTTGCGAATGTCGACCGCCACATCAATCACGCGCCCCTTGGTGCAAGAGACCAGCTTGGATTGGGCATAGGGCGGATTTTGCCAATGCAGTCCGCGAACGGTCCCTTCGGCTGCGGAGAAGGACATGTTGTCCTGCACGAAGTCGACATCGATGCCCATCTTTTCATATTTGGGTTTGGAGTACGTTTCGGTAAAGTAGCCGCGATGATCTCCGAACACATCTGTGTCAATGATCAGCACGCCTGGAATTGCGGTTTCAGTAACTTTCATTTTTAAACACTTTCCTTTTCTACTCCATGACATTTCTGTCAAAAGAAATGCCTATGGCAATCTTATATGCTTATTCTTTGGAATTTTGATCGGCTCAATATGGTTCTCTATGGTATTTCAAGGGATTCAGGACCGTTTATCGACATATTTACGGTCAATCAGCTTTTTGAGATAGGCACCATACTGGTTCTTTTTATAGATTTCATAGGCATCTTTCAGCTGATCAAGGCTGATCCAGCCCTGGCGGAAGGCAATTTCTTCCAGGCAGGCAATTTTGCGGTGCTGGTGTTCTTCGACCGTTTTGACAAAATTCGTCGCATCGACCAGGGATTCATGCGTTCCTGTATCCAGCCAGGTAAAGCCATCGCCAAGCAGAGTCACGTTTAATTTGCCTTCATCAAGATAGATGCGGTTCAAATCGGTGATTTCCAGCTCGCCGCGGGCGGATGGTTTCAGGTTCCGGGCATGTTTGACCACATCGTTGTCATAGAAATACAAACCAGTTACCGCATAGTTGGATTTTGGCTCAGATGGTTTTTCCTCCAGCGAAATGGCTTTGCCCGATTCATCGAATTCGACCACGCCAAAGCGTTCTGGATCTTCGACATAGTAGCCAAAGACCGTTGCCCCATCTTTGCGGTTGGCTGCCTCAACCAAACGTTTGGTCAAGCCATGGCCATGGAAAATGTTGTCGCCTAAAATCATGGCAACGGAATCGTCGCCGATAAAGCCTTCTTCATCGGCCAGTAAGAATGCTTGAGCAAGTCCGTCGGGGGAAGGCTGGACTTTATAGCTGAGGTTTAAGCCAAACTGGTGGCCGTCCCCTAATAGTTCTTCAAACCGGGGGGTATCCTCGGGTGTTGAAATGATCATGATATCTTTAATGCCGGCTTCCATTAAAATCGACATAGGGTAGTAAATCATCGGCTTGTCGAAGACAGGCAGAAGCTGCTTCGAAGTGACTTTCGTCAACGGATAAAGCCTGGTTCCGGATCCGCCGGCAAGAATAATGCCTTTCATAAGAGAATCTCCTTTTACATTCAGGCCTATTTTACCCAGTAATCCTTTAGAAAGAAACTGATTGCCATTTTGTGATCTTTTGTAAGCCTTCAACATCGCTTTCGAGTTGGATTGTTTGGAAATCGGACAGCTTACAGGAATATGAAACTTTTTCATCCCTTTTTGCCTAACTTCATTCACCCTGCTTGACATTCGCATGAAAAGGGATTCATCAGTTTTGGCTGCTGGCCCGCCTGCTTGATACCTGTGTTCAAAGCATTGGCCAAAAAAAAGCCCAGCCAACATAGACTGGGACACTCAAGGATCTATTCATCATGTTAGGCAAGGATACCCCATCCAGAACTGCTAAGCAGTTTGGGTGGCCAGGAATTGCCGAATTCTTGTTTATTCTGTAAATTACTCCCAGGTCTAACACAAAATTGCGTATAGGCCCCCCTCCCCACAATTTCCGCGTTTCTAGGCGGCTAATTCTGGGCTGGTTTTTGTAGAGTGTTTCTGTATAATGCTATT
>JADGIS010000185.1 GCA_015233825.1 Erysipelotrichaceae bacterium RD49
AAAACGGAATGGGAATCAATGCTGACTTGAATGGTGCAGCGAATATCGGACGCAAGCTGTTTCCTGAGCTGTTTACTCCAGAGATGGTAAACTTCGAAGCTGATGTATGGCGAATCCAATCCTCATCCGCATCAAAGCAGGCAATTCAAAACAAAATGTCTGACTCAGGCAAAAAAGACCAGCTTGCCAGAGGCAAAACTGGTCAGTTAAGGCAGACATCAGCCCTTTCGGGTATGAGCCGGTGAACAGGCTCTGGACTACTGGGACGTGATGGCATTTTTGAACAGGAAATGTCCGTTTTTGAACTTCGGTTCACACGACCACATCCGTTTCGGCTCCTGAAGCCCCGTCCAAATGGACCATTTTAAAGGTTCTTTTTTAGGACAGATGCTGATGCATTTGTTCGTTTGGGCGGGGAGGTTCACTCAGAGGCCGAGCCTTTCAGTTCGACTTCGATTTCCATGGTTTCACCATTGCGGTCGATAACCATATTCACGACATCGCCGACATGATGCTTTTTCAAAATCTGCTTGACTTCGGTGCTGTTGGTTACATCCTGACCGTCAAAGGAGATAATGCGGTCTCCAATCTGCAGCCCAGCTAAATCCGCTGTGCCGCCTTCAACGATCTGAACAATATAGACGCCCGGTTCCATTGTTCGGTTCTGCCCATAATATTGGGAATCCTGGACTTGCTGCAAAGAGACATTCAAAACGGGGCGGGAAGTGACTTTGCCATTCTTGACTAAGTCATCGATGACGGAAGTCACATCCGAGATGGGAATCGCAAAGCCCAGTCCCTCAATGCCGGTATCGGATTGTTTGGCGTTGACGATACCAATCAATTGGCCGTTGACATCGAACAAACCACCACCCGAGTTTCCGGGGTTGATGGCAGCATCGGTTTGCAGCAGTGTCATGGTTTCGTTATCAATTGTAATTTCACGGCCAACCGCGGAGATGATGCCGGTTGTAACGGTTCCGCCAAGAGATCCTAACGGGTTGCCGATTGCAATGGCGGCTTGGCCGACACGGATATCGTCCGAGCTGCCAACAACAGCTGGAGTCAGCCCTGTGGCATCAATTTTGATGACGGCTACATCGGTCTGCGGATCCGTGCCGACTAAAGTGGCTGGATACTCCTGGCCGTCGTATGTTTTGACGGTCATGGAACTTGCACCATTCACCACATGGTTATTGGTGACAATATATCCATCCTCAGAAAGGATGACGCCGCTGCCAGCTCCCTGCGAAACGTATTGTCCAAAAATGGAATTGCCGCTGGTGACGGATTCTGTAGAAATTTCTACAACAGAGGGCCGCAGCTTCGCAACCGTATCCGAAACATCCATTACAGTAATGTTGGTATTTCCATTATTAAAGGATGAGTTTGAATTCGGGATTGTTGTTGAAACGGAGTTGCTCTGTTTTTGATCAATCGCATAGGAAGCGCCTGCATAACCGGCAACTCCTGACAATAATACAGCAGAAATGCCAATTGCAGCACTAATGCCGATGATTGTACCGTTGCGGGAAGAGTTTCTGCGCTTGGGTACACGAGGTGGAATGTTATTTGCCATAGTCTGATTTTGGGTCCTTTCTATTTGAAATATGCGATAAAACGCAATATGAGATAGAATTCTTTTCTAAGCACTGATTCAAGTATAGGCAATCAATTTAAAAGAAGATTAAAAAATGACCTTGTCAATCGTGCCCGCACCCTATGGCGAAATCAGTATTTATTCATGAGGAAAGTGGGAAGAATGCTATACTTATAAAGACAGACAGGAGGTTTATTCATGTCACCAAAGAAAACAGCTGATGTCAAAGCAGATGCAACAGCTCCAGCCAAAAAAGCTGCTGCCAAAAAAACTGCGATCAAAAAAGCAACAACTAAGAAAACCGCAGCCGCTAAGACTGCTTCTGCAAATAAAGCAAGCAAAACTACTGAAAAGAAATTAACAGCCGCTCAGGTTCAAGCCGCAAAAGAGGCAGAAGTTTTAGCTGGATCGAACCAGACGCCAGCCGAAATTAAAGAAGCCCTCAGCACTTTAAATGCTGAGGCAATTGACGGTGAAAAATATATTGAAGCCGTTGACCAAGTGAAGCCTTATGAACCTAAAAAAGAAGAGCCAGCCGCTCCAAAGGCTGCTCCGGAAAAAGCGGTAAAGGAAACGCCAGCGCAGGCTGCCGCTGCTGCCAAAGCAAAAGAGGCAGAAGTTTTAGCTGGATCGAACCAGACGCCAGCCGAAATTAAAGAAGCCCTCAGCACTTTAAATGCTGAAGCCATTGACGGCGAAAAATATATTGAAGCCGTTGACCAGGTTAAACCCTATGAACCTGTAGAAGTAAAACCAGCAGCAAAAGCCCCAGCAAAAAAGGCTGCTAAAAAAACAGCTAAAGCGTCGAAAGAAACCGCAAAAGAAGCCGCTGCAGCAAAAAAGGATGAACTGGTCGCCCAATCCAACCAGACTCCTGAACAGATCAAAGAAGCATTCAACACTTTGAAAGCTGAAGATGCTGCTGGTCAGAAATATATTGAAGCTGTTGACCAGGTTAAGCCTTATGAACCTGCAGAAGTCAAACCAGCTAAAAAAGCCGCAAAAAAACCAGATAAAAAAGCAGTCAAAGAAACGCCGGCCCAGGCTGCTGCGGCTGCTAAAGCAAAAGAGGCTGACATTATCGAACAATCGAACCAGACGCCAGCTGAAATTAAGGAAGCATTCACAACATTACAAGCCGAAGAGATTGCCGGTCAAAAATATATTGAAGCTGTGGATGCCAATCAAGACGCTCCCTATACCCCTGAACAGTTAAGCCGCCAGGTTCTGGCTGCAAAAGCCTTTGCTGAAGGCTGTGCCCAGAAAAATCTGGCAGCCCGTTCCAAAGCTGGTGGGGCAAAAGCTGCCAAACTCTATAAAAAACCATCCAAGAAAGCAAAAGCTGTTTCCGCTTCTGCAGCCGGCAAGAAAATTGCCAGCGATATTATGAAAGAAGCTAAAGCTGAAACCAGACTTCAGCAGCTGATCAAGGAAGTTCCAGGAACTCCTTATGAAACCGTTGTGAAAGAGGTTGAAAAGAAAGCCGCTATGGAAAGCCGCAAAGCACTGGCTGCCAAGGCCAAAACTGCTCCTCTGGCTGGCAAGCCACAAACTTCTGAAGAAGAAAAGAATACATTCTACAGCACTTTAGATGACTATACCCTGCTTGAAATGGCCCAGGCCCTTGGTTTGAATCTTGATCTTGAAGGTTTGAAACAGGAACTGACGCATGCATTGGACATCGATGAACAGATTGCCAAATATCTGGATGAAGCCAAGAAAGCTAACAAGAAATTCACATTCGAAGTCGATGGCTTTGATACAACCGTCATTCCGTTCTTATGCCGCCGCATTGCCGCTACCCTTCCAAACAAAGCTGCTGACAATGTGGCACTGGCTAAAAAGATCAGCACCGATGTTGACCGTATCCTGATCAATGAAGGTATGAATGACTCTGCAATCTACAAAGACCTGCTTGACGATGTTCGCCAGGTTCTTGTTTATGCCCAGCATCACAACCTGCATACCCTCGAAGAAGTAAGCGAAGCCATCCCAGCCGATCTTGACAAACTGGTTGATCGTTTCATGACGGTTGCTTACACCATCCTTCCAGGCTGGCAGTATAACGATGTAAAATACTATGAAGGATTCATCTATGGCGTCATGGCCCAGTTTGATGATCTGGTACACCTCCAGAACCGGACTTTAATGGATATCGCTGACCTGTATATCAAACATGGCGACTACCAGAACGGTAACAGCGGATATGGCTATGTTCTGCGTGAAAACCAGCTCAAAGACCAGATCTATTACCGCTTTGCTCATGTCTATGAACCATTTGATCTGCAGCGTGCAAAAAATATTGCCCAGGATGCTTTGCGCGTGATTGACGGCCGTTACGACTACTATCCAAAAATTCTTGAAATCCTCCAGAAATAAATCATATTTGACCACAGATTGAGAAAAGTCGAGTAAGATTACAACACAGGAAGTGAGGACTACAGATGGCAACAACACAGATTCCTCAATGGATCTTTTCATGCTTGGACCAGTACGCCAACTGCGCATGCGGAATCCGCATTGTGAAGAAAATGGGGAAGGAAGGCCTGATTAAAGCGCTGGAGGCCAAAGGCTATCCTTGTGAGCTTGAAATCATCGCTGACCCAAAAGATACCAGTGAATTTCCAGAAGATGGAACCTATATCCTGACACTGAAAAGTACTGGCCGCAAAAACAAGTCAACTGAAGACGATAAATAAAAACCAGACAGCCGGGAATTCCCGGCTGTCTTTGGTTTTTCTATCTCTATATTTTCGAAATTCTCTTTTTCATAGAAGGAACATCAATATGCATTTCCAAAATACGATCCTCAAAATACGATCCTTTGGCCATTTGATTTTGAGTCTGGCTCTTTGGGTTACCTTAACGGGTTGTCAAGGACCTGTTCAAGCTCCAGGAGCAAATTCATGCCATACTTCTTCGAGTGAGGCTTCGAGGATGGAAAGCTCAACCGTTTTTTCAGTCGATTTTACAGCTGAACGTTCACAAGATCTCCAGGAGTCAATTTCTTCTCGTTTAAATGGGTCTCTGAAAAAATTGGTGGGATTGGGTTGATGGCTGAATTTGATATGTCAAAAAGAAATATGGAAAACAAAAAAGATCTCCCGTAGGATGGAAGAGTCTTACCCCAGACGAACAATCCATACA
>JADGIS010000186.1 GCA_015233825.1 Erysipelotrichaceae bacterium RD49
AGATGTGTATAAGAGACAGATGCATGGTCATACAAAAATAGGGAGAAACAAAGTGAATTCTTTGATCAAAAATTTGAACTTCGATTTTGAAGCAACAAAACAGCAGCTAGCTAATATTGCCAGAAGCGTTCTTGAGTCCAGAAAGTCGCTTGAAGAGTACGCTGAAAATCTGAAGCAAAAACGCCAAATGGCTATCCAGGAAGCAATTGCCAAAGTAAATATGAGCCATTTCCAACAAATTCCAGGCTTTAGAAATACAGTCCTGAACCGAATGGTTACCAACCATGCTACCAATACCCATTCAGTTGTGGAAGATAAAGCGGTATTAGCTTACTGGAAACAGCTGGCCATCGAAGAACAATTATCTATTCTTAAGTGCTTAAAGAATAAGCGGGCTCAAAAGATCGTCCAAGCTTGTACATGGGCTGATATAGACTATCAGCGTGAGTTGAAAGAACTTTCTCATAAAGACTCTTGTGACATCATCAAAGCAATGCTTGATACTGATCTATTTGATCAGTTTTTAACAAACTGTATTGATGTTCTTGCTGACAATCAAAGACTTGAAATGTATCGAAGTGTTGTCCGAGCTAAAAATATTCCTAAATATATCAAACGGTTTGAAGAATATAACATCCAGATGGCAAATTCACACTATCGCCGTTATTCGAAAAATGATGAAGAATTGTTGGATATGTCTCCTGCTAACGCCACTGAGATCATTAGCTGTATTCGTAATGCATTTGAGTTAGACGAAGAATGTGGTGGAACGATGCCAATTTATCTTGATGCTTTAGAGTTCTGGGCTCAGCTGATGACAGATGCCGCTGTTGAAGTGGGTCTCAAAGACTCAGAACGGGATTTCTTTTTAGAACAGGCTGATGAAGAGCTGCGATGCACTGAGCTCTGCTTTGACCATAATTGTTTATATTCCTATCCTGAGTACAGTGATCAAGACATTTTAGCCGATCTGCAGTCCAATCCGCGCTATAAAGAAGCCTGGAGACGCTGGAATACGCTTAAACAAACGCTGGTCCCCAAATTAGCCAGTCAACCCGCTTTGCCGGACCAGTATTCAAAGGCTAGATCGATGTTCCGGCGTGTGGTGATTCATGTGGGTATGACAAATTCTGGCAAAACCTATCAAGCCATTCAAGCTTTAAAAAGCGCAGAAACCGGCATTTATTGTGCACCATTACGTCTTTTAGCCGCCCAGGCGTATACCGATCTTCAAGAAAGCGGTCTTCATGCTTCGCTCATCACCGGTGAAGAACAAAATATCGATAATCAAGCTACTCATGTCTCTTCGACGGTTGAGATGTCCGATCTCGATTTCGTTTACGATGTAGCAGTCATCGATGAATGCCAAATGATTTTTGACTTAGACCGCGGCGGTTATTGGACAGAAGCCATCCTTGGTCTGCAGGCCCACGAGCTTCATTTATGCACAGCTCCCGAAGGTTTACAGACCCTGGTTTCCCTAATTGAAAGCTGTAAGGACAGCTTTGAGATCGTTGAGCATGAGCGAATGACGCCGCTTATTCAACAGCCATCACCAGGTCTCGACCATCCGCAGCCAGGAGACGCTTATATCGTCTTTTCTAAATCAGCGGTATTTGCGGTCGCTGCTGAGCTGGAAGAAAAAGGGTTTATCTGTGCTAAGTTGTTTGGGTCTCTGCCGTATGAGACCAAACAGCTGGAAGCAAAGCGTTTTTCTTCTGGCCAGGCACCGGTACTGGTCGCTACCGACTGCATTGGTATGGGGATGAATCTTCCGATTGAGCGGATTGTCTTTCTGGAGAGTGAAAAATACGATGGTCATAGTCGTCGCTCTCTTTACCCCAGTGAAATTGCACAAGTTGCAGGCCGGGCCGGCCGCTATGGAATCTATGAGAACGGCATTTTTTGCCTCCCACACCAGAGCAAAGGACAGAAGAAGAAACTGCGTGAATATTTAAAACGCAAATCAGATAACTCGAAACTACCAGTTGTTGGACCACCACGTTTTTTATATGCCATGCCAGGCCGTTTATCGGAAAAACTAGAGCTTTGGAAAATGGAGAGCAAAATCGATTCCGCATTCGTCCAGCAAAATGTGTCCGAAGATATTTTGAAAGCTAAAGAAGCAGAGCAATATTTAGAAAACGAAAATCTGGCGGCCGTTTTTAGTACGATGACCTTCAATTTTGAAAACCCTGTTCTGCATGAATATTGGATTGCATTGATGAAAGCTGGTATTGGCAAAGATATCCAAACGATGCGACCGGAACATTATCGCCGCTATGAAAATGCTCTGAGTCATAACAATATTGAGAATTTGACCACTCTGTTTGCGTTGTGGGATTTATATAGTCAATATGCCCGGATGTCAGAATCCACCTCCGAACAAGAATACGCTCAATACAAGCGGCATGAAATTGCCTATACGGTTGCGGATCTTCTTCTTCAACCTTCTGAAGGCAGAACTTGTAAATACTGCGGCAAAAAGCTGTCTTGGGATTATCCCTACGGTATGTGTCAGGAGTGTCATGACGAAATTTATGGACCAACACCAGAGGATGATGACGATGACGATGATTTTGACGACGAACCCGATTGGTGGTAGACGATGCAAGAAGACAGAGATCAATCAATATCAGCCCCCTAAAAGACTTCCTTCTGTTTATCTTCGGTAAAATAAGAAAAAGTGCAGACCCATATTCGTATGCAAAGCAAAGGACAAAACTATGATCATTGGACTCATTCAGCCATTGGTTGGCGATAAGAAAGAAGAAAATTTACAACAGGTGCTTATTCAGCTGGAGTCAGCTGCAACAGAAGGCAATGCCGATTTGTTGATCCTGCCAGAGCTTTGGAATACACCATTTATCAACCGGAAAATCCTCGAACACCAGGATGAATGGGATTTTATGCTGGAGGCTCTTCAAAAAGAAGCAAAACGGCTCAACATCTGGATTGTTGCCGGCAGTCTTCCCTATCAAAATGAGGGCAAGCTCTATAACGCTTGTGCAATCATCAACTCAAATGGAGAAGTTGCTGCTATTACCGCCAAAACCCATTTATTAGAAGTGCATACGGCGAAACACTCCTACTATGAAAAAGATGTCTTTACCTCTGGAAATTCACTATGTAAAGTAGCGACTCCTTGGGGCAATCTTGGCGTTTTGATCTGTTATGACAACCGCTTTTGTGAAACCTATCGCTTAATTGCGCAGGACTGCTTTTTGATTGCGGCTGTCTGCGGCTTCAATGAACAGGTTGGCCAAAAACACTGGAAGCCGCTTTTCCAGACTCGTGCCATGGAAAACCAAGTTTTCATTGCTGCTGTCAATCCAGCCAAAGCCGATTATGGCAGCTACACCAGTTACGGTCACTCGATGATCGTCTCACCGGATGGTCAGGTCTTAGCCCAGCTTGGCAGTGAGCCAGGAAACCTGATTTATGAAATCGATCCCGAAGAGGTAGCCCGCATTCGCAAACGCTCTCCGTTTTGGAAGATCCGGCGAACAGATCTCAAAGTCATTCCTGTTCCCGAAGAGAAATCCTAATGCTTTCCAAGTGGATTGAACTTCCAAATTCAGGTTCGTTCTCTTAGTCATCACAGATTCTCCAGAAAGGAAAAAACAAGATGTCGTTTCAAGACCAAGTTGTTGTGATTACTGGTGCAGCCAGTGGAATTGGGGCCTGCATGGCCCAAAAATTTGAAGAAGCCGGTGCAAAAGTCTATACCATTGACCTCAAGCAGCCTTGCACGTTTCAAGGCGATTTGTCCAATCCTAAAACGCTTGAAGAATTTGCAAAGTATGTAATCGAGCGTGAAGGAAAGGTAAATCTTCTGATCAACAATGCTCTGCCACGCTTTAAAGGCATTCACAGCGCAAATTATGGCGATATGATAAATGCCTTAGCGGTTGGAGCAGCCGCTCACTTCTATCTGGCAAAATTATTTGAACCATATTTTGAAGAGGGATCCTCGATTCTCAATATTTCTTCATCTCGCGATCGAATGAGTATGCCTGAGTCCGAAACGTATGCCGCTGCTAAAGGAGCCATCTCCAGTCTGACACATGCCCTGGCTGCTTCTCTGGGGCCGAAAGTCCGGGTTAATTCGATCTCGCCGGGATGGATTGAAACCAAAGGTCGAACGTATGAAGGGCCCGATGTGGAGCAGCATCCAGCCGGCCGGGTTTGTAAACCAGAAGATATTGCCGAACTCGCTTTATTTTTAGCCAGTGACAAAGCTGGATTCATCACTGGTGAAAACATGTAGTCGATGGCGGCATGACGCATTTGATGATCTACCATGACGAAAATGGTTGGACGTTAAGCTGATTTTCAACAATTTTCAAACGACAACCCACTTAAAAAGCATCGTACCCTATTCTGTTTTATTCGGCGCGATGCTTTTTTGGCTTTTCTTAGTTGGAATGGGCTCGATTTTTCTTCAGAATATACTCTTCACCCGTTGCTAAAACATGGAGTCGTTTGGGGTTGACGATCAGGGCTTTAATCCTGAGATAAACAAAAAAGTGGTACTACACGACGAATTTAGCTCTTCGCTTTTAAGAGATCAGTAATATCGACTTTATATAAAGCATTGGTTTTGGGTTCTAAATCAAATCTCCTATAATTTATG